>CAIPHQ010000303.1 GCA_903864895.1 uncultured Rhodospirillales bacterium
CCCGCGTGTCAGGCGTTGGGTCACGTCCGGGTCTGACTTCCGGCCCTGCGGCATACCGCAGCGCCGGTTACAGTGGCGCGTCCGCGACGGGGTTGCACCGGCTTCCGGGCCGTAACTGACCTGATACGACGTTAGTTTTGCCGCCGGGAGGTGTCAACGGCGCTACTGCGTCAACCGTCCTGCCCCATGGTACCCGTCACCCCCATCATATCGGCCACCTGAAACCCCTCCGGCCACGGGTCCGACGCATCGACGAAATACGAGAACAGCCCGGTAATCCATGCGCGCCCGGAAATGCTGGGCACGATGGCGGGCAGGCCGCCCACGGTGGTTTCCGCCAGAATCCGGCCCTCGAACCGGCTGCCGATCAGGCTTTCATGGGTCATGCTGTCGCCCGCCTGCATCTGCCCGCGCGCGTGCAGCACGGCCATGCGGGCACAGGTGCCGGTGCCGGTGGGGCTGCGGTCGGAGCGCCCGGGGGCGACGATGCAGGTGTTGCGGGTGACTTGCCCCACGCCCGCGAACGGGCGGTGCAACTGCACGATGGACACGCCGTCGATGCCGGGGTTTTCCGGATGCGTGATGCCGGTGAGTTGTGCGCGGGCGGCAAGCCGCACCCGTTCGCCCAGCACGGCGAGTTCCCGCGCCTCACTGGCGTCCACCGCGAAGCCGAGCTTGGTGGCGTCCACCAAGGCGTAGATCATGCCGCCATAGGCGATGTCGGCGGTGAGGCTGCCGTAACCCTCCACCTCCAGCACCGCATCAAGGCGCAGCGCGAAGCAGGGCACGTTCTGGATGGTCACGCGCTCGCATTTGCCGTTGCGGCAATCGGCCACCGCGCGCACCGGGCCTGCGGGGGTATCGACCATCACCACGGTCTGCGGCCCGGTCATCGGCACCATGCCGGTTTCCAGTAGCACGGTGACGGTACACATCAGGTTGCTGCCCGACATCGGCGGGTATTCGGTGGGCTCCATGATGATCACGCCCGCCGCGCAGTCGCTGCGCAGGGACGGCGTGATCAGGTTCACGTGGCGGCAGATGGAGCCGCGCGGTTCGCTGAGCAGCAGGCGGCGGATGCCGTCATGCGTGCGGGCGAAGTTCTGCATCCGCTCGAACTGCGTGGCACCGGGCGGCGGCAGCACGCCGCCCACGATCACGTCGCCGGTTTCGCCCTCGGCGTGGCAGCCCACCACCTGCAAGGTGCGGCGCGGTTGCATGGCTACGCGCCCCCGATGCCTTGAATCACCATCAGCAGGATCAGCCCCAGCGCCTCATCGAGCACCACGAAGCCCACCGCCGACATGCCGTCGATATCCAGGCTGAGCTTGGAGACGTACCATTCCAGCCACAGCGACCAGCCGTACACCACCAGCCACACCGTCTCCCCCACGAAATCCGGCAGGCCGAGCAGCGAGGGCAATCCGGCGGCGACCAGCAGCACGAACTGGATCACGTTACACCAGTTCAGTGCGGCAATGAACACCGGCCATTTCTCCCCCTGTCCCACCACCATGGCGAGGCTGCGGGAGACCAGCGCGAACGCGGCCCAGTCCAGCGCATAGCCTTCCAGTTGCAACGCGAAGGTGTGGGCGGAAAAGGCCGTGGCGGACGTGCCGGTCAGCGACATCAGTTGCAGGCAGACGAAGGCGGGCAGGCACAGGGCGGCGGCCCAGAAACTGCGCGCGGCAGTGGCCATCGCCGGTTCGGCGCGGGCGGACAGCACGGCCAGCCCCTCCGGGCGGCCACGCGCCAGCAGCCATGCCGCCTGCAACCCGTCGCCCATGCCCGACAGCGTGCTCATGCGCCCAACTCCTGCGCGATCTCGATCAGGCGCGGGGCCAGCACCGCCGTGCCGGTGACAAAATTCACCGCCAGCACCAGCAGCACGGCCTTCCACCACGCCATGTCCAGGGCGCGGCGGGCCAGAAAAATGTTCAGCGCCAGTGCATAGACCAGCAGCGCCAGCATCACGATGCGCTCGGCGGTGCGTTCCGGCACGCCCGCGCCCATCATCACGAAACTTCCCGTCAGCGCCACCAGAAGTGCCACCGGCATCACCCACTGGCACCACACCACGGCCACCGCGTAGCGCAGCCAATTCGGTTTGCGTTTCCAAAACGACGCCAGCGCGTGGCTGGTCACCGGCGGGGTCAGCAGCGCCACCACCGACACCAGCGCGTCGCCCAGCGCCTGCGCCGGCTGGCCGCGCACCAGCATGATGACGCAGGCGACAAGGCTGAACGCGATCCATGGTGCCAGCGCGTTCAGCAAGCCCTGCGGCGAGGCATCGAATCCGGCGAGACCGGACGAATCGAAGCGTGCAAGCCGGGTAACGCCGCGCACGGCGGACAGGTTCATGATGGACCGCTCATACCCCGAACGCCCGCAGCACACCGCCATAGGCGGCGGCCAGCGCCCGCAACTCGGCCACCGGCACCTGTTCGTCGATCTGATGCATGGTGGACCCGATCAGCCCGAACTCGGCCACCGGGCAGTAGCGGGCGATGAACCGCGCGTCCGATGTGCCGCCGCCGGTGTCCAGCCTTGGCGTGACGCCGGTGGCTGCCGCGATGGCATCGCGCAGCGCGTCCACTTGCGGGCCGGGAGTGGTGAGAAAACTCTCACCGCTGACGCTGGTTTCCATCTCGAAGCGGCCGGCATACTGGGCCAGCGTGGCGCGCAGCCAGCCATCCAGCGCGGATGAGGTGTGCAGGTCGTTGAAGCGGATGTTCAGGGTGGCACGCGCGGCGGCGGGCACCACGTTGCTGGCCGGGTTGCCGACATCAAAGGTGGTGACCTGCAACGACGACGGCTCGAACCACGCGCTGCCTGCGTCCAGGGGCGCTGCGATCATGGCCGCGATGGCGCGCGCCAGACGGTGGACCGGGTTGTCCACCCGGTGCGGATAGGCGGCGTGGCCCTGCTTGCCGTGGACGGTGATTTTCGCGGTCATGCTGCCGCGCCGCCCGATCTTGATCACGTCGCCCAGCGAAATCTGGCTGGTGGGCTCGCCGACCAGACAGAAATCCGGGATCTGGCCGTTGGTCTGCATCCACTCCAGCACCTTCGCGGTGCCGTCGATGGCGTCGGCTTCCTCGTCTCCGGTGATCAGCAGGCTGATGGAGCCGTGCAGCGTGGCTGCGGCCAGATGCTGCGCCGCAGCGGCGGCGAAGGCGGCGATGCCGCCTTTCATGTCCACCGCGCCACGGCCGTACAGCACGCCATCCCGCACCTCGCCCGAGAAGGCGCTGCCGGTCCATGCGGACGTGTCGCCTGCGGGCACCACATCGGTATGGCCCGCGAAGCACAGATGCGGGGCCCCTGTGCCGATGCGGGCGAACAGGTTCTCGATCTCACCGAAGCGCAGGCGCGTGACGGTGAAGCCGAGCGATTCCAGAAAATCCGCCAGCACATCCTGCGCGCCCGCGTCGGCGGGGGTGACGCTGGGGCAGGCAATCAGCGCCTGCGCCAGCGGCAGCGGGTCGGTGGGGTCGGCGTTCAATCGCGCAGCAATTCGTTGATCGAGGTCTTCGAGCGGGTCTGCTCGTCCACCCGCTTGACGATCACCGCGCAGGCCAGTGACGGGCCGGGCGTGCCATCGGGCATCGGCTTGCCGGGCAGCGCGCCGGGCACCACGACCGAATAGGCGGGCACGCGGCCGGTGAACACCTGCCCGGTGGTGCGATCGACGATCTTGGTGGTGGCACTGATGAACACGCCCATCGCCAGCACGCTGCCGCGCTCGACGATCACGCCTTCCACCACTTCGCTGCGCGCGCCGATGAAGCAGTCGTCTTCAATGATGGTCGGGTTGGCCTGCAACGGCTCCAGCACGCCGCCGATGCCCACGCCGCCCGACAGATGCACGTTGCGGCCGATCTGCGCGCAACTACCCACGGTGGCCCATGTGTCCACCATGGTGGCGCGGTCCACATACGCGCCGACATTCACGAAGCTGGGCATCAGCACGACGGAGGGCGCGATGTAGGCGCTGCGGCGCACCACGGCGCCGGGCACGGCGCGGAAGCCGGCGGCCTGAAACTCGGCCAGACCCCAGCCTTCGAACTTCATCGGCACCTTGTCGAACACCGGGGCGCCGCCGGGGCCGGGCATCAGGATGCTGTCATTCAGCCGGAAGCTGAGCAGCACCGCTTGTTTCAGCCATTGGTTGACCACCCAGCCATTGGCGGTGGGCTCGGCCACGCGGGCGCGGCCGCTGTCCAGCAACCCCAGCGCCTGTTCCACCGCATCACGGTCCGCGCCGGTGGTGGCGGAATTCAGCGTGTCCCGCCGGTTCCACACCGCTTCGATGGCCGTCTGCAACGCCTGAGTCATCCGATCCCCGCCCAAATTGTCAGCCGTAGCCGCCCGCGCCGGTGCGCCCGGCATGGCGGCGGACCATGCGCAGCCGCCTTGGCGGAGTCAATTACGCTGCCCGCGCGGGGGCCGCGCTAACCCGTTCTTTACGCCGTGGCGGCTGAATTGGGGCCGCCGCAGGAAACCGAACGCCATGCCCAAGGCCCAAGCCTCGCCCACGCGCGCCCCCCGCGCCACCACACGCGCTGCTGCCCCGGATGGCGGCGATACCGCCGTGCTGGAGCGGCCAGCGGCCCCGCCGCCCGCACCCGCCCCGCTGCCCACCGCCACGCCGGAAACGACGCCGCTGCACGCCGCCCTGCTGGACAGCCGCCAGCGCTGGCGCGATCTGGTGCATCTGGCCGCCGACTTCGCGTTTGAAACCGACGCCTGGGGCCGCTTCGTGTTCGTCTCACCCGACCCGGCGCTGGGCTGGCCTGCTGCCACGCTGTTGGGGCAGACCGCCGAATTGCTGCTGGTGGAAACGCCGGGGGAGCCGTGTTTCAACCCGTTCCGCCCCGGCGGCCCGGTGCGCCGCCGCCGCGCGTGGCTGAAGCGGCCAGATGGCAGCAGCCTGTGCCTGACCTTCGCCGCCGCCCCGCTGCTGGACCCGGACGGGCGCATCATCGGCGCGCGTGGCGTGGGGCAGGACACCAGCGAACAGGAACGGCGTGAGGCCGAGGTGGCGGGCGCACTGCGGCGCGGGGAGGTGCTGGACCATATCCTGTGGCGGATGCGCAAGGAGGTGCTGGCCCCGCGCATGATGCAGGCCGCCCTCGATGCGCTGGGCCACGCCACCGGCTGCGAGGGCTTGGCCATGGTGGATATTTTCGCCGCCGCCGCCGAACCGGGCGCGCTGTATGCCAGCGGCCGGCCCTCCGATTCCGCGGTCGCCACCGCGCTGGCGCTGGTGGAACAGCAGCCGGAGTCCAGCAGCCAGGGGCTGGCACCGGATGGGCGCATGGTGCTGGTCTGCCCGGCGAGTTCCCGCCTTGGCGGGGCGGCGGCGCTGGTGCTGTGGCGCGCGCCGGGCGGGCGGGCGTGGGATGGCGATGAGCGGATGCTGGCCGGGGCGACGGCGGCGATTCTGCGGGTGATTCTGGAACACGACGTATTGCAGCGGGAAATGGCCCGGCAGGCGCGCACCGACCCGCTGACCGGGCTGCTGAACCGCCGCGCGTTTCTGGATGAGCTGGCGCGGCGCTTCCACCGGCTGGAAGTGGATGGCCTGCCCGGCGCGCTGCTGTTCGTCGATCTGGACAATTTCAAGGCGCTGAACGACACGCGCGGCCATGATGCGGGGGATGAGGCGCTGCGCGGCATTGCCCGGATGCTGCAACGGCATTGCCGGGCTACCGATCTGGTGGCGCGGCTGGGCGGGGACGAATTCGCGCTGTGGCTGGACGGGGCCGACGAATTCGCCGCCGCCGAGCGTGCCGAATGCCTGCGCACGGCGGGGCCGGAGGCGGTGGCGCATCTGACACCGCAGGACGGCAGCAAGATCACGCTGTCCATCGGCGTGGCCATCCGCTGGCCCGGTCTGGTGGACGACATTGATGAACTGATGGGGCGGGCGGATCAGGCGATGTACGACGCCAAGCGCAGCGGGCGGGGCGCATGGCGGGTCGCCCCGAATCAGGGCCCGTGAGCCCGCGCGCCGCCGCCATGGGGCCGCGACACGCGCTGCATCATCTGGGTGAGGCGGCGCGGGTCCGGCTGGGTGCGGCGGCAGACACCGCGCCGGAAACGCTGGATGCGCTGGCCAGTGACCCGTCGGTGACGGTGCGCGCGGCGGTGGCGATGAACCCCGCCACCCCGGATGGCGCGCACCGGGTGCTGGCGGGTGATGCCGATGAGCGCGTGCGCACGCTGCTGGCGCGCAAGCTGGCAGCACTGATCCCGCAACTGCAACGCCACGACCGCGCGGCGCTGGAAGCGCAAACGCTGGCAACGCTGACCCAGTTGATCGAGGATGAGGCGGTGCGGGTGCGCGCCGCCATCGCCGACGTGGTCAAGGAAATGCCCTCGGCGCCGCGCGAACTGATCCTGCGGCTGGCGCGTGACAGCGCCATGCCGGTCAGTGAGCCGGTGATCCGCCTGTCGCCGCTGCTGTCAGCCGAAGATCTGCTGGGTTTGCTGGCCGACATGCCCGCCCCCGGCGTGGCCCGCGCGGTGGCCGCCCGCCCGCGCCTGCCCGCGCATGTCTGCGACGTGCTGGCGGTCAGCGCCGATAGCGAGGCCATCGGCACGCTGCTGGACAATGGCTCGGCCGCGATTCGGGAGGCGACACTGGACGCACTGATCTCCCGCGCCGCCAGCCACAATGCGTGGCAGGACAAGCTGGTGCGCCGCCCGGCGCTGTCGGCGCGGGCCACGCGGGCGTTGTCCGAAATCGTGACCACGCAATTGCTGAACGTGCTGGCCAGCCGTGGCGACCTCGACCCCGACGTGACGCAGGATCTGCGTGAGCGTCTGGCCGGGCGCATGGCCCCGCCTGCCACCCCCGCCACGGTCTATCACGGGCCAAAACTGGATGAGGCGATGGCGATGGCCGCCGATTTGGCGGATGCCGGGCGGCTGAATGAGGCGGCGGTGCTGGCCGCGGCCCAGCGGGGGGAGGCACGGCTGTGTACCGCCATGCTGGCCGTGGCCGCGGACGTGTCCGCCACCGTGGTGGAACGCGCCGTCACGCTGCGCAGCGCCAAGGGGCTGGTCAGCCTGGTGTGGAAGGCCGGGTTCACCATGCGTGTGGCCGGGCCGTTGCAGGTGCTGCTGTGCCGCATCGGGCCGGAAGCCGTGCTGCGCGGGCTGAACGGCGGCGGCTTCCCATTGGCGATCGACGAGATGCGCTGGCAGCTGGAGTTTCTGGAGCGTGCGGGCCGGTAACGTGCTGCCGCGCTTTTTTGCGGTGCACAATTTTTCCCCGGATGCGCCCGTCTGGGCTACATGGCGGGCGGCGTCTCGATGTGCGGGATCGTCTGTTTCAAGCCCGGCGGACCCCGCATGCTGCAAATCGATGGCCTGACCTTCAACGCCTGGGGGCGGCGGTTCTTTGACCGCGCCACCGTCACCTTGCCCAACCCGTCCAAGGTGGGGCTGGTGGGGCGCAACGGCGTGGGCAAGTCCACGCTGTTCAAGCTGATTCAGGGCGAGTTGCAGCCGGATGGCGGCGAGATTGTCATCCCCAAACTCGCCCGTATCGCCGTGGTGGCGCAGGAGCATCCGGCCACCCCGGTCAGCCTGCTGGACACGATTCTGGCCGCCGACACGGTGCGCGCGGGGCTGCTGGCGGAACTCGACACCGCCGAGCCCGAACGCATGGGCGACATCTATCTGCACCTGATGGAAATCGACGCCGACCGCGCGCCCGCCCGTGCGGGTGAAATTCTGGCCGGGCTGGGCTTCTCGGTGCCCGATCTGGACCGCCCGATGGCCGAGTTCTCCGGCGGCTGGCGGATGCGCGTGGCACTTGCGGCGGCGCTGTTCGCCGAGCCGGACCTGTTGCTGCTGGATGAGCCGACCAACTATCTGGATCTGGAAGGCGCACTGTGGCTGGAAGCGCGGTTGCAGACCTACCCGCACAGCGCGCTGATCATCAGCCATGACCGCGAATTGCTGAACAACTCGGTGCAGTTCATCCTGCATGTCACCGAAGGCAAGCTGGAACTCTACACCGGCGGCTATGACGATTTCGAAAAGCAGCGCGCCGAGCGGCTGCGGCTGCAATCGGCCAACCGGGTGAAGCAGGAAGCCGAGCGGGCGCATCTGCAAAGTTTCGTGGACCGCTTCCGCGCCAAGGCCAGCAAGGCGGCGCAGGCGCAATCACGCATGAAACGGCTGGCCAAGCTGGAGCCGATTGCGGCCACCATTGAAGAACGTGTGGCCCCGTTCACGCTGCCATCCCCGCCGCGCCCGCTGGCCCCGCCGCTGATGCGGCTGGAGGATGTGAATGTCGGCTACGCCGGGCACGTGGTGCTGCGCGACCTGAACTTGCGGCTGGATGTGGATGACCGCATCGGCCTTTTGGGCGTGAACGGCGCGGGCAAGTCCACGTTTGCCAAGATGGCGGCGGGCGCGCTGCCGATTCTCTCGGGCCACATGCAGCGGGAGCGGCGGATTCAGGTGGGCTGGTTCCATCAGCATCAGATCGAGGCGCTGGACCCCAACGACACGCCGCTGGAAATCATGCGCCGCGCACGGCTGGACGTGGGGGAGAGCGGGCATCGCTCGACCTTGGCCAAGTTCGGCATCGGGTTCGACAAGCAGGAAACCACGGTTGCGAATTTGTCGGGCGGGGAGCGGGCACGGCTGCTGCTGAACATGGTGGCCATGGCCGCGCCGCACATCCTGATTCTGGATGAGCCGACCAACCATCTGGACATCGACAGCCGGCGGGCACTGCTGGATGCGCTGAACGAGTATGAGGGCGCGGTGATCCTGATCACCCATGACCGTTCCTTGATGGAACTGGTGGCCGACCGGCTGTGGCTGGCCGCCGATGGCACCGTCACGCCGTTTGCGGGCGACATGGACGACTACGCCCGCTTCGTGCTGGACCGCGCGGCCAGCGGCACCTCGGCCCCGTCGCAGATGGCGCGGGCCAATACGGCGGGCAGCGGGGCGAACCGGCGGGCGAAGAAGGCCGCGCGTGGCCCGGTGGCGGCTTCAGCCAGACGCTAGCGCCACTCTATCGCCACTCTATCGCCACTGGCCGATGGCGCGGCGCAGCAACTTCAGGCTCCAGAACCGCAGCACCAGATAGGCCAGCAGTGCCGCCAGCACCGCGTATTCGGCCAGCATGGTGGGGAAGCTCTGCGCCCG
>CAIPHQ010000304.1 GCA_903864895.1 uncultured Rhodospirillales bacterium
CGGGCAACGCCGGCCAGACGCCGGTCGAGAAAGGCGCGGGTGGCGGTGTCGTCACCGTCCATATCGCGCAGCCAGAACAGCAGTGTGGCCCCATACACGGCGGCCACCGTGGCACGCTTGGTGTACCAGCTGAAATCCGACGTGCGGTCGCCCGCCGCATACCAGATGGCATCCGCCGTGCGGGCCGCGCAGCGCGCCGCAAGCCGTGCGTGGCACGGGTTGGCCAGCACGGCGGCGGCCCGGCGAATCGCTTCCCGGTGTTCGCTGTGCTGTTCCAGACGCAGCAGGATGACGGCGCGCACCCGCGCCGGGATGCGCAGCACGGTCAGATCCGTACGGGCGGCGGCTTCGGCCATGCGCCGGTCGATCAGGTCGATAAACGCCTCGATCATGTCCGGCACGCCGCCGGGGAACAGCAATTCGGCATCCAGGGGATCACCGCCGGAGGCTTCCAGCCCCGCGCGCAGCGCCGCCATGGTCCAGCCAAGCTGCGGCACCTGCGCCAGTACCGCATCCAGCGCCGCATCGCGTTCCGCCGAGCGTTCGGGGGCCTGCATCATGCCTTCTCCTGCGCCGCCTGGGCGGCCTGCTGTTGTGCGATCATGGCCCGTTCGATTTCCTCGTTGTACCCAAACAACGAAAAATCGGTCATGCGCATCGGATAGAGGATGCCATCCAGATGGTCGAACTCGTGCTGTACCACTCCGGCGTGAAAGCCGGTGGCCTCACGGCCGAACGTGCGGCCTTCGGTATCCACGGCGGAATAGCGGATGCGCCAGTGGCGCGGCACCGCGGCGCGCAGGCCGGGGATGGACAGGCAGCCCTCCCAGCGCAGGCGCAGGTCATCGCCCAGCAACTCCACCACCGGGTTGATCGCCACCTGCGTGCCCGCCGGGGCATCATCGGCGTCGCCGGTGCCGCGATGGCCGGGCACGCGGAAGACGAAAATGCGCAGCGGCACATGCACTTGCGGCGCGGCCAAGCCCACGCCGGGCGCGTCCTCCATCGTCTCGATCATGTCGGCCACCAGACGCCTTATCTCGGGCGCAGCCGGGTCCGGCACCTCGGCGGCGCGTTGCAGCAGCACCGGGTGGCCCATGCGGGCGATCTTCAGAATGGCCATGCGGTATCGTACTCCCTGCCACCCATCACAATGGGGTGCGCAAAACGGTTTGGCGAGGTGCGGCACCCATGCTATAGCGCCCGCCTCTCTGGCCGGTCTGTCCGGCCGGAGTCCTGTGTGCTGACCCAGGTGGCGGCCCCGATCGGCGGGGTGACGCCCGGACAGAGGAGTAGGCGGCCAAGTGCAAGTTCTCGTTCGTGACAACAATGTCGACCAGGCGCTCAAGGCGCTCAAGAAGAAGATGCAGCGCGAAGGCGTGTTCCGGGAGATGAAGCTCCGCCGGCACTACGAAAAGCCCTCCGAGCGCCGCGCCCGCGAGGCCGCCGAGGCCGTTCGCCGCGCCCGCAAGATGGAGCGCAAGCGCCTGGAGCGCGAAGGCTTCTAAAGCCCGCCGGATACCGGCCCCCAGGCAACTGGACCGAGGGGCCGGGGCACAGGCAGCCCATAGCAGCGGCATAACGGCCCTGGCAGTCGCCAGACGGCCGCTTTTGCTGTTTTTCAGCCCGCCGGCAGCGTTTGCGCAACCAGATCGGCCACATCATGGCTGCCTTGCGCCCGCAGCGCGTCAATCACGCCCTGCCGGTCGGCGATGCTGCGGTTCTGGCTCATTTTCCACTGCGCCTCGATCCGCTCGGACCGCAGCCGGAAGGCACGGATGCCCTTCATCATCCCGGCCATGTAGTCGCCGGGCAGACTCTCCATCTCGAAGCCC
>CAIPHQ010000305.1 GCA_903864895.1 uncultured Rhodospirillales bacterium
GCCACCGGCGGGGTCGCCGTGGGGGCCGGCGCCGGGGCGGGGGTGCTGGGCTGGCTGGCCGGGGCGGGCGGCGGCGATGTGGCGGCACTCGGGGCCGGGGTGGGTTGCGCGGCGGTGGCGGCCGGTTCGGCGGGTTTGACCACCGGGGCTGGCGCCGGCGTTTGGGCGGGTGCCATCGCGAGCTTGGTCGCGGGCTGCGGAGCCGGGGACGGGGCAACGGCCGGGGCGGCGGCGGGTGGCGGGGCTGGCGACTGAGCGGCGGACTGCGGCGCCGTTTTCGGTGCCGCCGATTCGGCTGCCACCGGGGCGGCCTGCACCGGCTTGGCGGGCGCGGCTGCAGGCTGAACCGGTGCCGGTTGCGCTGCTGGGGGTTGCGCTGCCGCGGGTTGCGCCGCTGCGGGTTGCGCGGGCGCCTGTTGCGAGACCGCTGGCGCCGGCGGTGTGGGCTGTGCGGGCGCGGCCGCAGGCGTCGCGGGCGGCGGGGTTGCGGGCGCGGAGGCCACCACCTCGGGCGGTTTCGGCGCCGGGCTGGACCCGAACAGGACATACCCGCCGCCACCCAGCACCACCACGGCCACCACTGCGGCAATGGCGATTATCGGGCCTTTGCCGCCCTTGGCGGCGGCAGCGGGTGCAGGCGGCGGGGCCACCGGCGGGGCAGGCGGGGCTGCGGCGGGCGGCGGACGCATCCGCGTGCCGTCGGCGGCGGCCGGGGTGGCGGCAGACGGGCGGGCGACCAGTGTTGCGTCGTTGTCGGTGGGGCCGCCGAGACCATCGAGTGCGTCCAGCGCATCCGGGGCGGCGTCCACCGCAGCACGGATGGCCTTGGCGAAGTCCGCCGCCGAGGCCCAGCGCGCTTCCGGCCGCTTGGCCAGCGCCTTCAGCACCACCGCATCGAGCGCGCGCGGGGCCACCACCGAGAGTTGCGACGGCGGCAGCGGCTCGGTGTTCAGCACCTTCTGCATGATCGTGGTCAGCCCGCCCTCGAACGGGCGCTCGCCGGTCAGCAACTGGTACAGCACCACGCCCGCCGCATACACATCGGTGCGCGCATCGACGGTCTGGCCCATGAACTGTTCGGGCGACATGTAGGCGGGCGTGCCCATCATGGTGCCCGCCTGCGTCATGCTGCTCTGCTCGATCCGCGCGATGCCGAAATCGGCGATCTTCACGTGCCGGTCGGTGGTGAGCATGATGTTGGCGGGCTTGATGTCGCGATGCACCACGCCTTTGGCGTGGCTGAACTGCAACCCGGCCAGCAATTCATCCATCAGCCCGGCGATGGCCGGAATGGTAAACCGTTCCTCCTTGTCCAGCAGCGATTTCAGCGACGGCCCGCCGACGAATTCCATCACGATATAGGCTTGCTGCTCAGTCTCGCCGTAGTCGTACACGCCGACGATGTTGGGATGGCTCAATGAGCCTGCCGCCTGCGCCTCACGGCGGAAGCGGGCAATTTCCTCCTCGGTCTGCGGGTCGGGGTTTTCCGGCAGCAGCACGGTCTTGATGGCCACGCGCCGGCCGATACGCGGGTCCCAGCCATCGTACACGGTGCCCATGGCACCCTTGCCGAGCGTGCCACGCAGTTCGTACTTGCCTAGAGTCTGGGCGTCGTCCATCGGCTGTCCCCTTCTCCGGTCCGGCCGCCGGGCGGCATGCGGACGCAGCTTCAGTATCGCTTCCGCCGCGCCTGATTGGCAACGGACGCGATCCGGCCCGGCAAGGCAAGTGCGCTCAGGCGGTGCGTGCCTCCAGTTCGGCCAGCGAGGCGGCGGCGCGTTCCTCCCACGCCTTTGCCCCCTGACGGCGGGCGACTTCCAGCGCGGTGCGGAACCGCCCGGCAGCGCCCGCGTAGTCCGGCGGGTCCATGGCCAGCAGCACCTGCCCGCACAGCCGCCCGGTTTCGGCAGCATACAGGCCATCGGTGCCGCAATCCGCAGCAGCCGCTTCATCAGCCAGCGCGCGGGCTTCGTCGATCTGGCCCAGACGGGCCAGAGCGGTGGCCAGAATGGCCTGCAGATACGGCACCGCCAGGCGCACGCCGGTCATCCGGTAGATGGCAAGCTGTTCCTTCAGCAGCGCGGCACCCTCGGCCAGATCGCCGCGCCCGATCAGGGCTGCGCCGCGCCACAACTCCCCGGTCAGCGTCCACAAGTCCAGACGGCTGGCATGGGCCAGCGCCACGCCTTTCTGCATCCGGGCAATCGCCTCGTCCCACCGCCCGGCATAAACCAGCGGCACGCCGCCCCAGACCAGCACATACGGCACCACGAAGGCGTGGCCGAGGCCCTCCACGAACGCCAGACAGGCTTCGCCCAGCGCCTCGGCTTCCTCCGTGCGTCCGCCGACCCACAGCGCGTGGGCCAGAAACATCATCGACAGCGCCTTGGGGTCCACGGTGAATGCCACCGCCAGGTCGCGGTCCTCGGTGGGGTCGTGCAGGGCCATCGCGCTGCGGGCTTCGTGCTCGCACCGCTCCAGTTCGCCCAGCGCGACGCGTGTGGCGGTCTGTGCGGTGTGTGCCAGCAGGCGCAACTGCCGGTCGCCCAGCCCTTCAGCGATCGCCGTCAGGCGGTTGGCGGCTTCCTCACCGAAACGGTTGCGGCGGCTGGAGATCTGGAATGCC
Organism: uncultured Rhodospirillales bacterium; assembly: GCA_903864895.1. Classification (GTDB taxonomy): domain Bacteria; phylum Pseudomonadota; class Alphaproteobacteria; order Acetobacterales; family Acetobacteraceae; genus CAIPHQ01. The sequence goes on from CAIPHQ010000305.1 coordinate 2,627, forward strand.
CAGACGCCCCAGATGACGGCGAACACCTGCGGGTCGATGATGTCGCCTGTGAGTTCGTAGGCGCGGTTGAAGCTGAGTTCCACTTCCGGTGCCGCGTAGCCGCGCAGCAACATGCAGGCGGCACCAAACCCGGCGCGCAATGCCAGTTCGCGGACATGCCGCTCCATCGGGTCGGACAGGTGGCCCAGCAGATCCAGCCCGTGGCGGAATTGCACCATGGCTTCGGCCAGATCCTGCCGCTGATAGCTGCGCTGGCCTGCGGCCAGCCACGCCGCCACGGCTTCCGGCCAGTCCTCGGCCAGCGAGAGATGCTGGGCCATGATTTCCGGCCCGCCCGCCGCAAACCCCGCCGTGCGGTCGGCCAGCGCGTTGGCCACGTCATGATGCAACCGGCGGCGCACCCGCATAAGCAATGTGCCATAGGCGGTGTCGCGCACCAGCGCATGGCGGAACACGTAATGCACGCCGGGGCCACCGGGGCCGAATTCGCCCGCGTCCTCCTCCGAGATCAGCCCGGCCATCACCAGTTGCGTCAGACCAGCCCGCAACTGCCGCACCGAAACCGGGGACACCCGTTCCAGCAGCGCCGCGTTGAAACGCCGCCCGATCACGGCGGCCACCTGTGCGACCGTCTTGCCGTCCGCCATACGGTCAAGCCGGGCGACCAGCGATTCCTGCAACGAGGCCGGGATGGCCTCCGCCTGCGCCTCGGCGCTGGCGGCGGCCTGCACTTCGATGGCGTTCTTGACCAGTTCTTCAATGAACAGCGGCACGCCATCGGCGCGCTCGACAATGCCGGTGAGCATCGCGGGCGGCAGGTGCGCCGCCCCGGTGACGGCCAGGGCGAGGCCTGCGCTATTGGCCGGGTCCAGACGCCCCAGCGTGACCACGTCCGGGTCCAGCGCCTCCAGCCAGGCCACCGCATGTTCGCTGCGATGCGTGGCGACGCCCAGATAGGCCACGCCGCTCAGCCGCCCGGCCAGTGCCGCCATCGTTTCACTGGTTGAAGGATCGGCCCATTGCGCGTCTTCCAGCACCACCAGCAGTGGCCGCCCGCCCAGCCATGTGCGCAGCAGTGCGGTCAGCAAATCCAGTTGCCGCTCACGCCGGCGTTGCACGGTTTCCAGTTGGCGCGGATAGGCTGGCCCCGGTGAGACCGCGAACAGATCGGCCAGCAGCGGCACCGCCTCGGCGCGGGACAGACCGGCGGCATCGGCCATCAGTTCCAGCCGGGCCAGCAGCGGCTGCGTGTCCCCACTCCAGCCGATGCGCAGAACGCGGCGCAGTTCGGTGGCCAGCGGATAGAACGCGGTGTCGCGGTGGTTGGGCGAACAGGTCAGGATCAGCGTGCGCTTGCGGTCGGTGCGCAGCCGGTCGCGCAGGTCGCGCACCAGCCGTGACTTGCCGATGCCCGGTTCACCACTGATGGCGGCAATGGCGTGGCCGCCGTGGCGTGCGCGCTCCCACAGCAATTGCAGCCGCGCCAGTTCATGGTCACGCCCCACGGCCACACCGCCGCGCGTGTGCGCAGCGAAGCCCGCCGTGTGGTCCTGCCGTTCGCCCTGCACCTGAAACACCCGCTCGGCGCGTTCCAGCCCGCTGATCTTCATCGGCCCCAGATCGAGCAGGTCGAAGCCCGGCGGCAGGCGGCGGCGGCAATCCTCACTGATCAGGATGGTGTTGGCGGCGGCGGCTGATTGCAGCTTGGCGGCCAGATTGGGGGTCAGCCCGCGCACGGCGGCGCGCTCGACCATGTTCTGGCCGATCAGGTCGCCCACCACCACGTCGCCGGTGGCGATGCCCACGCGGACTGCGGCAACCACCTGCGCGCCCGCGCGGTCGCGGCTTTCCAGCGTGACCACGGCAGCCACAATGGCCAGCGCGGCGCGCACTGCCTGCGCGGGCGCTTCTTCCAGCGCGCGCGGGTAGCCGAAATACACCAGCAGCGCGTCGCCCACGTAGCGCGCCACGAAGCCGCCATGCGCGCGCACGATGGCGGTGCAGGATTCCTGATAGCGGCGCAGCAGGTCTTCGAAGTCCTCGATATCCATCCGCTCGGACAGCGCGGTGGAGCCAACCAGATCGCAGAACAGCACGGTCAGCCGCCGCCGTTCCTGCCATGTGCCGGAGGTTTGCACGGCGGCCAGCGGCGTGCCGCAGCGGCCGCAGAAGCCCATGCCTTCCGGATTGACGAAGGCACAGTTGCCGCAAATCAGCTGAGGCGCAGGTGCTGACCGATTCATGCGGCTGCCTGCCCGGTTTGCGCGGCCTGACCCATCACTCCCCCTTCCGCCGCAACCCGAGCAGCGGATTGCTGCGGGCTATCTCAGCCCAGATGCGGAAGCTGCTCAACAGGCCCGCATCACCCTGTGTCAATCGTAGCCCGGCGCGGCCGAGTCGCAGCGCCGGGGCGGCGTTCACCGTTACATCAAGCCCCTGCACGCTCGCCTGCGCCAGCCGCCAGTCGAGTTTGGACAGCCGCCAGCCGCCCAGTGGCGCGCGGGCAATCAGCGGGCGGCCCATCAGCCAGTCCAGCTCGGCGAAGTGTTTCGAGGCCGGGGCGCGCACCCGTGCGCCGCGCGGTGTGGCCGACAGCGACAGCAGCGTCTCGCCCTTGGCCGAGGACACACGGTCGGCACCGCCCGGCGCCGTACCGATGCGGCCGAACTCACCGCCCTCGCCATACAGCGCGTGCGCCAGCCCGGCCATGATGCGTGAATTGGCGATGTTGCGGGCCACGTAGGCGTAGGGGCCGGGCAATTCGAACGCCGTGCGGCGGTCGGTGGGACGGGTGGCGGGCACCAGTACTTGCAGGTTGCGGAAGCCCAGACCCAGCGGCAGCACGTTCAGCCGGGCGTGGCGGTGGCGCGCCAGCACCAGCATCACCGGGGCCTGCCCGTCCGGCGCCAGCGCCTGTGCCGCCAGTTCCAGCCCCTCCGGCAGCAGGCCTTGCACGATGGCGCGGTCCAGACTGACCACCACCACCAGCGCATCGGTCAGGGCCACCGGATGCACGGTGTCGATGGCGTGTTCGAGCAATGTCTCGGCGATTGGCTCGTCTTCCAGATCGACGATGTCGATGCTGCGCCCGGTCAGCGCCGCCGCCGCCCCCAGCCCGCCCATGGCCCCGGCTTCCACGCAGCCCGCGTTCATGCCGGTGCGTACCCAGTCACCGGCCAGCCAGAGATTGTCGAAGCCCGATTCACCCGGCCGCAGCCGCGCCTTGGTGGCCCCCGGCACGGTCTGCACGTAGCGCTCGCTGCCGCGCGTGTTGGCGCGGAAATACTGCGCCGCAAACCGCTGCGCGGGCGTGCCGCCGCCGGGTGCGAACAGATGCGCGTAGTCCAGCGCGCCATCCGGGCGGCTGACCTTCGGCCAGAGATGGCCTGCATTGGTTTGCAGCCATGTATCCGTAATGCCGCGCGCAATGGCGGCTTCCTGCGCCGTGTCGCCGGAGCCTGCCGCATCGGCCAGCGTGCCGCACAGATAGATCACGCTTTGCGGCTGCACCGGCCCCGGCCAGTCCTCCCGCGGGAGCAGCCAGTTCATGTCGGCCCAGGTGTCCAGCGGCTCGGTGTAGGCGGTGGCGATGGTGTCCCCACCCTTCCAGCCCAGCCCGGCCAGATCCGGCTCGAACCACAATTGCACGCCCAGCGTGGCGACGGTTTTCACCTTGTCCACCATGGTCTGCCAGCGGGGCGAGGCCAGCACCAGTTCCCGGCATATCTCGGGCAAAGCGCCCAGCGAGATGCCCAGCACCACGTCGTCGAAGTCGCAGCCGTGCTTGAGCGTGCGGGTCTCGGCGAACGGGCCGTCCGCATGTTCCAGATTGGCGCCGCTGTCGCGCAGCGCGGCCCCGTTCTGCAAGCGGTCCCACACCGGCTCGGACGGCCAGGATTCCAGCCCCTGCACCGTCACCATCGGGTCATACCCTTTGGCTTCATCCAGCGGGCGGGCCTGGCGCGCGATCTCGATGCGGGCGATGTCGCGGCGGTCCGGTGAGATGTGCAGGCTGCGCACGCGGTGGAAATACTCGAAGCGCACGCCACGCGCCTGCAACACCCGGTACAGCGGGCCGAAAATGGTGTCGCCCATCCCGGCCTGCATCGCCCAGAAGAACGCGCCCCGGTAGGTCAGCATCAGCCGCAGCACGCCATGCGTGGTGGTGCCCGCCGCCAGCGCCGGGCGGCTGGTGTCGCCGTCTGCGAAGCCGAACACGTAGTCGTAGGTGGCGCGCACCATGGCACCCTCCACCGAGGATTTGCGCGCACCGTGCCTGGTCAGCCACGCCTTCCATTCCATGCCGTCGGCGGCGGCGAAGCCCTTGAAGATCAGCCGGTCGGCGATCATGCCGCTCAGCGTCGCCAGCGCCAGATCGATGGCGTGCAGGAACATCCGCTCGGTCACATCGGCCGGTTCGGCGGTGTCCAGCGTGCGGGTCTGCTGGGCTGCGCGGGCGAGGCCGAGCACCGCGTGCAACTGCGCCAGCCGGTGCGCGCCGGGGCGGCTGGCATGGCCGGCAGCCGCCTTGGCCGCGTCCAGCAGGCTGCCATCGGTGGCCGCCACGTGCCCGGCCCGCCTGGCGGCGGCGACGGACGCGCGGCTCCAGGGCGTGCGGCGCACCGGATGGTCGTGCAGGCTCGCCTGCACCGCAGCGGGCGCATTCGGCAGCATCATGCTGATCAGGTCGATCAGCATGGGGATGTATTCGAGCGGATTGAGCGGCACGATCGGCTCACCGATGCCCGGCTCACCCGGGCCGCGCGGAATGGCCATGGTGAAGCTTTCCCATGGCCCTGCGGCGTTATCCTCGATGGTCACGATGCGGTGCGGCTTGAACGCGTCGTCGAACGTGGCCAGCGGCGTGCCGGGCGGGCGGCCGAGTTCGCCGTACACGTCACGCATCATGCGGAAGGCGTTTTCGTAGAACCCGGCCCAGATGTGCAGCCCGTGTTCCTCGATGCGCTGGCCCAGCGCCGGGTTGCGGCCGCTGGCCCCCTTGCCGCCCAGCCGCCAGCCTGCCTGATAGACGGTGATTTCGTACAGGTCCTGCCAGTCTTTCTGCTGGGTCAGCGCCCATGCGGCGGTCATGGCCCCCACGCCGCCGCCCAGCACCGCGATGCGGCGGCGGCGTGGCGGGGACCAGGCCAGATCGCCTTGCGCCTGTGCCGGTTGCGGGTGCGTGTCCGCCGCCGGGGCGAAGCAGGCGCGCGGCATCGGCGGCGTGATGCGCCAGTGGGATTCCATCTCGAACGCCGCCGTCTCACCGTCCAGCCCCGCCGCGGTGAAGGTGCCGCCGGTGAAATGGGGCACCGCGCCCGGTGCCAGTGTCACGGTGGCCGATAACGGCTGAACGCGCTTGAGTGTCTGCGTGCGGAAGCTCAGCACCGAGCCGATCTGGATGCCGCGGGCCGGTTCGGCCAGCAAGGGCTGGTCCAGCAGGCGTTCGATGCCGCCCCAGCCGGAAAAATGGTCCGGCTTGCCTGCGGGTCCGGCGGGTGCGAACTGTGCGTCCGCCAGCAATGGCCCGGCGCGGTCATGCACGGTGTAGCGGTGCGGCGACGTTTCGATGCGCGCCAGTTGCTTGGCGTAACCATAGCCCAGCACCCCGGCCAGCACCGGGGCCAGCTTGTCCAGCCACAGGCGCGGCATGAAGGCGAACGGGCCCTGATAGGCGAGTGTCGCGTCCAGCGCCTGTACATCCGGAATGCCGATCACTGTTTCGTGATACGTCCAGCCGGGAAACGGCCACAGATTGGCGCGCACATCGCTTTGCGTGCCGAAGAACAGCAGCACGGGGTGCGTGCCGGATGCATCTGCGGTGGCAAGCGACAGCCCGGCGGGCAGCATGGCCGCCACGGCTGCGGCGGGCAGGCGCAGCACGATGGCGCGGGTGCGGTAAATGCCCTTGCCGTACAGCGGGGTGGCCGGGAACGACACGCCGCCGATGCCCCAGTCATCGTCCAGCAGCCCGGCCTCGGCCGCCGGTTTGGCCCGCCCGGCGCGGCGGCGTGCCAGCGTGTCCAGCCGCGCTGCGGCGGCGTGGCCCATCCATGGGACAATCTTGGCGACGTTGTACAGGCCGGTCATTGGTCAGTCCCGCGGAACGGTTCTGGCGCGTAGTGGCGGACTGTAGCCGCACCAGCGCGGCGCGAACAGAACCGGTGCCCCATCGCATGATAAGGTTGCACGCAACGAGTTGCCGTGGAAGCCGCAATAAAAACCGTCACGCGGCAGGGCGCCGGCCCGGCTATACTCAAACGCTGATCGAATTGAACCTGAGTTGCGCGCCGCCTTGGTTCAGCCGGGCGCGTCTTGCGGAATCTGCACCACCACGGCGGTCACATTGTCGCGGGCACCTTTTTCCAGCGTGGCGTTCACCAGCGCGGTGGCCGGGTCGGGGGCCAGCAGCAGTTCGGCGATGGTGGCCTCGTCCAGCACCTTGGTCAGCCCGTCGCTGCACAGCAGGAAACTGTCGCCGGGCGCGGTGGCACCCAGCACCTTGTCGAGTTCGCCGGTGTCGTCCACCGCGCCGATGGCGCGCGTGATCACGTTGGCTTGCGGGTGGCTTTCCGCCTGCGCCTTGCTGATCAGCCCCTGATCCACCAGCGCCTGCACCAGCGAATGATCGGTGGTGATCTGCGACAGTTCGCCGCCGCGCAGCAGATAGATGCGGCTGTCCCCGGCCCAAAGGGCTGCGAAATGCCCGCCGCGCAGCAGCAGCACGACAAGTGTGGAGGCGATCATGCTCTTGTTGCGCCGCCCGGCTTCGTCGCGCAGCGCCTGATGCACGTCGATGACGGCACGGCGTATGCGGGTCAGCGCCTCGTCCGGTCCCAGACCCAGCGGCAGGTCGGCCAGGGCATCGGCCAGCATGGCGGACGCCACTTCCCCCGCCTCATGCCCGCCCGCGCCATCGGCCACGGCCCAAAGCTGCAACGCGGGCGCGTCGACCAGATTGTCCTCGTTGTGGTCTCGGACCGTGCCGCGATGGGTGGCGGCGAAGCTGCGGGGCGGCATCATGCGGTCACGTCCGGCTGGCGGGAAGCAACGGGAACGATTTGCAGCAGAAGTGCCACGCAGGCCGTTATCACCGCAAGCGGGTTCGCGGCGGCCACCGCAACAGTTATACTGCCGTGAGGGCCGGACCCACCGGCGCGCTTGCGGGAGGATGCCGGATGGAAAAGGCACTCGAACACCACGAACACGCCGCCCACGCCGCCGGGCACGGTGCCAAGCACGCCGCCCTGCTGGTGGCCATTCTGGCCGCCTGCCTGGCGGTGTCCGAGCAGCAGGCCAAGCTGGCGGAAATCAAGGTCAGCAACAGCGCCGTGCTGGCCGCCGATGCCTGGGGGCAATATCAGGGCAAATCCACGCGGCAGTTCATCGCGCAGGATCTGGCCGCAGTGATGGACACGCTGGACAAGCCCGCCGACCCGGCGCTGGTGGAGCAGCGCGCCAAGGTGGCCGCCAAACTGCGTGAAGACGCCAAGCGTCTGCAGGACGACCCCAAGGACGGCAAGGAAGCCATCAGCAAGCGCGCCCGTGAGTTCGAAGCCTTGCGCGATGAATCGCTGGAACGCGCGCATGCGTTCGACAAGGCGGCAGCGTCGCTGGAACTGGGCATCGTGCTGGCCACCGCCTCGGCCATCACCGCGTCGAAAATGCTGATCCGGCTGGCGCTGGCGCTGGGCGTGATCGGCATCGCACTGGCGGTGCTGGGGCGGGTTGACCCGGAAATGATCCCGTTCTGATGCCGCTCCTGCAAACACCCCGCCCGGTGCGGGTATGGGACGCGCCGACGCGGCTGTTCCATTGGGCGCTGGCGCTGCTGGTGGCGTTCAGCTTCATCAGTGCCAAACAGGCGTGGATGGAATGGCACTTCCTGTCCGGCAAGGCGGTATTGACGCTGGTGTTGTTCCGCATCCTGTGGGGAGTGCTGGGCAGCGACAGCGCGCGCTTCGCCCGTTTTCTGGCAAGCCCCGCGGCGGCGCTGCGGCATCTGCGCCATCTGGGGCGGCGTGAGCCTGACCGTGAGCCCGGCCACAATGCGGCGGGCGGCTGGATGGTGCTGGGGCTGCTGCTGCTGCTGGCGGTGCAGGTCAGCACCGGGCTGTTCGCCAATGACGACGGCATCAACGAAGGCCCCTATGCCGGGTGGGCGGGCAAGGACCTCAGTGACCGGATCACCGTCTGGCACATCCGCAATTTCAATCTGATCGCGCTGGCGGTGCTGCTGCACGTGCTGGCGATTGCCGCCTACCGGGTGCTGAAGGGGCACAATCTGGCCGCAGCGATGATCACCGGGCGCAAGGCGCTGCCGCCCTCGGTCGCCGCACCGCGCATGGTCTCATCCTGGCGGGCGCTGCTGCTGCTGGCGGTGTCCGTGGCGGCCGCCGGGTGGATCGCCGCCGGGTTTTAGCCCGGCGGCGGGCAGATCAGGTCTTTTCCTTGTAGGCCTTGTGGCAGGCGCCGCAGGTGCCGCCCAGCGCCTTGAACTTCTCGGCAAACGCAGCCTGGTCGCCGGTCTTGGCCGTGTCCGACAGCGCCTTGGCGGCAGCGGAGGCGTCGGCAGCGGCCTTGGCGAAGCCTGCGGCGTCGCTGAACGCTTCCGGCTTCACCTTGGTGCCGTGCCCGGTTTCGGTGCCGGGCGGGAACAGCGAGGCGAAATTGGCGAACCAGCGCGACATGGCACCCGCGCCGTCTGCAAAGCCCTTCACGTCGCCCTTGGATTCAACGGCGGCTTTCATGGTGCTGATCAGGCCGTACACCACGTCCTGCCCGGACTGGCGCGTTTCAATCAACTGGTCGGCCGGCACCGAGACGGACCCTGCCCAGGCGATACCCCCGGCGCTGGCCGCCAGTAGCATCACGCCGGCCGCGATGCCGGTGCGCATTGCCGAAAATGTTCCCACGAATGTCATGCAGTTATCCCCCGCTGGCCGCGTCCGCACTTGGACAGGCAATACGGGACGATGTCCGGCGGCGTGCTATTCCGTCAACCGCAGGAAAATTAATCCTCTGTCGCTTCGCCCGGCGTTGGCAGCAGCTTGACCAGCAGTTTCCCGTCGGGGTGATGCGACGCCGCGAGCAGGCCGGTGGCCACGCTGGGGTCGCTGCCCTGGATCAGTGACCGTATGGCAGTGCAGCCCAGGCGGCGCGCGGCTTTTTCAAGTTCGGCCACCAATGCTTCCAGCGCACCGGCGGAATCCAGCATGTCCATCGCCACAAAATATTCTGCCGTCAGCACGGCGGTCAGCGCCGGGTCCTTGTCGCGCCGGTAACAGACAAGGCCGCACGGGTAGGGGCGTGGCGGGCGGCGGACCATCAGAATGCCGCTGCTGGGCGGCCGCCGCGCGTCGGTGGACCGGCGGGCGAAGCGGGTCCATTGTTGCAAATCCAGCGTCGGCGCCACCTGCCGCATCAGCGGGTAGGCCTGTGGAATCTGGTCCGCGGTCAGTTCTTCGACGACGAAGTCTGGCATGGTTACGCCGATGGCCTGCTGTGGCGGCCACTATGGTCAGACCGGCCTTGAACGCATTTGACGCAAATCAATCAGGCAAATGAGGGTTGGCGCTATTGAGGGTTTCGCTGGCGCCATTCAGCGTCTAGACTCTTGGTGTAGACACCGCTTGGCGGTCCGCACCATGCAGATGACCCATCGTCCGATCGTCGTCGCCCGGCTTCATGCCGCAGATCCGTGCGCGTCCTGCGGCGCCCGCCCGTACAGCGTGTGCAGCGCCATCGACGACCACGATCTTGGGCGGCTTGCGGCAATGGCCGTAACGAGTACGGCAGAACAGGGCCGCACCTTCATTGATGAGGGCGATCCGGCGGACCATTTTTTCAACATCACCAGCGGCACCGCGCGCTTGTTCAAGTCGCTGCCAGACGGGCGGCGGCAGATTACCGGGTTTGCCGGGCGCGGGCATTTTCTGGGCCTTGCGGTATCGAACAGTTACGCTTTCAGTGCCGAGGCGATCGAGCCGGTGCAATATTGCCGTTTCTCGCGCGCAAAGTTGCGCATGATGCTGGACGATTTCCCGGCGCTGGAAAAGCGGCTGCTGGACGTGGCATCCAACGAACTTGTGGCCGCGCAGGAACAGATGCTGTTGCTGGGCCGCAAGACGGCGCGCGAGCGGGTGGCGAGCTTTCTGCTGGCCCGGCGGCTGGAAAGTGCCGCCTGCGTCAGCCCGGCCGTGCATGTTCACCTGCCAATGACCCGCAGCGACATTGCTGATTATCTGGGCCTGACCATCGAGACGGTCAGCCGCACCCTGACCGGCCTGAAAGCCGACAAGCTGATCGGCATTCCGCACCCGTCAGAAATCATCATTCTGAACCATCAGGGTCTGACCGCGCAGGCCGGCGGGCACTGAGCGCGGCGGCGCAGCGTTAGAAATGCGGGTCGAGCGGCCGCAGCAGCCGCACAGGGTCCGCTGCGGTCTGCCCGCGCGGCTGAACCGCCGGGGCCACCCATTGGCGCGGCGGATGCCGCCCGGCGGCGCGGTCCCATTGGTCGCCCACGAGGCACCCGGCCAGTAAGGCCAGCACCGCGCCCGCCGCCAGACCGGCCAGATGGCGGGAGCGGTGCGGGGCGGCGAAGCGCAGATGCCATGCCTCCGGGCGGCGGCGGGTGCGCTCGCGGTCCTCGTATTGCCGGACAAGCCGGTGGGCCATGTGCAGCCGCTGATACAGTTCGGCATTTTCGGCGGACAGCCGGGTGGCCTGCATGGCCGCCGCATCCAGTTCCAGTTGCAGCCGCTGCGCCTCGGTATGCACCGCGCGCCGGGCGGCGGCGGCCTGTTCGGTGGCCAGCCGTTCGAACAGGTTCTTCAGCGCCCCGCCCGTCACGCCGCTGGCCGCCGCACGGCGGCGCAGCGCCTCCAGCGCCGCAGCCGACTGGCCCGGCTGGTCGTCCATCACCAATGCGATGATATTCGCCAGCAGCCGCAATTCGGCCGTGTCGATCTGCGTGTCAGCCACCCGTGAGGCCCGCTTCCGATTGCCTTTCGGTATCGTACGTCATTGCTGGCTGCGGGTCACCCGCGCGGTTAGTAGCCGCGCGCGGTGTCCACCCGGTTGGGCAGCGCCGCCCCCGCCCGCCACGCGCGCAGATTGGCGAACAGGATGGCAAGGCTGCGCGGGTTGTAGCTGGCCGGGTCATCGCAGGAGATGTGCGGCGTGGCGATCAGGTTGCGGGTGCGCCAGATGCGGTGCTCCGCTGGCAACGGCTCGGGGTCGAACACGTCCAGCACCGCGCCGCCCAGATGCCCGGACTCCAGCGCGTCGCACAGCGCGTCCTGATCGGCCAGCCGTCCGCGCCCGATATTCACCACGCCCGCCCCCTGCGGCAGCAGCGCGATGCGGGCGCGGCTGAGCACCCCGGCGCTGTCCGGGGTCAGCGGGCAGGCCAGCACCAGAATGCCGGTTTCGGGCAACAGCGCATCAAGCGCCGCAGTGTCATGCACGGCGGCGAAATCCGGGTGCGGGGCCGCGCTGCGGCGCACGCCGGTGACCTGCACGCCCAGCTTGCCCAGGGCGCGCGCCCCGGCACTACCCAGATCGCCGGTGCCGAGGATGGTCACGCGCCTTGTGGCCAGCGGCGGCGAGAACGCTGGCTGCCAGCGCGCATCCCGCTGCGCGGCCAGCATTCCGGGCATTCCGGTGGACAGCATCAGCGCCGCCATGACGATGAAATCACCGGCCTTGTTGGCATGGGTGCCGCGATTGTTCAGCAGCGTCACGCCATCGGGCAGCCAGCCGAATGGCGACAGGCCGTCCACGCCCGCCGCATTCACAAAGATCAGCCGCAACGATGTGGCCGCCGCCAGGGCACCGAAGCGCAGCGGTTTCAGCAGCGGTGTGCTGCCGATCAGCAACTCCACCTGATCCGCCACGGCGGCGAAATCCTCCGGCGTGTGGCCGAAGCTGAGGCTGTAGGGCGGCTCACCCGCCGCTGCGGCGGCGGTGGCGAATTGGGCCGGGGTGAAACCGAACTCGGTGTCATCCGCCGGGGTCTGGATATGAATGCGCATACCCTGACCCTGCCGCATCGTGCCGCGCCGTCAACCCATCATCGTGTGCAGCAGCACGGCGGCAGCCTGCGCCACGTTCAGGCTTTGCACCTGCCCGCTGCCATCAATCCGCACGCGGCGGCGGCAGGCGGACAGCACCGGGCCGGAAATGCCGTGCTCCTCATTGCCCAGCACCAGCACGATGGGCTTGTCGCGCGGCAAGTCCGGCAAGGTGAGCGCGCTCGGGCTGAGCGAGGCTGCCACCGTCAGGAAATGCCGCGACAGCGC
>CAIPHQ010000306.1 GCA_903864895.1 uncultured Rhodospirillales bacterium
CAGTTTCGTGCGCGCCCGCATTCCAGCGCGCGAGGTGATTCTGGCGCATGGCGACACACACGGCCTCGCCGAAGTGATCAGCCTGCACAACATCCTGCCGGGCACCGTGCGCGCCATCGTGCCGGATGCGGTGCGCCATGCGGCCCTTGTGGAAATCGACCTCGGGGGTGCTGCGGTGCTGGCACGGGTCACACCGGATGCGGTCAACCGGCTGGAACTCGCCCCCGGCGCCAGCGTTCTGGCGCTGATCAAGGCGATGTCGGTCGAAGTGATCGCCCCGCCGCCGCGCTAGCGCCGTGCGCGCCACCTTGCGACGCGGGTGCGGCGCATGGCAAAGTAAGCCCTCATAGTATTGGCGGGCACCACGTTGCGCGCCGCAGAAACAGGTTGACTCGCATGTCGTTTCGACGATTGGAGTTTCTGATCGCCGGAATGCAGAAAGCAGGAACATCAGCCCTGTTCCGGTTTTTGGCCGATCATCCCGGCATTTTCCTGCCCAAGAGCAAGGAACTGCATTTTTTCGATGCCGAGTTTCGCAACTGGGACGCCATGACCTATGCGTGGCTGCATCACCATTTTGGCAACCGGGCCAAGGGGCAGATTTCCGGCGAGGGGACGCCAATCTATACCTACTGGCCCACCGCGGCCGCCCGAATTCACGCCTATAATCCGGACATCAAGCTGATCATCCTGCTGCGCCATCCCATTGAGCGCGCCTACTCACACTGGCGGATGGAGCGGGGACGGGGTGAAGAACCGCTGGCGTTTGCAGACGCCATCCGCGCGGGCCGCCGCCGGGTCGGCATGTCCGGCGAAATGCCGGGCGTACATCGCAAATACAGCTATGTGGATCGCGGCCTGTACGCCGCGCAAATCGAACGGATGCTGGCGCTGTTTCCGCTGGAACAGATGCTGTTTCTGCGCACCGAGGATCTGTTGCAGTCACACGAAGCCACACTGGCGCGCGTGTGCGACTTCCTTGGCGTGCCGCATTTTGACAACGCCCCGGCCGCGCGCCGGATCGATCCGGTGAAGATCCTGCCGGAAGCGCCGATGGCGCAGACTGACCGTGATCATCTGATGGACATCTACTACGCCGACATCGTGCGCACGGCAGCGCTGACCGGGCTCGATCTGTCAGAGTGGTTGCGGCTTGCGTGACCGCCGCCCCTCAATCTGTCTTCCGCCGGGCGGATGGGATGCGGAAGATGACGGATAGCGGGTCTGACCCTGCCCCGGGGCCGGAAACCGTCGCCGCGCGCTGGACCCGCCTGAACGGCCGCCCGGCCGGATTCGACTACATGCGGCTGGTTCTGGCCACGCTGGTGCTGCTGGCGCATTCCTATCAGGTCACCTACGGCACGGAAGCGTCGTTCGCGCTGTGGCACGGCCCGGCCGGGCTTGGCCTGCAGATGATCCTGCCGATGTTCTTCAGCCTCAGCGGCTTTCTGGTGTGCGGCAGTCTTGAGCGCACGCCGAACCTGCGCAAGTTCCTCACGCTGCGCATCATCCGGATTTACCCGGCGCTGTGCGTGGAGGTGTTTGTCTCCGGCGTGCTCATCGGCCCGCTTGTCACGGTGCTGCCGGTTGGGGACTATTTTTCGTCGCATGTATTTTACGAATATTGGTTCAACACGGTCGGCTACATTCATTACATCCTGCCGGGCGTGTTTCAGGACAATCCGTTCCAGAACGTCGTCAACGCCTCGCTATGGACGGTGCCGTATGAACTGGAATGTTATGCCGCACTCTCCCTGTTGGTGCTGATCGGCTTTCGCCGCAGCCTTGTCATCTCCGCCATCATGTTTGCCGCCTGCACCGTCGTGGTGATCGGGGTGCTGCAATATACCGGCGATACCGGCATCCGCCCCGGCGGCACCTATGGGCGGGTGCTGGTGCTGTGCTTTCTGGCGGGCACGCTGCTGTTCCGGATGCGCGATCACCTGCCATACAGCGCGCCGTTTGCCATGGCAGCGGCGGTGCTGGGCATGGTGCTGCTGCGGCTGGAATATCTCTATTGCATCGCGCCGCTGTTCGTCGCCTACCTGACGGTCTGGCTTGGCATGTTGAACCCAAGACGCAGCATCGTCATCTCCTCCGGCGATTATTCGTATGGCATTTACCTGTATGCCGGTCCGATCCAGCAATCCGTGGTCTGGGCGCTGGGGCCGGCCAACAGCTTTCTGGCCAATGCGGCACTGTCCATCCCGATCACGGCGGCATTCGCGATGCTGTCTTGGCATCTGGTGGAAAAGCCCTTCCTGAAGGTCAAACGCTATCTGGTCCGCTAGCCGCCACCCGGTCCGGACCGGCATAGCCTCGACCTGTCCCGCCAAACTGTGCCACACCCGCCCCCGCAATCTCTGAGGCGGCATGAGCAGCTACGCAATCGGCATCGACACTGGCGGCACCTACACCGATGCCGTGGTGGTGGATGTGGCCGGGCACCGGATTCTGGCCAAGGCCAAGGCACTGACCACGCGCGGCGATCTGGCCATCGGTGTTGCCGATGCGCTGGATGCGGTGCTGGCCGCCACCGGGCGCGGCGAAGCCATCGCGGCGGCGACAACGCTTGTCTCCCTGTCCACCACGCTGGCCACCAACGCCATTGTTGAGGGCCACGGCTCCTCCATCGGTGTCATTCTGGCCGGGTTCGACGCGCAGATGGCGGATCGCACCGGCATCGCGGCGGCCATCCCCGGCGCGAAACTGCTGCGCTGCGCGGGCGGGCACGACCATGCGGGTGACGAAGCGGCGGCGCTGGACGAAGGCGCGGTGGCGGACTTCCTGAACGCCACGCGCGACAGCGTGGAAGCCTATGCCATCGGCGCGCAGTATTCGGTGCGCAACCCGGCGCATGAGCATCGCATCCGCGAGATGGTGCGCGACTTCACTGGGCGGCCCGCCACGGTGTCCTCCGATCTGGCGCAGGCACTGGATGCACCGCGCCGGGCGCTGACGGCGGCACTGAACGCGCGCATCATCGCGCGCATCGTGGCGCTGATCGGCGCGGTGCGGCAGGGCATGGCGCGGCACGCCATCACGGCGCCGCTGATGATCGTCAAGGGCGACGGCACGCTGGCCACCGCAGCACAGATTGCCGAACGGCCCATCGAGACCATCCTGTCCGGACCCGCTGCCAGCGTGATCGGTGCGAAATTCCTCTCGGGCCTGACCGACCTGATCGTGTCCGACATCGGCGGCACCACCACCGACATCGCGGTGCTGGAAGGCGGCTGGCCACGGCTGGACGCCACCGGTGCCTTGGTCGGCGGCCATCGCACGATGGTGCAGGCCATCGACATGCGCACGTTCGGCCTCGGCGGCGACAGTGAGGTGGGGTTCGACCATCTCGGCCAGATCGAATTAAAGCCCAACCGCATCATGCCGCTGGCGCTGCTGGGCGCGCGCTTCCCCGGCGTGATCGCACAGATGCGGGCAGCCCTCGCCAACCCCGAGGGCGAACCCTACGCCGGCCGCTACGCTCTGCGCCCGCTGGGCCACTCCGGCAGCGCCCCGCCCGGCCTGCCCGCGCGTGACGGCGAATTGCTGGCCCGCATCGGCGCGGACCCGGTGCCGCTGGGCACCATCCTGCGTGGCCCGATGGCACGCCGGGCGCTGGACCGGCTTGTGGGTCTTGGGCTTGTTGCTCTGGGCGGTTTCACGCCCAGCGATGCGGCGCATGTGCTGGACTTGCAGGCGCAATGGTCCCGCGAAGCCGCAGTGCTGGGCGCGCTTCTGGCCACGCGATCGGCGCGGATGCTCGCCCTGGACGCGGGCGAGGCCGAGGGCCGGGCGTTTGCCCGCGAGGTGTTCGAGGCGGTGGCCGCCAAGACCGGACGCGTGCTGATCGCGGCGCTGGCGGGCGTTCCCATCGACGGCGCTGAACCGTTCGTGCAGGCCGCCATCAGCGGGCGCGGGCGGTTGGGCAGCCTTGCTGTCTCGATCGCCCCCGTCTGGCCGGTGGTCGCCGTGGGCGGCCCGGCGCCGGTGTTCTACCCGGAAGTGGGCCGCCGTCTGGGCTGCGCTGTGGTGCTGCCCGAGAATGGCGACGTCGCCAACGCGCTGGGGGCGGCGGTGGCGATGATCAAGTCGCGCGTAGTGGTGGAAATCTCCTCCTCCGGCCTCGGCGGCTGGCGCATCCATGCCGGCGGCGACCCGGTGCCGGTGTCCGACCCCACCGAGGCGCTGGCCCGAGCACAGGACATCGCCCGCACGCAGGCGCTGGCGCGGGCGCAAGCCTTCGGGGCGGCTGACCCGCAGGTGCAGGTGCGGCTGGACCGCATCGACCTGCCGCATATCGGCGGCGATGCCGGGCTGGTGGCGGCAACCATCGTGGCCGAGTGCTGGGGCGGCGCGTCGCCACACTAAAACCCGCTTCACCCGGCGCAGAATCCGGGTTTTGCCCTGCGCCGCGCTGTCCTAGGCTTCACGCCGACCAAGCAACACAGGTGCGGCGTGACCGATTCTGCCAGCAAATCAGCCCATTCCCCGCTCGATGGCGCGGCGGATGTCTGCCGCATGACGGCGGCGGACCTCACCGCGCGCTTTGCGAGCGGTGCCCTTTCGCCGGTGGAAGCGGCCACGGCCTGTCTGGCGCGGGCGCGTGAGGTGGACGCCACCTGCAACGCCTTCACCCGCATTGATGACAGCATGGCACTGGCCGCCGCCCGCGCCTCCGAAGCCCGCTGGCGCGCCGGTGCGCCGCTTGGTCCCATCGACGGCGTGCCCACCACCATCAAGGACATCGTCTGGGTCAAGGACTGGGAGGTGCGCTACGGCACCACCGCCGTACCTGGCGTGACGGCCACGGAAGACGCGCCCGCCGTGGCGTTGCTGCGTGGCGCGGGGGCGGTGATCCTCGGGCTGACCACCACGCCGGAATTCGGCTGGAAGGCGGTCACCGACAGCAAATTGTCGGGCATCACCCGCAACCCGTGGAACACCGCGCGCACGCCGGGCGGATCGTCGGGCGGCGCGGCGGCAGCCGCGGCGGCGGGGGCGGGCGTGCTGCATCTGGGCACCGATGGCGGCGGCTCGATCCGCATCCCGTCCGCATTTTCCGGCATCACCGGCATCAAGCCCACTTTCGGCCGCGTGCCCGCCTTCCCGGCCAGCCCGTTCGGCACGGTGGCGCATCTGGGGCCGATGACGCGCACCATTGCCGACACCGCGCTGATGCTGGACGCGATGACCGCGCGCGACACCCGCGACTGGTTCCAGAACCCTCTGGCCTTCACGCCCTGCGGCCAGCTTGCGCCGCGCAGCCTGAAGGGCTTGCGCGCCGGCATCTGGGACGTGCCCGCCAAGGGCACGGTGGCTCCGGATGTCGCCGCCCGCTTCAAGGCCGCGATTGCCAAGCTGGAAGCCGCCGGGGCGATCCCGGTGCCCATCACGCTGCCCGGCGAGGACATCTGGGAGTTGTTCAACGCGCACTGGTACTCGGGCGCTGCCGCCCGCCTGCAAGCCATCCCCGAGGACCGGCATGATGTGATCGAAGCCGGACTGCGTGAGGTCGCCGCCGAAGGCGCGCGCTACAGCGGCACCGACCTGATCCGCGCGGGCATCAAGCGCGCACTGTTCGGCGCGGCGTTCGACCGGCTGTTCGAAACCGTGGACGTGGTCGCCTCACCCGCCATCCCAATCACCGCGTTCGGTGCCGGGCTGGAAGTGCCGGAAGGCTCGGGCCTGAAGCGCTGGACCGAATGGGCGGGCTTCTCCTACCCGATCAACCTGGCACAGGCCCCGGCCTGCGTGGTGCCGTGCGGCTTTGGTGACGACGCCATGCCGGTTGGGCTGCAACTGATCGGCCCGCGCGGCGGCGATGCGGGCGTGCTGGCGGTGGCGCTGGCGTTCGAGCAACTGGGTTAGGACGCGCCATGTTCGATACCATCATCGTCGGCGCAGGCTCCGCCGGGTGCGTGCTGGCCAACCGGCTCTCGGCCGATCCGGGCCGCAAGGTTCTGGTGCTGGAAGCCGGGCGCGCGGCCCCGCTGAACTCCGACATCCCGGCCAACTGGGTGCTGCTGTTCAACACCGGGGCCGATTGGGGCTACCACACCGAGGCACAGGCGGGCTGCAAGGGCCGCCGCATCTTCTGGCCGCGCGGCAAGATGGTCGGCGGGTCGGGCGCCATGAACGCCATGATCTACATGCGCGCCCTGCCCAGCGACTATGACGGCTGGGCCGCGATGGGCGCCGATGGCTGGGACTGGCAGAGCGTGCTGCCGGTGTTCCTGCAGTCCGAAGACAACCCCCGGCTCGGCAACTCCCCTTACCACCGCACCGGCGGTGATCTGCATGTCGAGGATGTGCCGTATATCGACCCCACCGAGCGGCTGTGGCTGGCCGCCGCACAGGCGGCGGGGCTGCCGTTCAACGACGATTTCAACGGCGCGCAGCAGGAAGGCGTGGGGTTCTTCCAGTTGACCGTGAAGGGCGGCGAGCGCTTTGGCACCGGCAAGGCGTTCCTGCGCCCGGCCTTGCAGCGCCCCAACCTGACCCTGCGCAGCGGCGTGCTGACCACCCGCATCCTGATCGAGAACCACCGCGCGGTGGGCGTGCAGTATCTGGAAAATGGCCAGTTGCGCACCGAATACGCGGCATCCGAGGTGGTGCTGTCCTCGGGCAGCATCGGCTCGGCGCAGTTGCTGATGCTGTCCGGCGTCGGGGCGGCGGACGAGTTGCGCGGCGTGGGCGTGGATGTGGCACAAGACCTGCCCGGCGTGGGCAAGTCGCTGCAAGACCACATCAACATTCCCATCACCTTTGCCGCGCGGGAGCGCATCGGCATCGGCGGCATGAACGCCGCCGAAATCGACGCGGCGTTTGCCGAATGGAGCGGCAGCCGCACCGGCCCGCTGACATCGTGCTGGGTGGCCGCAGGCGGCTTTGCCCGCAGCGCGCCCACGGTGGCCGAGCCGGATTTGCAGTTGTACGGCGTGATGACCGGCAACCGCGACCATGCCCGCTATATCGCGGCCGCACCCGGGATCACGCTGCACGCCACGCTGCAACGCCCGGACAGCATCGGCAGCATGTGGCTGCGCTCCGCCGATCCGCTGGAACACCCGGCGCTGGACCCGCGCTATTTCAGCAGCGACGAAGATGGCTCCGACCTCGCCACCATGACCGAGGGCGTGAAACTCAACCGCCGCATCGCCGCGCAATCCCCGCTGCGCGAGGTCATCAGCCACGAGATCACCCCGAGTGCCGAGGCGCAGAGCGACGACGCGATTGCCGATTTCATTCGCGGCCACTGCACCACGCTGTACCACCCCACCAGCACCTGCCGCATGGGCACGGATCAGCTTGCGGTGGTGGACCCGAAATTGCGCGTGCGGGGCCTCGACGGGCTTGTGGTGGCGGATGCGTCGGTGTTCCCGAAAATGGTTTCGGGCAACACCAACGCGCCCACGATCATGGTGGCGGAACGCGCCGCCGCGTTCATTCGCGGGTGAACACCGCCATCTGATACAGCCCGCCGTAATAGTGCCGGTCGGTGCGCGCCACAGGGGCGGCACCGCGCGGCAGCCATTTGCCCAGATCGGTGATCCACAAATCCAGCGCGAACGGCTCCAGCACGCCCAGCACGGGTGCGAACAGGTAGCGCAGCGGGTGCCACCATTGCGGGCGATGGTAGTCCACCACCACAAGCCGCCCGCCGGGGCGCAGCACACGCCACGCTTCGGCCACCGTCGCCTCGCGCACATGCTGGGGCTGTTCATGCAGCAGGAAGAACAACACCGCCTGATCGAACGCGGCGCCGCCGAACGGCAGTGCGGCGGAGTTGGCCTGATGCAGCGTCACCGGCGCCTTGGCGGGCAGTTTGGCCGCCAGATTGGACAACTGGTCCGGCACCACATCCACCACATCAAGCCGCCCGCCCGGGGCCAGCGCACGCACCAGTTCCGGCGTGAAATCGCCGTAAACGCAGGCGATCTGCAACGTCCGCCCGG
>CAIPHQ010000307.1 GCA_903864895.1 uncultured Rhodospirillales bacterium
CAAGCGGCCTAATCGTGCCGCGCCATGGCAGAGGATGACGCGATTGATCCCTGTAGCACGACTCATCCCATTGTGCATGGCAGGCCTGCTTGCCGCCTGCGGGCCAGACTATTCGCCCAATACCTACACGGCCGGTGCCGTGCAGCAGGCCAACAAGGTCGACAAGGGCGTCATCGTCGGCGTCCGGCAAATCGATATTGCCGCGGGGGGCGTGACGGGTACGGCCGCCGGCGCTGCGGCTGGCGGCGCGCTGGGCAGCAATGCGCCGGGTGGCGGGCTGGCCTCCACATTTGGTGCCATCGGCGGCGGATTGCTGGGCGGCATCGCCGGTAACGCCACCGAGCACGTGGCAGGCGATACGACCGCGTTCGAATACATCGTGCGCAAGCCGAATGGCGAACTTGTCTCGGTGACACAGAAGGACACGGTGGCCCTCGCGGTCGGTGAGCGCGTGCTGGTCATCGCAGGGGCGCAGGCACGGATTGTGCCGGACTATACCGTGGCCCCCGAGCCACCGGCACAAGGCGCAACACCTGCCGCGCCCGTGACTCCTTCGCCCATGACGCCTGCGCCGGTCACATCGTCCCCGTTGCCGCCCGCACCGGCTGACGCCCCAGCCCCTGCCACGCCCGCGCCGGACAAGCCCGCCGCCCCGGCGGTGTCGCTGTAAGCCTCAGCCGCCCAGCAGCGCCTGCGCGCAGGCGTCCAGAATGGCGTTGGTGTCCAAGCCGTATTCCCGGTACAGATCCGGAATATCGCCACTCTGGCCAAACCGGTCCACACCCAGTGGCACCACGCGCTGCCCGCGCACCGCGCCCAGCCAGCCATGCGCGGCGGAGTGGCCGTCCAGCACCGTCACCAGGGCTGCATCGCGCGCCAGAGGGGCCAGAATACGCTCGATATGGCTGCTCGCGGTCTGGTCCCCGGCCCGGCGCGCGCGCCCGGATGCCAGCCAGCCTGCGTGCAAACGGTCCGGGCTGGTAATGGCCAGCAACCCGGCCGCCGGTTCTTCGGCCTGCACCTCGGCAAACGCCGCCTCGGCCTCCGGCGCAACCGGCCCCTGATAGGCCAGTGCAATCCGCGCGCCCGGCGCGGGTGGCACCACCCAATGCGCGCCTGCGATCACCGAAGCCGGGTCCAGCGGGCGCGCCCGCTGTTCGATCTGCCGCGTGGACAGCCGCAGCCATACCGCCGAGCCATCCGGCGCCTGCATGTGCGCAAAGGCGTAGCGCAACAGAATAGCCAGTTCGTCCACATAGGCCGGCTCGAAACTCGCCAGCCTGTCAGCCGCCATGCCCAGCAACGGCGTGTTGATGCTCTGATGCTGCCCGCCCTCGGGCGCGAGCGTGATGCCGGACGGTGTGGAGACCAGCAGGAAGCGCGCATCCTGATAGCAGGCGTAGATCAGCGCATCGAGGCCACGATTGACGAACGGGTCATACACCGTGCCGATCGGCAGCACGCGGGCACCATACAGGGACGCCGACAGCCCGGCGGCACCCAGCAGCAGGAACAGATTCTGCTCGGCGATGCCCAGTTCGATGTGCTGCCCCTGCGGCGTCATGCCCCAGCGTTGCGCGCTGGCCAGTTTGGCGTCGCGGAACACGTCGTTGCGGGTATGCCGGTCGAACACACCGCGCCGGTTCACCCACGGGCCAAGGCTGGTGGACACCGTCACATCCGGGCTGGTGGTGACGATGTGGGCGGCCAGTTCCTTCAATTCCCCCTGCCCGCGCCCGATCTCGGCCAACATGTCGCCGAACCCGGCCTGCGTGGAGGTTTTCCGGCCCGCAACCTTGCCCAGCGCCAGCGTGGCGGGCACATGGACCAACGGGGCCGTCAGCGCGCGGCCCTGCGGCGTCAGCGGGGTCGCGAATGGCACGCCGTCGATGAAGTGCTGCAATTCCTCGGGGCTGGCACTCAGGCCCTCAAACCTGTCCCACTCAAAGCCGGGACGGATGTTCATGCCGCTGCGGAACAGTTCCATCTGTTCCCTGGTCATCAGCCCGGCATGGTTGTCCTTGTGGCCCGCGAACGGCAGGCCCATGCCCTTGATGGTGTAGGCAATGAAGCAGGTCGGCTGATCGCCCGCCGCGTCGGCGGCGCGCAGATGCTCGATGATGCTCTCGGTATCGTGGCCGCCCAGATTGGTCATCAGGCTGGCCAGTTCGTCGTCCGACAGCGGATCCACGATGGCGCGCACGCCTTTTGCACGGCCCAGATCGGCCAGCAGCACCTGCCGCCATGCCGCCCCGCCCTGAAAGGTCAGGGCCGAATACAGGCTGTTGGGGCAGTCGTCGATCCAGCGGCGCAACTCCTCACCGCCGTCCCGCGCGAAGGCCGCTTCCAGTTTGCGGCCGTATTTCATCGTCACCACGTTCCAGCCCATGTCGCGGAACAGGCCTTCGATGCGGCCGAACAGCCGGTCCGGCACCACGGAATCAAGGCTCTGGCGGTTGTAGTCGATGATCCACCAGACATTGCGAACGTCGTGCTTCCAGCCTTCCAGCAGGGCTTCGTAGATATTGCCCTCGTCCAGTTCCGCGTCACCCGCAATGGCGATGTGGCGGCCCTGCGGCAGGTCCTGACTCATCAACCCGTGCAACCGCACGTAATCGGCCATCAGCGCGGAAAAACTGGTGATCGCCACGCCAAGGCCGACCGAACCGGTGGAGAAATCCACCTCCCCGCCATCCTTCACCCGGCTTGGGTAGGGCTGTGCCCCGCCCATGGCGCGCAGGTTTTCCATCTTGTCGCGGGTCTGGCGGCCGAACAGGTAGTTCATCGCATGGAACACCGGCCCGGCATGCGGCTTCACCGCCACGCGGTCCTGCGGGCGCAGTATCTCGAAATACAGCGCCGCCATGATGGAAATCACCGACGCGCAGGACGCCTGATGCCCGCCGACCTTCAGCCCGTCGCGATTGGGACGGATATGGTTGGCGGTGTGGATGGTCCATGCCGAAAGCCAGAGCAGCTTGCGCTCGATCTGCCGCAGCAACGCCATCCTCCGCTCGGCGGACAAGGCGGGAACGGCGGCGGGCGGCTTTGGCGCAACGTCTGCGTTCATGGAAGTCTCCTTGCGCGCATTATCCACAGTTCCCGCCGGCGCGGACCATATGATTTGCTCAACACCCTGTCACGGCCGGCGCAGGCTTCACCCGGCCACACACTCAGGCGACGGCCACCTCGACCGCCCCAAGCCCGGACACCGCGAAGCGGAACCGGCCCGGTACCGGGGGAAAGCGCGTCGTCACAAGGCTGCCGGTCATCACGATGTCACCCGCACGCAGCCCGCCACCGGTTTGGGCGAGATGGTTGGCGAGCCATGTCAGCGGCTCGAACGGGTGGCCGAGCACGTCGCCGCCCAGGCCACGGTCCACCGCCACGCCGTCCAGTTCAACCACGCCCTCCGCCGTCTCCAGCGCAGGCCATTGGGTGACGAAGGCGCCGTGCACCAGCCCCTCATTCCAGGAATTGTCCGCCACCAGCGACAGCACTTCGAGCGTCTTGTAGTCGCATTGCCGGTCGTCAACGATTTCCACCGCCGGGGCCACCGCGTCCACCGCGGCTGCGACGGCCTGGCGGGTGAACGGCGCGCCGGACGGCGGCAAATCGCGCCCCATGCGGACGGCGATCTCGAATTCCAGACCCAGACGGCCATAGCGGCTGCGTTCCAACACGGCGCCGCTTTCGTGGACCCGGCCCGGCAGCACCACACCGGCAATCGGCGTGTCGATGCGGCATATCTGCTGCATCCGTTTCGAGGTCAGGCCGATCTTGTACCCGGGCGCGCGGCCTTGCAGCATTCCGGCGACGAACGCTGCTTGCACCGTGTAGGCACCGTCGATCCCGGTGATGCCGCTGTCCGCCGCGAACGGGGTGAAATTGCGCCGCTCGCGATGCTCATCCAGCAGGCGTTGGGCGACAGCGGCGGGGTTCAGCGTCATCAGTCTCGGTCCCTGTTTCTTATGTTCTTGGCGCCAGCCTGAGCCAATTCAGTGGTCGCGGAAAGAGCCGCCGCCACATGTCCGGCCAGATCCTCGGCAATCAGGCCCGGCCCCGCCAGCGCCCCGGCCCTTCCATGCACCCACACCCCGGCACATGCTGCCTCCCACGGCGGCATGCCCTGTGCCAGCATCGCGGCGATCAGCCCGGCCAGCGTGTCGCCCGATCCGGCGGTCGCGAGCCACGGCGGTGCTGAATCGTTGATCGCGGCCCTGCCATCCGGGGCGGCGATGACCGTGTCCGGGCCTTTCAGCACCACCACCGCGCCGCAGCTTCGCGCGGCGGCGCGGATGGCGGTCAGGCGGCCGGGTGCGATGGGGCCGAAGACACGGGCGAACTCGCCCTCATGCGGGGTCAGCACCGCGCAGCCGCGAAACGCCTCAGGCTGCCCGGCGAAGGCCGAAAAACTATCGGCATCGGCCACCACGCTGCGCCCGGCGGCCAGCAAATCGGGCAAGGCGGACATTGCTGCCGCGGCCCCAAGACCCGGGCCGCACACCCACACCGTGCGGCGGGCGTCGCCCAGCAGATCCGCCAACGGGCGCGAATCAATGATCGTGCCAGGTTCGCCTGCCCGGTAGATGCCGAGTTCATCGGGTGCCGCGATGGTGACCATGCCCGCACCGCCTCGCC
>CAIPHQ010000308.1 GCA_903864895.1 uncultured Rhodospirillales bacterium
CAGCCAGATCGCCTGCGCGCTGGATCACCGGGCCGGAGGTGGCGCGGAACCCCACGCCCAGTTCGCGCGCCACAATCTGCGCCAGCGTGGTCTTGCCGAGGCCCGGCGGGCCGTGCAGCAGCACATGGTCCAGCGCTTCCGCCCGCCCGCGCGCGGCCTGGATGAACACCGCCAGATTTTCACGGCTGGCACGCTGGCCGACGAACTCGGCCAGCGTTTGCGGGCGCAACGTCGCCTCGGCGGCATCCTCCTCGGCGCGGGCGGGCGAGACAGTACGGTCCTTGTCCTTGCCGCTCATCGCGCCAGTTCCTTCAGACCCTCACGGATCATCTGATCCAGACCGGCATCCTCGCCCAAGCGTTCGGCCACGCGGCCAATGGCGGCCTGCGCCTCCGGGCGGCGGTAGCCAAGATTGACCAGTGCGGACAGCGCATCCCCCGCCGCGCCCTTGGCGGCGGGCGGCGGCAGCACCGGCGAGAAGCCGGGGCCGGTTGGCATCGCGCCCGCCTTCTCTCGCAACTCGGTCAGCAGACGGATCGCCAGTTTCGGGCCGACGCCGGGCGCGCGCGTCAGGGCGCCCCGGTCGCCCGCCTGAATCGCCGCCACCAGTTCGCGCGGCGAAAGCGCCGACAGCACGCCCAGCGCCACTTTCGCGCCCACGCCCTGCACTGTGGTCAGCAGGCGGAACCACTCGCGTTCCGCCGAGTCGGCAAAGCCGTACAGCGTGATGGCGTCTTCGCGCACCTGCATCTCGATCAGCAGCATCGCGATGCCGCCCGAGGGCAGCGTGGCCAGCGTGCGGGTGGAGGCCTGCACCAGATAGCCGACCCCGTTTACGTCCACCACGCAGCGGCCGTCTTCGACGCCTTCGATCCGCCCGGTGAGTTTCGCGATCATGCCATCTGCACTCCGCCCGACCAGCGCAGTTTGCTGGCGCGATGATGCGCGTGGCAGATCGCCACCGCCAGCGCATCGGCCGCATCGGCCTTGCGCATGCGCGCGCCCGGCAACAGGCGGCGCACCATGTCCTGCACCTGCGCCTTGTCCGCCCCGCCGGTGCCCACCACGGCCATCTTCACCGATTTGGCGGCGTATTCGGCCACCGGAATACCGCGCAGCGCAGGCACCAGCAGCGCCACACCGCGCGCATAGCCCAGCTTCAGCGTCGCCGCCCCGTTACGGTTGACATAGGTTTCCTCCACCGCCGCCTCATCGGGCGCGTGCTCAATCAGCAGCGCCGTCAGTTCGCGGTGCAACTGGCACAACCGGTCCGGCACGCTTTCATCGCCATCGGTGGCGATCACGCCGTCGGCCACGTGGCGCAGGCGGTTTCCGTCCACATCCACCAGCCCCCAGCCGGTGAAGCGCAGGCCCGGATCGATGCCCAGAAGCCTCGCCACCGTCACCTGCTTTCAGGCCGCCGACAGCGACTGCATCACGCTCTCGGGGATGTCGAAATTGGCGTAGACGTTCTGCACGTCATCGTTGTCTTCCAGAACATCCAGCAATTTCAGAAGGCTGGCCGCGCGGTCTTCGTCCAGCGTCACGGTGGTGCTCGGCCGCCAGTCGAACTTCGCACTTTCCGGCGCGCCGAAGCGGGCTTCAAGCGCGTCGCGCACTGCGAACAGGGATTCGATGCTGGTGGTGATCTCGTGGCCCTCATCCGAGCTTTCCACGTTCTCGGCCCCCGCCTCGATGGCCGATTCCAGCATGGCGTCTTCGCTGGCGGCCTTGGCCGGGTAGCGCACCACGCCAAGCCGGGAGAACATGAACGACACCGAGTTGGTCTCGCCCAGCGCCCCGCCATGCTTGCTGAACGCCGAGCGAATGTCGGACGCGGTGCGGTTGCGGTTGTCGGTCAGCGTTTCCACAATCACCGCCACGCCCGCCGGGCCGTAGCCCTCGTAGCGCACTTCCATATAGTCATCACCCGCCGCAGCGCCTGCTGCCTTCTTGATGGCTCGCTCCACCGTGTCGCGCGGCATGTTGGCCTGCCTTGCCGCTGTCACCGCCGCGCGCAGGCGCGGGTTGCTGGCCGGGTCGGGCAGACCCTGCCGGGCCGAGACGGTGATTTCCCGAATCAGCCGCGCGAACTGCCGGGCGCGCCGCGCATCCTGCGCGCCCTTGCGGTGCATGATGTTCTTGAATTGCGAATGACCCGCCATCGCCGCTCTCCGAAACTCAGCCTGTGCTCAGCCGCGCGCCAGCGGCTTGGCCGCCAGCACCAGTGCCGCCGCCAGCGCGGCCTTGACCGCATCGCCCAGCAGGAACGGGGCAACGCCTGCGGCAAACGCCTTGTCCATGCCAACGAACTGCGCCAGCCACGCAGCGCCCGCGCCATAGGTGATGGCAATGCCCAGCAGCATCGCGCCTGCGGTGGCCAGCACATGCCCGTTCGCGCGGCGCACCAGCGCGCCCACCAGCACGGCGGCCACCGTCATGCCCGCCAGATACCCCGCCGTCGGCCCGGCCAGATAGGCAATCCCGCCCCCGCTGGCGAACACCGGCAGGCCCGCAGCCCCCTCGGCGATATAGGCCAACATCGCAGCGCCCGCGACCGCAGGACCGGCCAGACCGGCGATGGCCAGCACGGCCAGCGTCTGCAACGTCATCGGCACCGGCCAGAACGGCACCTGCACATGCGCCGACACCGCCAGCACCGCCGTCAGCGACAGCACCAGCGCGCCCTTCACCATCAGCATGCGCGGGGCGGTGGCAGGCAGGGCGGCGGTGGCGGTCATAGGAATCGCTCCATGGCTGAGATTTGCGGACAGGGTTACACGTCTGGCAGCGTCTGCGACAACCGCCCGCCCTGACGAATCGGGGCCACGCGGCGCGCAAGGCCGGTGGCGTCGTCGGTTTCCACGAACAGGCCGCTGATGGTGGCGGGGCCTTCGGCGGGTTGCAGTTTCTCGCCGGGCATCTTGCGCCAGAAGCGCGAGGCCGCCCCCTCCTTCTGCATCCCGATCACGCTGTCATAGTCGCCGCACATCCCGGCGTCGGACTGATAGGCGGTGCCGCCCGGCAGGATCTGGTAATCGGCGGTCGGCGTGTGGGTATGCGTGCCCACCACCAGACTCACCTGCCCGTCGAACGAATGGCCAAACGCCATTTTTTCGCTGGTGGCCTCGGCATGGATATCCACCACGGCCGCCGCCACGGTGCCAGTCGCGCCCATGCGGTGGCGGGAGAGTTCCACGGCGGCGGTGCGGAACGGGCAATCGAGCGCGTCCATGAACAGGCGGCCCATCACGTTCAGCACCAGCGCGCGGCGGCCATCCTGCAACTGCGCCACCACGCTGCCCGCACCCGGCGTGCCGGGCGGGAAGTTCAGCGGGCGGATCACGCGCGGGTTCTCGGCGATGTAGGGGATCAGTTCCTTGCGGTCCCACGCATGGTTGCCCAGCGTGATCACATCCGCCCCGGCCTCGAACATCGCGCGCGCCATGTCCGGACCAAGGCCAAAGCCGTGCGAGGCGTTCTCGCCGTTCACGATCACCAGATCAGCACGCAATCCGGCGCGCAGGCCGGGCAATGCGGCCACCACCGCATCGCGGCCGGTGCGCCCGACCACGTCGCCCAGAAACACGATGCGCATTCAGAAATCCTTGCAGCGGAGCACGCCCTGCTCGGTCACCACGGCGTCAAGCCGGGCGTCGTAGTCCGCTGTGGGCACTTCGTCGAGTTCCTGCGCCGCGAACGCCACCCCGATGGCGCGCGCGCCCGGCAGCGTGGCCAGCGTGCGGTCGTAGTAGCCGCCGCCATAACCCAAGCGCCGCCCGGCGCGGTCGAACGCCACCAGCGGGATGAACAGCACATCGGGCACGCCGATTTCGCCGGTGGGTTTGTGGGTGCCGAAGCGCTCGCGCACCATGACCATACCCGGCAGCCACTGCCGGAACAGCAGCGGGTTGCCGCGCGGCGGGGTCTCCGGCAGCAGCACGGTGTGGCCGCGCGCGTGCAGGGCGTCCAGCAACGGGCGCGTGTCGATCTCGCCGGGCATCGGCCAGAACACCGAGACCACCGCGCCCGCAGGCGGCGGCACTTCGCGCAGTGCATGTCCGGCCAGTGCTGCGCCCCACGCCGGATCGCAGCCCACACGCGCCGCCAGCGCCCGTTGCCGGGCGAGTCGCTTGGCAGCGTCGATGTCAACATCAGGGGAAATGTGCGGAGCCACCATAGGCCGTTGGCTTTACCACCCTCCTAGAGCCTGCGTGTGCAGGTGGGCACCAGGTACCGTGACCAAGATCACGGCAGCGCCAGTTCCCGAGGAGTGTGCTTATC
>CAIPHQ010000309.1 GCA_903864895.1 uncultured Rhodospirillales bacterium
AATCTGGGCCTGACCGTCATCACGCTTGGCATCTTCCGGTTCTGGGCCAAGACGCGGATGCGCCGCTATCTGTGGGCGCATATGCGCTTCGGTGGCGAGCGGTTTGAATATACCGGCACGGGCGGGGAGAAATTTCGCGGTTTCCTGCTGGCGCTGGTGATTCTGGGCTGCATCTTCGCGTTCAACTATTTTATCAGTTTCGTGGCGCAGTACACGCACCAGCAATGGTTCGCGATATTCTCGCTGCCGGTGTCGCTGTTCTACGCCTCGCTGTTCGGGGCGGCCGTGTATGGCGCGCAGCGCTACCGGCTGACGCGGTCGCTGTGGCGCGGCATTCATGGCGGCATGGAGAACGGGGCGTTTGAATACGGCCTGCGCTCGATGGGGTATTACCTGCTCACAGTGCTCTCGCTGGGCTTTGCGTGGCCGCTGTTCCGGCTGCGGATGCTGCGGCGGCGGCTGAACGCCAGCGCCTTTGGCAGCGCGCGGCTGTCGGTGGCAGGCCGCGCCGGGCCGCTGTTCTGGCCGTTCCTGCTGGGCGGGCTGTTCGGCGTGGTGCTGCTGGTGGTGCTGCTGGTGGCGCTGGGCCTGCTGGCGTGGCTGCTGTTTGGCGTGCAGATTGGCCCCATTCCGGGGCAGGCCTTCAGCCATTCGATCTGGCCCGGCATTCTCTATCTGCTCGTGCTCTTCTCGGCCTTCCGGCTGGCGATGGCGTGGTTTGATGCCGCGTTTGCCCGCCAGATTCTCGGCAGCATGGCGCTGGGCGACATCCGCTTCTCCACAGAGATCACCGGCGGCGCGCTGTTCCGGCTGCGGCTGGGCAACACGCTGCTTTCCGCGTTCACGCTGGGCCTCGGCGGCCCCATCATCACGCAGCGCTGTGCGCGGTTCCTCTGCGCGCAGGTGCAGGTGCTGGGCAGCCCGGATCTGGACGGCCTGTTGCAGAACGACATGCCGGTGCCGTCTCGCGGCGAGGGACTGCTGGAAGCACTGGATGCGGGCATTGGCGGCTAGCGGCCGGTATTTCAACGGCCAGACGGCGCACGCCCATAAGGTGCTCGTGACCGCCACGGCGGCGTACTGGCGCATCGCGCAGGAGGATGGCGCCACGCTGGCCGAATGGAAGCTGGACAGCATCGCCGCCACCGGCCCGGCCACGCCCGATGGCATGGTCACGCTGGCCAGCGCCGGCAGCCCCGCACGGCTGGTCCTGCCCGCCGATGCCCTGCCGGGCAAGCTGCCGCGCCGCACGCCGGCGCTGCCGTGGGGCTGGATGGCGGCGGTGGCCGGGGCGGTGGCCTGCGCTGTGGCCGCATGGCTGTTCCTGCCGCTGCCGCCGGTGCTGGACGATGCCGCCGGGCGCGCCGTGGCACAGGCGATGACCGGCCCGCGCGCCACCTGCGCCGGGGACGCCGGGCAACAGGTGCTGGACGGCCTGACCGCACGGCTGGCCGATGCCGCCGGGCTGGAGCGCCCGGTGCAGGTCAGCGTGATCCTGACGGAGGAGGTCAACGCCTTCGCGCTGCCCGGCCAGCGCATCCTGATCCTGCGCGGATTGCTGCGCGAAGCCGAAGACGGCGACGAACTCGCGGGCGTGCTGGCGCACGAGATCGCGCATCTCCGGCACCGCGACCCGCAGCAGCGCCTGCTGGAAACGCTGGGCTTGCAGATGGCCGGGCGCGTGCTCGGTTCGGATGCGGCGGGCTTCGCCGCCCGTCTCGGCGCGCTGCGCCACGACCGCGCGGCGGAAGCCCGCGCCGATGCCGCCGCCGTGGTCCTGCTGCAACGCGCCGGGCTGCGCGCCGATGGTCTGGCGCGGTTTCTGGCCACGCCCGCGATGCAGGCGGACGATGCGGAGCCGGGCTGGATGTCCGACCACCCGCCCGGCGCAGACCGCACCGCCGCCACCGCCGCCGATGCCAGTGGTGCGGCGGCGCTGACGGCACCCGACTGGAAAGCGGTGCGCGGGATGTGCGCCATCACGCGGTAGCCTGCCGGGCGATGGCGCCCGCCCGTCACTCAGTCGCGATTGGCCAAGGTCCGTGCGGCAAGGCACAGTCTGCGCCGGTCTGAAGGCACACCCCGAGCGGAGGCGATGGCGATGCAGAAAAGCGACGAGCTGCAACTCGATGCCCATGCGGGCCAGTGGTGGCAGAATGGCAAGCCCAAGACGCTGCCGGATTTCGGACTGGGCGGCATTCTGGAGCAATATGCCGATCTGTACGGGCAAATCCACAGCCAGAGTTTGACCGTGGGGCCGGTGGTCATCCTGCATCAGGAGGATCTGTTGCAGTCCGCCAAGGTGGCGATGCAGAAGATCATCAAGATCTGCGTGCCGAAAGTGCACGACACCACCAAGGCCGTGCTGACCGAGGGGCTGAAGACGGTCGATACCCGCATTGCCAAGCACAAGCAGGAATATCACGCCGTCACCACGATGTGCCGGGAGGCGCTGCGCGTGATGAAGCGCACGGCAGAGGTGACGGACCAGGTGGAAAACGGTGTGCCGCCGCTGCTGGACCGGGCCAAACATGTCAACGAGGAAGCCGGGAAGCTGCTGGCCATCCTGCAGGCCGCCATTCACGCGCCGCCAGCCGACGAAGGCGCATGGACGCTGTTACGCAACAAGCTGGCCAAGGCGCTGATGGCGATGGGCGAGAGCCTGAAGAAGCTGCACCACGACGCCGAGGATCTGGAAATGGTGCTGGACGACTACCTCAAGCAGTCGGTCGAACTGCTGACCGCACTGGCGAAAAAAACGCTGGTGGATGGGTTTGTGGACGAGGAGTTGCAGGGGCTCAACCCGGAACACTACCGCCCCATCGTGCTGAAGCTGAAACCCAAAGTCCGGCCGCTGACCGAGGCGCTCAATGCGGCCTTCAAGGTGCAGTCTGACCTGGGCGCGGCGTGGGCGGCGTTCCTGAAAACGTCGCCCGACCCGGTGCCGCATGTCACCCTGCATGAAACCGGCCAGAAACCGGCCACGCTCAAGCTCGGCTGACCGGCGGGGTCAGCTGACCACAATGCGCGGCGCTTTCGGGGCCGCCGCGCCCGACACCTTGGCCCACAGCTTTTCGGCAATGCCGTGGAAGGCCCGTGCCGCCTCGCTGTCCGGGGCGGCGGCCACCACCGGGGTTCCGGCGTCGCCGGTCTCACGGATGTTCAGCAGCAGCGGCACCTCACCCAGAAAATCGGTGCCCAGACGGTGCGCCTCGGCCCTGGCCCCGCCATGGCCGAAAATCTCGGCGCGGTGGTTGCAGTTGGGGCAGCAGAAGAAGCTCATGTTCTCCACCAGCCCCAGCACCGGCACCCGCGTGCGCTCAAACATCCGCACGCCGCGCCGCGCGTCGGTGAGCGCGATGTCCTGCGGGGTGGAGACGATCACCGCACCCGCCAGCGTCACCCGCTGCGCCATGGTCAGTTGCGCGTCGCCGGTGCCGGGCGGCATGTCCACGATCATGATGTCGAGCGCGCCCCACTCCACCTGACCCATCATCTGCTCCAGGGCGCCCATTACCATCGGGCCGCGCCAGATCATGGGTGTTTCCTCCTCCACCAGAAACCCGATGCTCATGGCCTTCAGGCCCCACGCGGGCAGCGGGATCATGCGGTCGCCGCGCACTTCGGGCTTGCGGGCCAAGCCGAGCATGCGGGGCAGGCTGGGGCCGTAGATGTCGGCGTCCAGCAGGCCCACTTTCAGCCCCATCTGGGCGAGTGCGACGGCCAGATTGACCGCCACGGTGGACTTGCCCACGCCGCCCTTGCCGGAGGCGACGGCGACCACCGCCTTCACATCGGCCAGCAGATGCGGCTTGGCGGCGGGTGCGCCGTGGGCGTGGCCGTGCCCATGCCCATGGTTATGTGCAGGCGCAGGAGCCGGGGCGGCGGCGGGTTTGGCGGTATGTGCGGTCAGCACCACGGCGGCGTTCTTCACGCCCGGCTGGGCGGCCAGTTTGGCCTCGGCGGCCTTGCGGACGGGTTCCATCAGGTGGGCGCGCTGGCGGTCGGTCAGCAGGCTGGCATGCACCAGACCGCCGCGCACCTCGATGCCTTCCACCAGTCCGGCAGCGACGATGTCCTGCCCGCTGGCGGGATCGGCGATGTCGCGCAGGGCCTCGCGCAGGGTCTCGGGGGTCGGGGTGCTGGGCATGTCCTTGAAAACCTTTCCCGGCTGGTCAATATGCAGCCGTGTCACGGCGGCGATATGGCGCGTGCTGCGCTGCCTGCCAATGGCCCCCCCGGCCGGTGGGGAGGTGCGGCGGCGGGCCGCGTGGCGGCAAACAAGGAGCAGCCTGATTTCATGGCCACCAATAACGGCAGCTCCGGCGGACCCGGTCCGTGGGGCAATCCCGGCGGTTCGCCGGGCAATAGTGGATCCGGCAATGGCGGGTCCGGCAATGGCGGGTCGGGCAACAGCGGATCGGGCAACGGTGGATCAGGTGGCGGCGGCAACTCGCCCTGGGGCGACCGCCCAAAGGAGCGTCCGGATGATCGCGCGTCTGGCAAGCCGCCGTTCCGTGGCCCCGGCAGCGGCGGGCCGGGCGGCGTGCCGCCCGATCTGGATGAGCTGATCGA
>CAIPHQ010000310.1 GCA_903864895.1 uncultured Rhodospirillales bacterium
CTGGCCGGGCCGGATGCGCGCGACCGGCGTTCCTTGTTCGCCGGCGCCGCGCCGTGGCCCGCGCGCCCGCGCCGCATCCTGTATGTGCCGCGCTTCGGCGCATCGCCGGTTGATGCCGAAGTGTCGGCTGCTACCGCGCAAGTGGCCGCCGCGCTGGCCGGGGCAGGGCATGACGTGCGCGAGGCGGACGTGTTTTTCGACACTGAAGACGCCGGGCGCATCTGGCACGTCGTCTCCCGCAGCGGGGTCGCGTGGCTGGCCAGCCATACGCCGCATCTGCTGGCATGGGGCGGGCCGCCGGTGCAGGCCATGGCCGAGGATGGCGGCAAGCTGTCAGCGGCGGATTATTTCGACGCGCTGGACCGGCTGACCCGCCTGCGCCGCAGCGTCGCGGACCTGTTCAGCGGCGTGGACCTTGTCCTGACCCCCACCGCCGCCGCGCTGCCGTGGGCGGCGGACCAGCCGTATCCGCGCGAGATTGCTGGCCTGCCGGCCGGCCCGCGTGACCATGCCGCGTTTACCGGGTGGGTGAACTTGTCCGGCGTGCCCGCCATCAGCCTGCCGGTGGCGCTGTCTGCCTCCGGCCTGCCAATCGGGGTGCAGTTGGCCGCCGGGTTCGGCGCGGATGCCGATGTTCTGGCGTTTGCCGCCGAGGTGGCGGGCCTGTGCCCGCCGCCGCCACTCAGTCCAGCTGAATGAACACGGACCCGCCCTCGGTTTTCACCGGGTAGGTCTTCAGGTTGATGCACACCGGGGCCCCCTTGGCCTCACCGGTGCGGATGTCGAAGCGGCCATTGTGCTTGGGGCATTCGATGATGCTGCCCATCACCAGCCCATCGGCCAGATGCACCGCCTCATGCGTGCACAGCCCGTCCGACGCGTACCATTTGCTGCTTTCGGTGCGGTAGATGGCGAAGGTGCGCCCGGCGTGGTCGAACCGCTTCACGTCCTCCGGTTCCACATCATCGATATCGCAGGCTTTGACCCAGGCGCTGGACATGCGCGGTGCTCTCCGGTGGTGATGGCGGCGCGGTGCCGCGTTCTAGCCGTGCAGCGCCTGCGCCTCAACCGGCGGAATGTACGTCGTGCCGGTTCAGGCAGCACCGGGCACGTTCTGCCGGGGTAGGTGATATATCGCATCCAATGACCGGGTCGCGTTCTATTTCGATAGAGTGCGAGACTGATTACAAGATTAGTCGGATAAAGAACTTATCATGCGCTAGATGTATCGTGGCAGCGTGCCCGCCAGATCAGGGCCGCCCGGTCCGCCGCCGCGTCTGGACCAGTGGACTGCCCCAGCGCCAGCAGGCCCAGCGCCAGCGTGGCGTGCACGGTGGCCAGCGCACGCGGCGGATGTGCGGTGCCGCGCCAGACGGCGGATAACAGCGCCAGATCAGCCGGTTCCGCCGCAGGCAGGCCCGCAACGGCGGGCAGCGTGAGTTCCTGCCGCCCGCCTGCCAGTGTCCATAGATGCGCCAGCGCCGGTTTGGCGGGCACACGCTCGGCCTCACCGCCGCCGCCCTTCAGCACCAGCAGGCGCGGGCGGGCCAGCAATCCGGCCACGCCCAGATGCACGTCGATATACGGCGGATGAAACACCCCATCCACGCCCGCCGCCGCGCGCGCCGGGTCCAGCAGGCGGGCAGCGGTGTTGACCGGGGAGCGCAGGCCGAACAGGCGGCGCAAGCCCAGCAGGCGCGCGGTGCCAGGCGAGAGGGTTTCGATGGGCAGATAGGCGAAGCCGGTGGCGTCAAGCTGCGTGGCGGCGGCGTCCATGTTGTGCGCGGGCGCACGGCCAAGGGCGGCCAGCGCATCGGCCACCGGCACGCCGCTGCCGAATGCGTTGCTGCCGTGCATCAGCACCCGCACCCCGCTGTCGGCCAGCGCCAGTGCGGCCAGCAGAAACCACGGCACATCGCGCGTGCGCCCTGCGCCATAGCTCGGCCAGTCCAGATCGGCCGGTGGTGCGGGCGGCAGGCTGTCCTGCAGGGCCTCGACAATGCCTGCGATCTCATCGGGGTTCTCGCCGCGAAAGCGCAGCAGCATCAGGAACGCGCCCACCTGATACGGGTCCACCGTGCCGCGCAAAATCTGCCCGAACGCATCACGCGCCTCCGCCCGGGTCAGCGCCCGCGACCGCCCCGGGCCGCGCCCGAGGGTTGCGACATAGGGCGCGAAGGCATCGGCGGGACCAGCTTCGTCATCATCCTCGGCCATCACGCACCTGCCAGTATCGGCCACGGGGCCGCCTGTTCCAGAGTTCGTGCCAAGCCTAGCAGAATGGCCTCGCTGCCGGGCGGGCCGAGCAGTTGCACCGACAACGGCAGGCCCGACGCATCCAGACCATGCGGGACCGCGATGGCCGGGCACCCGGTGGCGTTGGCCAGCGCCGCGTAGGGGGCCAGGCGCGCCAGCGCCGCGAAATGGCCCATCGCGTCGCTGCCATCGGTGCGCAGCACGCCCAGCTTTGGCGGCGGGCCGCTGGCGGTGGGGGTCAGCAGGATGCCCCAGCGCCGTTGCAGCACCGCGAAGTCATGCGCCATGCGCGCCTGTGCCACTTCCTGCGCCACGAAATCGCGTGGCAGCAGCGTGGCGCCGCGCTGCGCCACCGCCCAGTTCAGCGGCTCCAGCCCATCCGGCGCGGGTGACAGCACATCCAGCACGGCAGCGAGGTTGCGGCAGGCGAAGGTGCTGAAGGCGCGGCGCGCGGTGGTGCAGATGCCGGACAACGGGCGCGGATCGGCGGGTTCCACCGCGTGCCCGGCGGCTTGCAGAACGCGCGCAGCACTTTCGGCCGCAGCGGCCCATGCCGGGCCGGGCGGCGCGCCGTCGGGTGCCGTGGTCAGCAGGGCGATGCGCTGCGGCGGGGGCGGGCGGTCCAGACCGTCCGCGTCATACCCATCGGGCAACGGTGGCAGATACGGCCCGTCCACCGGCGGGCGGGCCAGCACCTGCAACGCACGCGCCGAATCGCGCACACTGCGGGAGACGATGAACTCGGTGGCCAGTCCGCCCAGCAGCGTGGAAAAATCCGGCCCCTGCGGCACCGCCCCGCGCGAGGGTTTCAGGCCGACCAGTCCGCACCATGCGGCGGGCAGGCGGATGGAGCCGCCCGCGTCGGTGGCGTGCGCGACCGGCACAATCCCGGCGGCCACGGCCGCCGCCGCCCCGCCCGAGGAGCCACCGGCGCTGCGCGTGCTGTCCCACGGGTTGCGGCAGAGCGGGCCGATGGCCGGTTCGGTGGAGAAATTCAGCCCGAATTCCGGCACCGTGGTCTTGCCGAACGGCACCATGCCTGCCGCGCGCAAGCGCCCGACCACCGCGCCGCCCTGTGCCGCCGGTTGCGCGGTATCGCGCAGATGGCGGCTGCCTGCCCATGTGGGTGCCCCAGCCAGCGCGCCGCCCAGATCCTTGACCAGCAGCGGCACGCCCGCGAAGGGGGCGGCACGGTCCACGCCCGGCAAGGCGGCCTCCGCCAGATGTGGCAGCATCTGGCAGATGGCCCCCAGATGCGCCGCCGCTTCCGCCTCGGCCAGCGCCGCGTTCAGCAATTCCGCGGGCGAAACCGCGCCCTGCGCCACCCAGCCTGCCAGCGTGGTGGCGTCGGCGGCGCGGTATTCGGCAAGTGGCACGCGGGCTATTCGCCTTCGAACAGCGCGGTGGTGATGTAGCGTTCGGCAAACGACGGAATGATCACCACGATCAGTTTGCCCGCATTCTCCGGCCGTTTGGCCACCACAAGGGCTGCGGTCAGCGCAGCGCCGGAGGAGATGCCGCCCGGAATACCCTCGGTGCGCGACAGGCGGCGGGCGTTGGCCAGCGTGTCGGCGTTGGAGACCTGAATGATCTCGTCGGCCAGCGACAGGTCCAGAATGTCGGGCTTGAACCCGGCGCCGATGCCCTGAATCGGGTGCGGACCCGGCTTGCCGCCGGACAGCACGGGGCTGGCTTCCGGCTCGACGGCGATGATTTGCAGCCCCGGCTTACGCGGCTTCAGCACCTGCCCCACGCCGGTCAGCGTGCCGCCGGTCCCTACGCCGGAGATCACGATATCCACGGCACCGGCCGTGTCGTGCCAGATTTCCTCGGCCGTGGTTTCACGATGGATTTTCGGGTTGGCCGGATTGCCGAACTGGTTCGGCATCACCGCGCCGGGTGTGGCCTCCAGCAATTCCCTGGCGCGGGCAATCGCCCCGCCCATGCCCTTTTCACGCGGCGTGAGTTCCAGTGTCGCCCCCAGATGCGCCAGCATCTTGCGCCGCTCGATGGACACGCTTTCCGGCATGGTCAGAATCAGCTTGTAGCCGCGCGCGGCGGCCACAAACGCCAGCCCGATGCCGGTGTTGCCGGACGTGGGTTCAATCAGCGTGCCGCCGGGCTGCAACAGCCCCTGTTCCTCCAGCGCCAGAATCATGCTGACGCCGATGCGGTCCTTCACGCTCGAAATCGGGTTGAAGAACTCCAGCTTGAGCGCCACGTCCGCCAGCAGGGCTTCCTCGGCGGCGATGTGCGGGATGCGGACCAGCGGCGTGTTGCCGATGGTCTCGGCAATGCTGTCGTAGATGCGGCCGCGCAGCGGCTTGTCGAACACCAATGGCTTGTTCGGCGTCGTCATGGCACTACTCCACGCAAAATTTGCGTAAGATTTGTCGCATTGCTTTCGTTTTTACGCAAGTCACTCGGTTGAATGATGTGCCGGCCGGCCGGCCGCCGCCATGCGGTCTGCCCGGTGCTCGAAGGCGTCAATGATCCGCGCGAACATTGATTCGAACGCGCCGGAGGCGAGTCGGGCGATGACCGGATTGCGAAAGTCGTAGCTGACACCGAAGGAAACCCGCGTTGAGCGCGGGTCCAGCGGGTCGAAACGCCACAGCGCGTGCAGATGGCGCATCGGCCCATCGGTGGAATCCACGCTGATCCAGCGTTCGGTGCGGTCGGCGCGTGTGACGTTGGTATAGCCGATCTGCAAGGGCAGCACGCCCACTGTCATGCGTGAGACGATTTCGATGGGCCCGTTGTCCGGGTGGTGCCGCTGCAACACCTGCACCCGGGCGCAGCCGGGAACAAACTGCGGATACCGCTCGATATCCAGCACCAGGGCGAACATATCCTGCCATGGGTGGGCCAGCGGCTTGCGGAGTGTGATGGTGTGCATCGCGGCTTCGCAGGCTGCCCGCCGGGCCTTGTTACGGCGTTGACGTGGATCAAGCCGCCCGGATGGGCATCGTGCCAGCATTGCGCATGGACATCGCCCTTCACCCCGAGCAGCAGGTGCGGTACGACACCGAGGACGCTGCGCCGCCGGCCCCGCCCATTCCCGCGTATCTGGAGCAGGTTTACTGGTGGGCCTATGTCAACCCGCGCGGCATCCGCATTTTTGACCGGCCGTGGCTGACCAACCTAATTCTATGGGGCAATTTCCGCCGCCTGCGCCATGCGGCGGTGGCCGCGCTGACGCCGCCGATCCCCGGGCGGACGTTGCAGATCGCCTGCGTTTACGGCGATTTCACGCCGGAACTGGTGCGTGCGCTGGCCCCGGGCGGGCGGCTTGATGTGGTGGATGTGGTGCCGGACCAGTTGTCCAATCTGGCGGCCAAACTGCCCGCCA
>CAIPHQ010000311.1 GCA_903864895.1 uncultured Rhodospirillales bacterium
CACAGATACTTGTCCTGCCCGGTCT
The DNA here is from genome assembly GCA_903864895.1 of uncultured Rhodospirillales bacterium. Taxonomy (GTDB): domain Bacteria; phylum Pseudomonadota; class Alphaproteobacteria; order Acetobacterales; family Acetobacteraceae; genus CAIPHQ01. The sequence goes on from CAIPHQ010000311.1 coordinate 26, forward strand.
TGGTGCTGGCGCATGTCTTGATGCCGCCTGCGGGGCCGGACATGTTGGTCAGGCACGCGTCCTTCACATTGGTAAAGCCCATGCTGGCCGGCTGGGCCACAATGCCGTCCAGCAGCGTGTAGATGTCCAGCACCGACACCTTTGCCCCGGCGGGCAATTTCAGCGCCGCCACCTTCCCGGCCAGTGACGTGGAATAGGCTTTCAGCCCCGCGCTCAGCGCGCCCATCTGCGTGCTGGCCAGATTGGCGGCCGAGGGCGTGCGCGCCACATCCGGCGGCGTGGTCACCAGGATGTGCCGCGCGCCAAGCGTCAGCAATTGCGATACCACAGACATCGTATCGGCCGCGGCCTTGGTGGCGGTGGCCGATACCGAGGCGCTGCTGGCGCCGGAATTCACCGCGTTCAGAATGTCGTTCACGCCGATTGCGATGGTGAACAGCGCGGTGGCCGAGGCGGTGTTGCCATTCTTGGCGGTGTATTGCTGCAATTGCACCGGCAGATCCACCGGGGTGCCGCCGCCGGACCCGGCATGGCCCGACGCCGTGGCCCCGCCATAGGCGTACACCGTGCCGCCCTGCAGGCTCGCGGTCAGCGGCTTCACCCCCACGTTGCTGGCCAGCGCCTGTTCCCACACCGGCCCGTTGCTGTAGCGGCCTGAGGAATACGGCGGCGACGGCGGCTCCTGACGGTTCGAGGCGGCGTAGGAATTGCCGGCATCACTCAGGCTGTCGCCGAACGCATACAGCGCCGTGTAGGTGGTGTTGGCCGCGCGCGCCGGGGCGGCAGCAGACAGCGCCGCCAGCATCCCGAACAAGGCGGCCAGCGGGCGAAGATGGGTCCGGCCAGTCATGTCGCTTCCTTTGCGCGGCGTCCGGCACAAGACGGCCGGGCGGCGCGGGTTATGCCGTTGGCCGGATGGCCCTGGCACATGAAAATTCGTGCAGCCTGCACCGCGCACTCAGGGCAGTTGCAGCATGGCCTGCGCGGCGATGGCCTGATGGCCATGCTCGGTGGGGTGTTTGGCGTCGAACCACAGATACGTGTCCTGCACCGCCTTGGCAGTGCGACACAGCCGCACCTTGCCCGGCACCAGCGGGTTGGCGGTCAGGCAGGCATCGGCCACGTCGCTGAAGCCCAGGCTTGCGGGCTGGGCGATGATGCTGTCCAGCAGCGTGTAAATATCCAGAATGGACACATTGGCCCCGGCCGGCAGCTTCAGCGCCGCCACCCGTGCGGTCAGGTCTGCCGAATAGGCCTGCAACCCGGCGGTCATGCTGGCCACCTGTGCGGCGGTCAGCGTGGCAGCCGAGGGCGTGCGGCTGACATCCGGCGGGGTCGCCACCATGACATGCCGCGCGCCGAGGTTCATCAGCTTCACCGCCACGCCCACCGTGGCCGCCGCCGCCTTGTCGGCCACAATGCTGATATCGGCATCGCTGCTGCCCGCCATCACCGCGTTGCGAATGTCGTTCACGCCAATCTCCACCGTGAACAGCGCGGTGGCGGAGGCCACGCCGCCGCTGGCGGTGATGAACTGCTGCAATTGCGCCGGCAGATCCATCGGATAGCCGCCATGCAGCCCGCCGCCCCCGGTGGCGGTGGCCCCGCCATAGGCATACACGGTGCCGCCCTGCAGGCTCGGCAGCAACGGCCGCACCCCCACCAAGCTGGCCAGCGTCTGCACCCACACCGGCCCGTTGGTGTAGTGCCCCGCCGCATAGGGCGGCGTGACCGGCTCCTGATGGCTGGAGGCCATATAGGTATTGCCCACATCGCTCAGACTGTCGCCGAACGCGTACAGCGCCGTATAGGTGGTGCCTGCCGCCTGCGCCCGTGGCGCAAACGCCAACAGTCCGGCGGCAGCGGCCAGCCCGGCGGCGGCAGCCAGCATGGCCATTTTCTGGCGTGGTCCGAGTAAAGCGGCAAACACGGTCATCCCGGCCTCATGTCAGCAATATGCATCCAAGACGGATCAGGCCGCACCTTTATGCCATCTAATTCCATATTCATTCCAATGACAATTCGCAGGCTTTTGTCAGAAATCCGCTTACGGCAGTTGCAGCAGCGCCTGCGCCGCGATGGCCGCGTGGCCATGCTCGGTGGGGTGCAGGGCATCCCAATAGAGGTACTGGTCCTGCCCAGTCTTTGTGGTAGCGCAAAGTGTGCCGGAATTCGGGTTGGTATTGTCGCCGCTCCAGCAGGCGTCGGTGACATTGCTGAACCCCGCCGCCGCGCCCTGCGCCACCAGTTGGTCCACCAGTTGCGCCACGTTCAGCACGGACACCTTGCCGTTCGGCACAGACGTGGCCGCCATCTGCGCCTG
>CAIPHQ010000312.1 GCA_903864895.1 uncultured Rhodospirillales bacterium
ACCTACCGGCTGATGCAGGCCAGCAGCGCCGGTGAGGGCACCTACTGGAAGATGCAGCTGGGCGTGAAGCGCGGGGAAGCCGCGCTTGGCGCGCCGCTGGGCCTGCACGGCGCGTTCTACGCCTTCCGCCGCATCGCCTGGGCCGCGCTGCCGCGCGACACCATCAACGACGACTTCATCCTGCCGATGCAGATTTACGCGCGCGGCTGGAAAGTGGCCTACGACGAACAGATCGTCGCACTGGAAGCCGAGCGCGACGACACCGCGTCGGACATGCGCCGCCGCAAGCGGATTGCCGCCGGTAACGTGCAGCAACTGATGCGCCTGCTGCCGCTGCTGCATCCGCGCCACGGCGGCGTGGCCTTCGCCTTCGCCTCAGGCAAGGCGCTGCGGGTGATCATGCCGTTCCTGATCGTGATCGGGCTGCTGGGCAGCCTGGCGCTGGCCGATGGCTCGGCGCTGTTCACCGCGCTGGCCGCCATGCAGGTGCTGGGCCTGATGGCCGCCGCCGGGGGCGCGCTGCTGGGTGAGCGGGCGCCGAAGCCGCTGGCGCTGGCGCATTATCTGGTGGGCGGGCATCTGGCCAGCATGGCCGGCGTGTGGCGCTATGTCAGCGGCAAGGCCCGCCGCCCGTGGCAGCGCGCTTCCATCACGCCGATGTCGGCCTTCATGCACCTGCCGGTCTCCGTGGCTTTCGCCAAGCGGGCGCTGGACATTGTGGTGGCGCTGACCGGCCTGATCGTGACCGCCCCGCTGTTCCCGCTGCTGGCGCTGGCGATCAAGCTGGACAGCCCCGGCCCGGTGATCTTCCGCCAGATGCGCGTGGGCCGGGCTTTGGCTGACCGCACCGAGCTGTTCTACATGATGAAGCTGCGCTCGATGCGCGCCGACGCCGAAGCCCGCAGCGGCGCGGTGTGGGCCACCAAGCGCGACCCCCGCATCACCCGCGTCGGCCTGTTCCTGCGCAAGACCCGGCTGGACGAAATCCCGCAGCTGCTGAACGTGCTGAAGGGTGACATGTCCATCGTCGGCCCACGCCCGGAGCGCCCCGGCTTCTACGGCAAGCTGGAACTGGCCATCCCGTTCTTCGCCGACCGCACCGTGGGCCTGCGCCCCGGCATCACCGGGCTGGCACAGGTGAACCAGGGCTACGACACCAACCTGGACGATGTGCGCCGCAAGGTGACCTTCGACCACGCCTACGCCATGCGGCTGGCCAGCCCGCTGTCCTGGCTGCGGTCAGACTTCGGGATCATGGCCAAGACCTTCACGGTGATGGCGATGGGCCGGGGTCAGTAAGCGAAACTTTGATCCGATAGGGCAGGGGCCGGGCGATTGCCCGGCCCTTTGGCGTTTCAGCCCGGCACGCGCAGCAGTTTCACGCACATCGGCGTGCCGACCGCGCCCTGCTGGCCGCTGCCGCTGAGCAGCCCGGTGGCCGGGTCGCGCTTCAGCACCGACACCTGATCGCTGTTCTGGTTGGTAATCAGCAGAAAATTGCCGCTGAGGTCGATGCTGAACTGGCGCGGCGTGTCGCCGAAGATCGGGCAGTGGCCGATGGCGGCAAGGCGGCCGCTGCCAGCCTCCACCGCAAAGCAGGCGATGCTGTGGTGCCCGCGATTGGCGGCATACAGGAACCGCCCGTCGGCCGAGATGCCGATATCAGAACAGGTGTTGTCCGGGTGGCCCTCGGGCGGCAGCGTGCTGGCGGTCTGTACATTAGTCAGCGCGCCGGTGGCCGGATTCCACGCAAAGGCGCTGACCGAACTGGCCAGTTCGTTGGTGGCGAACACGCTTCGCCCGTCCGGCGCGAACACCAGATGGCGCGGCCCGTTGCCGGGTGCGGATTGCACGAATGGCGCGGGGGCCGGGGTGAGTTGCCCGGTCGTGGCATCGAAGGCGTACACCACGATCCGGTCGATCCCCAGATCGGCCACCAGCACGAAGCGGTTGTCCGGGCTGATGATGGCGCAATGCGGATGCGGGGCTTCCTGCCGCGCCGTGTTCGGCCCGCTGCCCTGATGTGCCACGCTGCACGCAGCCGGGCCGATGCCGCCATCGGCCTCGATGGGAAACACCGCCACGGCCTGCTGCGGCCGCACCCCGTCCTCTCCCATACGGTAGTTCGAAACGAACAGCCAGCGCCCGGTGTGGTCGAAACTGGCATGGGCGGCGATGCTGCCGCGCGTGGCCTGCTTGTTGATGTAGGTCAGCGCCCCGGTGGCACGGTCGATGCGGTAGGCGGTCACCACGCCTTCCGGCCAGCCATACACTTCACTGGTCGCGTACAGCGCGCCCCCGGCGGGGTCCAGCGTGAGATAGCTCGGGTTGTCGATGCCGCCGGTTTCATGCAGCGGCGACAGCGCGCCGGTGGCTTCATCGAAGCCCATCACCGCAAGCCCCGGCCCGCTGCAGGATGAGAAATACGGCGCGGGACGGTTCAACGTGCCGATAAAGGCCAGCGTGCGGGTGCTCATGGCGCGATGTTTCCCCTGTTTCTTGTCAGCCGAGGCTAACGCCGCCGGTGGACGGCGCGCAATTCCCTGGTGAATGATCCATTCAGCTATGATAGCTGTCGCCAGCGCAGCCCGGCGTGCGGTAGCGTGCCGCGCGCGAAACAGGGCCGGACAAAAGGCCTGACCGCACAGGGAGGAACCGGATGACCAAGTCGCTTCGCTTCACTGGAATTGCGCTGGCCGCCTTTGCCGCCAGCTATGCTGCCACGCCCGCCCACGCAGGTGACGCCGGGCTGATCGCCGGGCTGCCGGGCGAACTGAAGGCGCTGTATGACGGTGCCACCGACAATCTGCAGCCGTCGGCCTACGACACGTTCAAGATGCCGGCCAAGCCGTGGAAGTGGTGCCACTCGGAAAGCTATCAGGGCAATCCGTGGCGCGTGTCGCTGACCAATGAACTGAAGCGTCTGGTGGATGTCTACAAGGCGAAGGGCTGGGTGTCCGACTTCGAATTGTCGGATTCCAACGGCGATACCAGCCGCCAGATCTCGCAAATCCGCGCTTTCGTGGACAAGAAGTGCAGCATCATCACCTCGGTGGCTGGCTCCTCCACCGGGCTGAACGATGCCATCAAGGCCAGTTACGATGCGGGCATTCCGTTCGTGACCATTTCGTCTTCCGTCACCAGCCCGTTTGCCATCAACGTGGACAGCAATTACGGCCGCTGGGGCTATGACATGGCCAAGCAGCTGGGTGAATCGCTCGGCGGCAAAGGCAACATCATTCTGGTGGAAGGCATCGCAGGTGCCCCGATTGTCGCGCAGGAGCGTGCGGGCGGTGATGCGGCGCTGAAGGATTATCCGGGCATCAAGGTGGTCCGCACCGTCAACGGCAACTGGACGGCCAACGTCACCAAGACCGTGATCCTGCAGGCACTGGCCACCAGCCCGCAGAAAATTGACGGCGTGTGGACCACGGGCAGTGAAAGCCGGGTGATCGCCGAAGCCTTCACCGAGGCCAAGCGGCCCGCGCCGCTGATCACCGGTTCAACCTCGGGCGATGCGCTGGGCTACTGGAAGGCGCACCCGGACCGCTACCGCTTCGAGGGCCACGGCGTGCTGCCCGCATGGAACTCGGAAAGCCTGTTCCGCGTGTCGGTGGCGCTGCTGGAAGGCCAGATGCCGAAGCTGAACACCATCATGATCCCCATCCCGGTGGTGAAGGGGGCGGATCTGGACAAGTGGTATGCTGCCTGCATGACCCCGGACGCGGTGTCCACCTTCCCGGTGCCGCCGGCGGACCCGATGCCGGAAGCGCTGCTGGGGGCTTACTTCATGCATCCGGCACCGATTGCCGGGTACAACTACGCCGACGTGCCGGGCGCTTGCGCCGGGAAGTGACGGCGTCTGTGCTGGAGGTGGCGGGGCTGTCCAAGCGCTACGGGGAAACCGTGGCGCTGGATGGCGCCGCCATCAATTTTCAGGCGGGCAGCATTCATGCCGTGCTGGGCGAAAACGGCTCGGGCAAAAGCACGCTGGTGAAAATCCTGTCGGGCATCGTGGCCCCCTCTGGCGGCAGTGTGCGGCTGGGCGGGGTGGCGGTGACGGATTTCCGGCCGGTGGCGATGCAGGCGCTGGGCATTGGCACGGTGTTTCAGGAAGTGCTGATCGCGCCGGACCGTTCGGTGGCAGACAACGTGCTGCTGGGCATCGACGGGCTGTTCACCCGCCGCGTGCCGCGTGCCGGGCGGGCGGCGCTGGCCGCTTCCCTGCTGGCGCGGGTGACGCGCACGCCGATGGAGGTGTCGGCCAATGCCGGGGCGCTGGCGCTGGCGCAGCGGCAATTGGTGGTGCTGGCCCGCGCGCTGGCCAAACAGCCGCGCGTGCTGATTCTGGACGAAGTAACGGCGGCGCTGGATTACGGCGACCGCGACGCGGTGTTCGCGTTCATGCGCGCCTTTGCGGCCGGGGGCGGGCTGATCCTGTTCATCACCCACCGCATTGATGAAGTGACCGCGCTGGCCGACCGGGTGACGGTGCTGCGCAGCGGGCGGGTGGTGCGCACCTTCGCGCGCGGTGAGGTGGATGTGCCCGGACTGCTGGCCCTGATGGCCCCGGCCACGCTGGACGCGCTGGCCGATGCCGCCTGACACGGTGCGGTTGCAGGCGCAGGGCCTGAAGATCGCGCTGCGGGCGGCGGCGTTCGATGACGTGGTGCGTGCCGGCGAGATCGCTGGTCTGGCCGGGCTGGAGGGGCAGGGGCAGGAAGACTATCTGGAAACATTGGCCGGGCATCGCCGCGCACTGGAAGGTGCGGTACGGGCCGATGGCGCGGTGATCGGCAGTGCTGCGCAGGCGGTGCGCCACGGGGTCGCCTATCTGCCGCGCGACCGGCGCAGCACCGGCATTTTCCCCACCCTTTCGGTGATCGACAATTTCGCCGCCGCCACGCCGGGGGCCGATGCCACGCTGGGGCTGATTGCCGCCGGGGCGCGCCGCAAACGGTTTGCCGTCTGGCGGGAGCGGCTTTCGGTGGTGGCGCGATCCGACAGCCTGCCGATCACCTCACTGTCCGGCGGCAACCAGCAGAAGGTGCTGCTGGCCCGCGTACTGGCGCTGAAGCCGCGCGTGCTGCTGCTGAACGACCCGACGCGCGGCGTGGACATCCGCACCCGCCACGCGCTGTACGACGTGTTCACCCGGCTTGCCGCCGAAGGCATGGCGCTGGTGGTGCTGTCCACCGAGATCGAGGAGATTCTACGCCTGTGCCACCGGGTGATGGTGTTCCGTGATGGCGGGGTGCAGGCGCGGCTGGACCGGCAGGACATGACGGTCGAGCGGGTGATTGCGGCGATGTTCGGGCGGACGGCGGCCTAGATGCGCGCGATCAGCCGTGAAACCCGTGTGGCGCTGGCGTTGTTGGCGCTGTTGCTGGTGCTGAACGTGGCATTGAACCCGCTGCGCTTTGCCCCTGCCGCATGGGGCACGCTGCTGGGGCTGGCGGCCCCGCTGATCTGCGCGGCACTGGCCTCCATGCCCGCCATTCTGGGCGGGCGCGGTGGCATCGACGTGTCGGTGGGGCCGGCAATGGGCTTCATCAACGCCGTGCTGATCAAGACGCTGGTGATCGACTGCGGCATCACCACCGCCTGGGTGCTGGTGCCCGCCGCCATTGCGATGGGGGCGGCCATCGGCGCGGTGAACGGGGCCATAGCCACGCTGGTGCGGGTGCAACCCATTATCGCCACGTTGGGCACGTATCTGGTGCTGTCCGGCCTGACACTCACGCTGCTGCCCGCCCCGCTGGGCGGCGCGCCGCAATGGTTGAAGGCGCTGTCCGGCGCGTGGTCCCTGCTGCCGCTGGCGGTGCTGGCGCTGGCCTGGCTGGGGTTCAAGCGCACGCCGCTGTACGACCATCTGCTGGCCACCGGCAGCGATGACCGCGCGGCGTATTCGGCGGGCATCAACGTGACCGCCGTGCGGTTCCTGTCTTACGTCATCACCGGGCTGTTCGCGGGCGTGGCCGCGCTGGCGCTGACCGCGCTGATCGGTTCGGCAGACCCGACCATCGGGCCGAATTTCACCCTGCTGGCCATTTCTTCGGCGGCTTTGGGCGGGGTGAGTCTGGCGGGCGGGCGCGGCGGGTTTCTGGCGGCTGCCGTGGGGGCGGTGGACATCTTCCTGCTGCAAAGCGCGCTGACCTATTTCAACGTCTCCACCTTCGTGTTGCAGATCAGCTACGGGCTGATTCTGGTGGCGAGCATCTGCATCAACGCGCTGCCGTCGGCGCTGCCCCGGCGGGGGGCGGCTTGATGCGCGGGGCATGGTTGCGCGTAGCGGGCGCGTTTCTGGTCGCACTGGGGCTGCATGCCACCGGCACGGTGCTGATTGAAGGCTATTCCGAGCCGTTCGCCATCCGCGCGCAACTGGTACTGTCCTGCCTGCTGGCCGTGGCGTCGGTGGGGCAGACGCTGGTGGTGATTGTGGGCGGCATCGACCTGTCGGTGCCGTTCGTGATCGGCTTTGCCAATGTGGTGGCGGCACAATTGTACGGCTCCGGCTGGCCGTTCCCCCTGGTGTGCCTGACGGTGGCGGCGCTGGCGGGCGGGATTGGCGCGCTGAACGGGTTTCTGTCGGCGGCGCTGAAAGTGCATCCGCTGATCCTGACGCTGGGTGTCGGCACGGCGGTGCAGGGCGCGGTGCTGCTGTGGACGGCAGGGTTCCCCACCGGGTCCGCCCCGGAGGCGCTGACCAATTTTGTCTCGATTGGCGCGGAGGCATGGATTTTCCCGGTGCCGTGGCTGGTGCCCGCCACCGCCGCGCTGCTGGTGGCGGTGATGCTGGTGCTGGCGCGCACGCCGTTCGGGCGGCGGCTGTATGCGCTGGGCAGCAACCCGGTGGCGGCCCGATTCGCGCTGATTTCCCCGGTGCGGATGTGGACCCTGACCTACGCGCTGAGCGCCATCGGCGCGGCGGTGGCCGGGGTGCTGCTGCTGGGCTTCACCGGTTCGGCCTATGCCGATGTTGGCCAGCCCTATCTGTTCCAGTCCATCGCCGCCGTGGTAATTGGCGGCACCGCGCTGACCGGCGGGCAGGGTGGCTATCTGGGCACGGTGGCCGGCGCACTGGTGTTGACCGAAATCAATACATTGCTGATCGGGCTTGGCTTGCAGCCTTCCATGGTACAGGCGGCGCTGGGGGCGGTGATCATCGGGCTCGTCTCACTCTACGGGCGCGCCCAGCACGTTCGCACCACGATTTGACCCCGGCGCGCCGCGCGCCCTTCAAAGCCTGAAAATCCACGCCATCTGCTCACCCTGCGGGGTGCGGCAGCGTGTCTGTGTGCGTGGAACGATCAACGATCAAAAGCGGCTCTCGAAAGACTTCCCCCGAACAAATCTGCGTATTACAAGCTCGCCGATGGCCGTCGCGATGTTGCTCGGTCAGAGGGGAAATCTTCGATGTTCAAGAAAATGCTCTCCGTGGCCGCGGCGACGGCTGCCCTGCTCGCATTCCAGCCTGCCGCCCCCGCGCGCGCGGCTGATTCGGTGGAAGTTCTGCACTGGTGGACGTCTGGCGGCGAAGCGGCCGGTCTGGCCGTGCTGAAGAAGACGCTGGCCGACCAAGGCGTTGAGTGGAAAGACGCCCCGGTGGCCGGTGGCGGCGGGTCGGGTGCCATGACCACGCTGAAGGCGCGCATGACGGCGGGCAACCCGCCGACCGCCTCGCAGATGCTCGGCTATGCCATTCTGGACTGGGCCGAAGCCGGTGCGCTGGCCGACCTGACCCCGATTGCGGTGGCCAACCACTGGGACAGCGCGATCCCCAAGGCGATCCAGAAGTTCGCCACCTATGAGGGCAAGTGGATCGCCGCCCCGGTGAACGTGCACTCCACCAACTGGATCTGGGTCAGCAAGGCCGCTATGGACAAGGTGGGCCTGCCCGCGCCGACCGATTGGGACAGCCTGATCAAGGTGATGGACAAGGCCAAGTCGCTCGGCATCATCCCGCTCGCGCAGGGCGGGCAGGCGTGGCAGGAAGCCACGATGTTTGACTCCGTCGTGCTGACCACCGGCGGCGCCGACCTGTACAAGAAGGCGATGATCGACCTCGACGAGGGCGCGCTGAAGTCCCCCGCGATGCACACCGCGTTCGAGCGGATGGCCAAGCTGCGCACCTATGTGGACCCGAACTTCCCGGGCCGCGACTGGAACCTGGCCACCAGCATGGTGATCAAGGGTGAGGCGCTGCTGCAGGTGATGGGCGACTGGGCCAAGGGCGAATTCATCAACGCCAAGAAAGAGCCGGGCAAGGACTTCCTGTGCTTCCGCTTCCCCGGCACGCAGGGCGTGGTGACGTTCAACGCCGACCAGTTCGTGTTCTTCAAGCACGGCTCGGCCCCGCTTGACGCGGGCGCGACCAAGATGGCCACCGATATCGAGACGGCCAGCTTCCAGTCCGCCTTCAACGTCATCAAGGGCTCGGCCCCGGCCCGCACCGACGTGCCCGACACCGCGTTCGACGCTTGCGGCAAGAAGGCCATGGCGGACCTGAAGGATGCCGTGGCGAAGAACACGCTGCTCGGCTCGTCCGCGCAGGGCTATGGCGTGCCGCCCGCGATTCAGAACGCGATGTATGACGTGATCACCAAGCTGTTCAACGGCCAGCTGACCGTGGATCAGGCGTTCGCCGAATTCCCGAAGGCGATTGCCGCCGCGAAGTGATCTGATGCGCTGACCCTGCCCTGCCGCCTAAGGCTTCGGCCAGAGGCGGCAGGGCAGACCAACGGGTTTGACGGCGGCGGCACCACCGGACCAACGTGAGTGGCTGCAACGCTGCGCCGCAACGGGGAGGATGCTGTGTCCACAACGGCACTGGAATCGGCGGCGGCCCGCCGCGCGCAGGCTGGCTGGCGGGACAGGTTGCAGGACTGGCTGCCGCGCATCGTGCTGGCGCCGTCCTTCGCCATCATCCTGCTGTTCGTCTATGGGTTCATCTTGTGGACGGTCTATCTGTCCTTCACCAAAAGCAAGATGATGCCGGTATACAAGCTGGCCGGGTTTGATTCGTACGAGCGGCTGTTTGCCCAGCCAAGCTGGTACATGGCGCTGGGCAACATCGCCATTTTCGGCATCCTGTATGTCGGCATCTGCATCGCACTCGGCCTGCTGCTGGCCATTCTGCTGGACCAGAAAATCCGCGGTGAGGGCGTGCTGCGGCCGATTTACCTGTATCCGATGGCCGTTTCCTTCATCGTGACCGGCACGGCGTGGAAGTGGTTTCTCAACCCCGGCACGGGTCTGGAAAAGACCATGCAGGACTGGGGCTGGACCAGTTTTCATTTTGACTGGCTGGTGAACACCGACATGGCGATCTACACCATCGTCATCGCCGGGGTGTGGCAGGCGGCCGGGTTCTGCATGGCGATGTTTCTGGCCGGGCTGCGCGGCATCGACGGCGAGATCATGAAGGCGGCGCAGATTGATGGTGCGTCCACCTACGCCACCTACCGCCGCATTGTCATTCCGGCGCTGCGCCCGGTGTTCCTGTCGGCGTTCATCGTGCTGACGCACATGGCGATCAAATCGTACGATCTGGTGATCGCGCTGACCGGCGGCGGGCCGGGCAATTCCACCGAACTGCCGTCCACGTTCATGTATTCCTACACCTTCACCCGCAACCAGATGGGCGTGGGGGCGTCCAGCGCCGTCATCATGCTGATGACGGTGGCGGCGATTATTGTGCCGTATCTGTACTCCGAACTGAAGGAGCCGGTGCGATGAGCGGGCGAGTCGACTCCGGCATGGCAGGCGGCTCGGTTGTCACCAAGATCGTGATTTACGGCCTGCTGCTGTTCTTTGCGCTGCTGTTCCTGACGCCGCTGTTCGTGATGCTGGTGACCTCGTTCAAGTCGCTGGACGAGATTCGTGACGGCAACATGCTGGCGCTGCCGCAGAATTTCACCATCGAACCCTGGCTGAAAGCCTGGGGCACGGCCTGCATCGGGCTGACCTGCGGCGGCATCAAGGGCTATTTCGGTAATTCCATCGAAATGGTGGTCCCGGCGGTGACGATCTCGACGCTGCTGGGCGCGTTGAACGGTTATGTGCTGACCAAATGGCGGTTTCCCGGCCACAAGATGGTGTTCGCGCTGATGCTGTTCGCCTGCTTCATCCCGTTTCAGGCGGTGCTGATCCCGGTGGCGCGCGTGCTGGGCCTTGTGGGCCTCAGCGGCACCGTGGGCGGGTTGATCGTGGTGCATGTGATCTACGGTCTGGGCTTCACTACGCTGTTCTTCCGCAATTACTATGAGGCGTTTCCCAGCGAACTGGTGCGGGCGGCGATGATTGACGGCGCCGGGTTCTGGCAGATCTTCTGGCGCATCCTGCTGCCTGCCTCCGGCCCGATCATCATCGTGACGGTGATTTTCCAGTTCACCAATATCTGGAACGACTTCCTGTTCGGCTCCTCCTTCACCGCATCGGAAAGCGTGCCGATGACGGTGGCGCTGAACAATCTGGTGAATACCTCGACCGGCGTGAAAGAATACAACGTCGATATGGCGGCGGCGATCATTGCCGCCCTTCCCACCCTGTTCGTCTATGTCGTCGCCGGGCGCTACTTCGTGCGCGGGTTGATGGCGGGCGCCGTGAAAGGATAGTCCGATGGCGTTCCTTGAAATCAAGAACCTGCAAAAGCGCTATGGCAAAGTCGATGTGCTGAAGGGCATCGACCTCGATCTGGACAAGGGCGGCTTTTTGGTGCTGGTCGGGCCCTCTGGCTGCGGCAAGTCCACGCTGTTGAACGCGATTGCCGGGCTGGAGACGATCAGCGGCGGCGATATCCTGATCGACGGCAATGTGGTGAATGACCTGCGCCCGTCGATGCGCGACATTGCCATGGTGTTCCAGTCCTACGCGCTCTATCCGAACATGACCGTGGCGCAGAACATGGCGTTCGGCATGGAAATGCGCGGCGTGCCGAAGCCGGAGCGTGAGGCGGCGGTGCAGCGCGTCGCCAAGCTGTTGCAGATGGGCCATCTGCTGGAACGCCGCCCCAGCCAGTTGTCCGGCGGGCAGCGGCAGCGTGTGGCGATGGGCCGTGCGCTGGTGCGCGACCCGAAGCTGTTTCTGTTCGACGAACCGCTGTCCAATCTCGACGCCAAGCTGCGCGTGGACATGCGCACCGAAATCAAGAAGCTGCACGCGGCGACCGGCACCACGATTGTGTATGTCACACACGACCAGATTGAGGCGATGACGCTGGCCACCAAGATTGCCGTGCTGCGCGACGGCCTGCTGCAACAGGTCGGCACGCCGCATGAGGTGTACAACCGCCCGGCCAATCTGTTCGTGGCCGAGTTCATGGGCTCGCCGTCGATGAATTTGCTCACCGCCAAGGTCGCGGCGGGCAAGGGCGGCATGATGCTGGAACTCGCACGCGAGCATGATGCGCCGATCCTGCTGCGGGTGCCGTCCTCGGTGGTGCAGACCAAGCTCGCCGCCGGGCAGGAGGTGATTGTCGGCATCCGCCCGGAAGCCATCACCGACCCCGATGGTGCGGACCGCAACTCAACGCTGGTGGAGACGGTGGAGGCCAAGGTGGAGGTGGTGGAGCCTGCGGGGTCTGACACCTATGTGGTCACCCACGCCGCCGGGCGCGAAGTGATTGCCCGCATGCGCGGGGATGCCGATGTGCGGCCCGGGCAGCGGATTCCCTTCGCGTTCGATCTGGGCCGCGCGGTGCTGTTCGACCCGAAAACGCAAGTGCGGCTGGCATGATCCGGCATATCGTGCTGCTGCGCCTGCGCCCGGAGGTGACAGACGCCGAAATCGGCGCGGTGTTTGCCGAGGTGAAGGCGCTGCAAGGCTCCTTGCCCGGATTGCGCCATGTCGCTTCCGGCCGCAGCGCAAGCCCCGAGCAGATCGAGCGCGGCTACATGCACGGCATGGTGGTGGAGTTCGACGACTGGGCGGCGCTGGCGCGCTACCAGACCGACCCGCGCCATCAGGCCAGCGGCGCCAAATTCGTCGCCGCCTGCGAAGGCGGGCTGGACGGAATTCTGGTATTCGACCTTGAGACCTCCGGCTGAGGACGCCCGCATGACCACCGATTACGCCCCCGCCATCGCCGCCGCGAAAGCCGCGCTGAAACAGCGCCTGCCGAATTACAAGGACGTGTTTGCCGACATGGCCGAGACCATGGACCGCGAGGCCGGCGAAATTGCCGCGCGCCACGCCGATGGTGAGCAGGTCGTGCCCGAGGTAAATTACAGCGACATCGCCGCAGGCACCGTGCCCGCGGGCGTTAGCGAGGCCGTACGCCGCTACGGCTGCGTGGTGGTGCGCGGCGTGTTCCCGCGCGCGCAGGCCGAGGCGTGGGACGCCGAGTTGCTGCACTACGTGCAGGACAACGATTATATCGAGAAAGCCAAGGCCAAGGTGGGGCTGGACAAGTATTTCTCGGCGCTGAAAAGCGGCAAGCCGCAGATCTACGGCATCTACTGGTCCAAACCGCAGATGCAGGCGCGGCAGGGCGAAAGCATGGCCGCCGCGCGGGCGTGGCTGAACCGGTTGTGGACATGGGAGAAGAACGGCGAGACCTTCTTCAACCCCGACCGCAACTACAACTACGCCGACCGCATCCGCCAGCGTGAGCCGGGCGACAAGACGCTGGGCCTGTCGCCGCATGTTGATGGCGGCTCCATCGAACGCTGGATCGACCCCAGTTTTCACCACGTCTATCGCGATGTGTTTGCGGGCAACTGGCGTGCCTACGACCCGTGGGACGGGGAGGGGCGCACCGAGACCAACGAAATCCCGTCGCCCGCCGTGTGCCGCATGTTCCGCACCTATCAGGGCTGGACGGCCCTGACCGCGCAAGGGCCGGGCGATGGCACGCTGCAACTGGTGCCGATGGCGCGCGGCATGGCCTATATGCTGCTGCGCGCGTTGCAGGATGACGTGCCGGACACCGAATTGTGCGGGGCTGCCGCCGGGCGGGCGCTGCGGATGAACCAGCAATATCACGCGCCACTGCTGCGCGCGCAGGTGCCGGTGCCGAAAGTCTATCCGGGCGATACAGTGTGGTGGCACCCGGACGTGGTGCACGCGGTGGAAGACCACAACCGCAGCGCGGGCTACAGCAGCGTGATCTATATCGGCGCCGCCCCGGACTGCGCCAAGAACCGCGCCTTTCAGGACTTGCAGAAGGCGGCGTTCCTGGAAGGCAAAAGCTGCCCGGATTTCGCGCCGGAAGATTACGAAGTGGATTTCACGGGCCGTGCCACGGTGGCGGACCTTTCACCGCTCGGCCGCAAGCAGATGGGTTTTGAGGCTTGGTAAGACGGTATTTCTCCCCCTCCGCCCTTCAGGGGGAGAGGGGGTTTTTCGGCTTCAATCCGTGAACACCACCGTCTTGTGGCCGTTCAGGATCACCCGGTCTTCCAGATGCATTCGCACTGCGCGTGCCAGCACGCGGCGTTCGATGTCGCGGCCCTTGCGGATCAGGTCGTCGGGCGTGTCGCGGTGGCTGATGCGCTCCACGTCCTGTTCGATGATCGGGCCTTCATCCAGATCGGCGGTCACGTAATGCGCGGTGGCGCCAATGAGTTTCACACCGCGCGTGTGCGCCTGATGATACGGCTTCGCGCCCTTGAAGCCGGGCAGGAACGAGTGATGGATGTTGATGCAGCGGCCTGACAGCTTGGCGACAAGCCCGTCGCTGAGCACCTGCATGTAACGCGCCAGCACCGCCAGTTCGGCCCCGGTGTTGCGCATCAATTCCCAAATCTGGGTTTCCTGCTCCATCTTGGTCTCACGCACGATGGGCAAATAGTGGAACGGCACGTCGCCGAATTCCAGATGCCCATACACGGCGCGCGGGTGGTTGGAGACGATGCCCACCACCTCCATCGGGATTTCGCCGATCCGCCAGCGATACAGCAGGTCGGCCAGGCAATGGTCGAACTTTGAGGCGAACAGCATCACCCGGCGCTTTTCGGCGCGCGGGCGCATCTGCCACGTCATCGCAAACGGCTCGGCGATGGCGATGAACCCGTTCCGCAGCGCGTCCAGCAGCACGCCGTCGCGCACCGGGTTGAACACCACGCGCATGAAGAACCGGCCCGACTGCGTGTCGTCGAATTGCTGCGCGTCGGCAATGTTGCAGCCGCAATCGAACAGGAAGGTCGAAACGGCGGCGACGATGCCGGGGCGGTTCTGGCAGGACAGGGTCAGGATCAGATCGCTGGTCATGGATGCTTCTCTATGCGCGGAAAGGACGAACTTTAGCCGATCCGCGACAGGGCTGCTTCGAGGCGGGCGACCTCCCGGCGGCCGGATTCCAGACGTTCGTGCATTTCTTCCACCACTTCCGGCTTGGCGCGGGCGACGAAGTCGGCGTTCGCGAGCTTCTTCTCCGCCGCCTCGATCTCCTTGGCGGCCTTGTCACGCTCCCTGCGCAACCGCACGGCCTCGGCGGCCAGATCAATCAGCCCCGCCAATGGCAGCACGATGGTGGCTTCATCCAGCACCGCCTGCGCGCTGCCCTTCACCACGTCACCTTCAAGCGGCCCAAAGCTGGAGGCGCGGGCCATGCGGCCAATGGCCTCCATCCAGCGCCCGCCGCGCGCGAGGCTTTCGGGCGTGGCATCCTTCAGCAGCACCGGGGCGAGCACGGAGGGCGGCACGTTCATCTCGGCGCGCACGGTGCGCACCTCGCCGATCAGGCGCACCACCCAGTCCAGTTCCGCGCGCGCCTCGGCATCGCCCGGCACCGCGAACGGCGTGGGCCAAGCGGTGCCGATCAGGCTGCCTTCCGGGCCGTAGCCGAAGCTGGCCCACAGTTCCTCGGTGATGAACGGCATCGCCGGATGCAGCAGGCGCAGCATCTGGCCCAGTACGAACCCGGCGGTGCGGCGCACTTCCTCGGCTTCCGCCGGGTTTGCGGTGGCGGACAACGCCGGTTTGGCCAGTTCCAGAAACCAGTCGCAGAACTGGTTCCAGGTAAAGCGGTACAGGGCGGCGGCGTATTCATCGAAGCGGTAGGCGTCCAGCGCCGCCGTCGCGTCGCGGATCACGTCGGCGGTGGCGGCCAAGATCCAGCGGGTCAGCGGCAGCGTGGCCTGTGCCGGGTCGAAACTGACATTGGCGGCTACAGCGTTCATTTCGCAGAACCGGGCCGCGTTCCACAGCTTGGTGACAAAGCTGCGGTAGTTTTCCACCCGCGCCGCGCCCAGCTTCACGTCCCGCCCCGGGCCGGTCAGCGCCACGATAGTGAAGCGCAGTGCATCGGTGCCGAACCGCTCGATCAGGTCGAGCGGGTCCATCACGTTGCCCTTGGACTTGCTCATCTTCTGGCCACGCTCATCGCGCACCAGACCGTGGATGTAGATGGTGCGGAATGGCACCTCACCCATGAAGTGCAGGCCCATCATCATCATCCGGGCGACCCAGAAGAAGATGATGTCAAACCCGGTCACCAGCACATCACCGGGGTAATAGCGCGCCACATCGGCGGTGGAATTCGGCCAGCCCAGCGTCGAGAACGGCCACAGCGCCGAACTGAACCACGTGTCCAGCACGTCCTCGTCCTGCGTCAGCACCACATCGGGGCCGAGTTTCGCGCGCGCGGCGGTGTAGGCTTCAGCCTCGCTGCGCGCCACGAACACCTGCCCGCCGGGCGAGTACCACGCCGGAATCCGGTGGCCCCACCACAACTGACGGCTGATGCACCACGGCTGGATGTCGCGCATCCACGCGAAAAAGGTGTTTTCCCATTGCTGCGGCACGAAGCGCGCCGCCCCGGTCTCCACCGCCGCGATGGCCGGTTTGGCCAGTTCGGCGGCGTTGGCGTACCACTGCACGGTCAGCAGCGGCTCGATGGGCACGCCGGAGCGGTCGCCGTGCGGCACCTGATGCGTGTGCGGCTCGATCTTCTCCAGCCAGCCGGTTTCCTCCAGCCGGGCCACGATGGCCTTGCGCGCCTCGAACCGGTCCATGCCGCTGAGCGACTGCACGAACGCGGGGTCCGCGAGGCCTTCGACAGCGGCCAGATCCAGCGCAATCTCGGCCAGCGTCACCCGGCCTTCGCGGTCCAGCACCGAGGGCGTGGCAAGGCTGTGGCGGCGGCCGACCTCAAAATCGTTGAAATCATGCGCGGGCGTGATCTTCACCGCGCCGGTGCCCTTTTCCGGGTCGGCGTAGGTGTCGGCCACGATGGGAATGCGCCGCCCGGTCAGCGGCAGGATCACGAACTTGCCGATCAACGCCGCCAACGTGGGATGCTCGGGGTGCACCGCCACCGCAGTATCGCCCAGCATCGTCTCCGGCCGGGTGGTGGCGACCGTGATGAACTCGTCCGGGGCGCCGTCCACCGGATAGCGGATGTACCACAGGCTGCCCTTGATCTCGCGGCTTTCCACCTCGAGGTCGGAAATCGCGGTCTGGAACTTCGGGTCCCAGTTCACCAGACGCTTGTCCTGATAAATCAGCCCTTGGCTGTGCAGCGTGACGAACACTTCGCGCACGGCGTCCGACAGCCCGTCGTCCATGGTGAAACGCTCGCGCGGCCAGTCCAGCGAGGCGCCCAGGCGGCGCAACTGCCGGGTGATGGTGCCGCCCGATTCGGCCTTCCACTGCCACACCCGTTCCAGAAACTTGTCGCGGCCCATCGCGCGGCGGTCGATGCCCTCGGCGGCCAGCAGGCGTTCCACCACCATCTGCGTGGCGATGCCCGCATGGTCGGTGCCCGGTTGCCACAGCGCATCACGCCCCTGCATCCGCCGCCAGCGGATCAGAGTGTCCTGCACCGTCATGGTCAGCGCGTGGCCGATATGCAGGCTGCCGGTGACGTTCGGCGGCGGGATCATGATGGTGAACGGCGCGGCGTTGCTGTCCGGCCTTGCCGCGAACGCGCCGGACTGTTCCCAGCCCGCATACAGGCGTGGCTCGATCTCGGCCGGCGTGAAGCTCTTGTTCAACATGGGGCTACTCATAGGAAAACCGCCCCGGTGGGGCGGCAATTTGGGCGGGACGCGGGTGGCGCTGCAGCCAGTCTAGGACAGGGCGCGTCCTACCACCCGTTCGATTTCCGCACGTACCAGCCGCTCAACCAGCGGCGGCAGATTGCTGTCGAGCCACTGCTTCAGGATCGGGCGCATTTCCTCCCGCACCAGATCCTCCAGCGTCGGCCCGCCGCGATACACGGCCACCTGCTGTCGTTCACTGGCCAGCGTGCGCAACAGCGACCCCATTGAGGTCGCGGCAGCCGAGGCGGCGGCGTCGCCGACCAGTCCATCGCCGGAAGCCGGGCGGGCCGCAGGTGCCGGGGCCGGAGCGGAGGCCGGGGCGGGCGCCCATGCGGCAGCGGGGGCAGGGGCTGGTTCAGCGCGCTGCAATGCCACCGCCGGTTCATCGACCAGCATGGAGGCATCCAATGACAGAACATCGTCCTGCGGATGCTGCACGGCATGCGGCGCCGCTGCCGGCGGTGCCGCGGGTGGCACCGGTTCCGCGTCGTCCTCGCTCAGGATGCGGCGAATGGAGGCGAGAATATCCTCCATCGACGGGTCACCGCCCGCAGCGCCGCCGGAAGGAGTGTTGGGTGCCGTCATGTGTGCCGCCGTTCAACGCCCAGGCTGATCGGTCGCATAATCGCCGGTGCCGATCCACAGATTCTTAACAGCGTTGTAGTAAGCCTTTTCGTCATACAGCTGCACCTGCAGGTTCAGGTCGCGCGCCGTCAGGCGGCCCACGGCGGATGCCACCGAGTAGGACGCAATCACCAACTGCGCCAATGCCTGCACCAGCGTGGTCTGGGAGTTCAGCAAAGCCTGCTGCGCGTTCAGCACGTCCAGCGTGGTGCGGCTGCCCACCAGCGCCTCACGCTCCACGCCTTCCAGGGCGATCTGGTTGGCGCGGATGGCGGCACGGTCGCTGTCGATGGAGGCGCGGGCCGAGACGAGTTGCTGCCACGCCGCCGTGGTGTCCTGAATGGCGGTGCGGCGCTGTTCCTCAAGCTGCTTGCGGGCCTGCTGCTCCTGCTGGCGCGCCTGCCGGATGGTCGCGTATTCCGCGCCGCCCTGAAAAATCGGTATGGACAAATTGGCCAGCAACGACGCGCCGTTCTGAACCTGGCGCGGCTGGATGGCTTCCTGATTGCGGAACACCGAGCCCTGTAAGCTCAGCGACGGCAGGATTGCGGCATAGGCCACGTCGAACGCATCGCGCGCCGCCGAGTCGGCAAACAGGGCAGCCACCACGTTCGGATTGTTCCGGCCTGCCAGGATCGCCGCTTCATCCAGCGTCTTGGTGGGCGTTTGCAGCGGCTGCGGCTCTTTCAGCTTGCCCGGCTTCTCGCCCACCAGAGCCTCATACTTGGCGCGCGCGGCCTGCAACGTGCCTTCCGCCGCCTGCCGGGTGGACGATGCGCTCGCAAGGGCCGCTTCGGCCTGTGCCACATCGGTGCGGGTCAGTTCACCGACGCGGAAGCGGTCGTTGGTGGACTGCAACTGCTTGGCCAGAACCTGTTCGTTGCTGATGTCCAGTTGCAGGATCTGCTCGTCCTGAATCACGCTGACATAGGCGTTCACGGTGTCCAGAAACACCTGCTGCTCGGTGGCGAGCAATTGCGCGCGGGTCGAGAGCACCTGATTTTCAGCGCGATTGGTCGAAGCACGGGTCTTGCCGCCGTTGTAGATCGGCTGTGTCACCGACGCAGAGGCCAGGGTTTCGTGCCGGTTCACATTGGTCTTGGCGGTGACGCTGCGGCCAAAAATATCCTGTGACGTGGTGGAGGTGGTGCCGTTCGCCGGGCCGACTGAACCGCTCAGCGACACCTGCGGGTGCCACCCTGCCAAGGCTGCGGGCACATTTTCGTCCGTCGCCCGCAACTGCGCCCGGGCCGCCTGCAAGGTCGGGTTGGTGGTGTAGGCGGCCGCCAGTGCCTCCTGCAACGTGGTGGCCGCCGCGTGCGCCGTGCCTGCCAGCAGAACGGAGGCCAGAGCGGCCGCAATTGCGGAGCGGAACACCATATGATCGGTCCTTTTGTTACCGCGTGCCGTCAATAATCCGGCCTTCAGGATATGGCGCGCCGCCGGTCAATCGCCAGCGGTCTGCCTGTCATGCCTAACATCTGCCACAGCACCGCAAGGTGCGCCACCGCTTTGCCACTGCCCGTTCGGGGAGGGCAGGGCGGCAGGGCCTTGGCGGGGCAGGCTAAAACACAAAGGCCGGTTCACGGGCCAGGGCAGCCAGCAGCGGGGCCGCACAGTCGAACACCGGCTGGAAGCTCAAGGCACCGCCCGAATGTTCGGCCAGAACGGCGGTGCCAAGCGGGCCAGCGCCCGGGCGCACCGCCACAAGCCGCCCGCCCGGCGCGCGCAGTTGCGCCACCAGCGCTTCCGGTACCTCGTTCGCGGCACCTTCAATCAGAATGACATCATACGGCGCACCGGCTTTCCAGCCCGCCGCCAGCGGCCCGGTGACGATGCTGACACCACCGATTCCGGCCAGCGCGCGCGGGGCCAAGGCCTGCACCGCGGCATCATCGTCCAGCGCCGTCACCTGCGCGCCGCAGGCGGCCAGCAGTGCGGCGCCGTAGCCGGCACCCGCGCCCACCACCAGCGCCCGTTCCCCGCTGCGCGCGGCGGCGGTTTGCACCATGCGGGCAATCACCATCGGTTCCAGCAGCGCGCGGCCGCCGCCCAGCGGCACCGGCGCGTCGGCATAGGCCAGCGAGGCCTGCGCGTCTGGCACGAACAATTCGCGCGGCAGGCTGCGCATGGCGGCGATGATGCGCGGGTCGTACACCTTGTTCGGCCGCACCTGCCCATCGACCATCCACTGGCGGGCGCTGGTGAAATCCTGGCTGGGGCGGTGCATGGCGAATTCCCGTTATGCTGCGGCGCGGCGAGACACTGACAGACGTGCTTATAAAGAGCGTGGCGGCCAATCGCCAAGCCGGGCTTGACCGCCCGGCCTGCGCAGCATGATAAGGGCGGCGCGGCGGTCCCGTGGCAGAGTGGTGATGCAACGGACTGCAAATCCGTGAATCCCGGTTCGATTCCGGGCGGGACCTCCAGCCGCCTCCATTCTCCTATGCGCCAGCAGCAGCCAGAATTCGGGCCAGCGTCTCCGCGCGGCCCAGTGCCATCACGGTGGCGTCAATCGGCGGGCTTGTGGTGCTGCCGGTCAGCGCCGCGCGCAGCGGTTGCGCCACCTGTCCCAGCTTCCGCCCGGTGGCATCGGCAAAGGCACGCAGCGTGGCGTCCACGCCGGGCAGGCTGAACTCGGCGGTGGCGAATGCCTCGGCGAGTGCCCGCAGCACCGCTTTCGCCTCATCGGTCAGTTGCGCTGCGGCCTTCGGCTCGAACGCCAGCGGCAGCGGATGCACCAGAAACCGTGCCATGTTGGCCAGTTCCACCAGCGTCTTGGCGCGCTCCTTCAGGTGCGGCATCAGCGCCTGAATGCGCGCGGATGAGTCTGCATCCAGCCGCAGATGTGCATCGCCCTGCAGGCGGCGCAGCGTCCCGGCGGTCAGCGCCGCATCGTCCGCGCCGCGCAGATACACGCCATTCACATGCGTCAGCTTGGCATAATCCATCCGCGACGCGCCGCGCCCGACGCCGTCCAGATCGAACAGTTTGATGGCTTCGGGGCGCGGCAGGATTTCGGTGTCGCCGTGCCCCCAGCCCAGCCGCAACAGATAGTTGCACAGCGCGTCCGGCAGGAAGCCCTGCTCGCGGAACTCCAGCACGCTCACGGCCCCATGCCGCTTGGACAGTTTGGCACCGTCGGCCCCGTGGATCAGCGGGATATGCGCGAACTGTGGTGGCTCCCAGCCCATCGCATCATAAACCTGCCGCTGGCGGAACGTGTTGGTCAGGTGGTCGTCCCCGCGGATGACATGGGTGATGCCCATGTCGTGGTCGTCCACCACCACCGCGTGCAGGTAGGTGGGCATTCCGTCGCTGCGCAGGATGATCATGTCATCCAGTTCGCTGTTGGCGACGCGCACTTCGCCCTGCACCAGATCCTGCACCACGGTCTCGCCCTCACGCGGGGCGCGCAGCCGGATGGCCGGGGCCACGCCTGGCGGGGCTTCTGCCGGGTCACGGTCGCGCCAGCGGCCATCATAGCGGCCGGGTTTGCCCTCGGCGGCGGCCTGCTCGCGCATCTGGCGCAGTTCCTCGGCGGTGTCGTACGCCAGATAGGCGCGGCCAGCGGCCAGCATCTGGTGCGCCACCTCGGCATGGCGGGCCTGCCGCGCGGTCTGGAACACCGGGGGCTGATCGGGGTTCAGGCCCAGCCAGTCGAGCCCGTCCAGAATCACCTGCGTGGCGGCTTCGGTGCTGCGCTCACGGTCGGTGTCCTCGATGCGCAACAGGAACTCGCCGCCGTGATGGCGGGCGAACAGGTAGTTGAACAGCGCGGTGCGGGCGCCGCCGATGTGCAGCAGGCCGGTGGGGCTGGGGGCAAAGCGGGTGCGTATGGTCATTCCCGCCGCATAGCATGGTGCGGGCGGCCCGGTAGAGAC
>CAIPHQ010000313.1 GCA_903864895.1 uncultured Rhodospirillales bacterium
CCCGGCGTTCACGGTGGACTGGGACGCATGGGCGGCCAAACAGCGCGACGCCTACAAGGAACAACGCGGTCTGTCCGGCGATGCGTTTGATACCACGGTGGAAGGCAAATGGATGGACCGGTGGCGCGCGGCGGCGTGAGGCCGACCCTTACTGCGCCTGGCATGCAAACGTCAGCGCGAACGTTGCCCCCTTGCCGGGCGTGGAGATAACGCTCGCTTCCCCGCCATGCAGGCGGGCTATCTCGCGCACGATGGCCAACCCCAGACCGGTGCCGGTGGTGTGCTCGCTCTTGCGCCAGAACGGATCGAACACGAAGGGCTGATCTTCGGCGGCAATGCCGGGGCCGTGGTCGGTTACGGCCACGCGTGCGCCGGGGCCGGTTGCAATGACCACCGTTCCGCCGGCCGGTTCCGCCCGCAGCGCATTGTCGATCAGGTTGCCGATGGCGCTTTCCAAGGCACGGGCATTACCGCGCATCGGTGCGGCGGCACCTTGTGGCTCAAGCGCCAGCGTACGCTTAAGTCTGATCGCCAGCGGCGCCATGTCGGCCACCACGGACTGTGCGAGGCTGTGCAGGCAAACATCGTCGCTCGGCGCGGCTTCGGTCTGACCCAGCCTTGCCACAGCCAACAACTGGTCGAGTAGCAGCGTGATGCGCCGCACGTCGCGCAACAACTCGGCCTTGACCGGGTCGCTGTCCGGCAATGTCTCGATACGGACCTGCAAAATGGCGGCGGGTGTTCGCAATTCATGGGCAGCGTTGGCGGAAAACAGCCGCTGGCGCTGTACGCCGGTGTCCAGACGCGCCAGCAACTGGTTGATGGCGGTCAGGAACGGGCGCAGTTCGCTGGGTGCGCCTGTGCCGTTCAGTCGGCGGCCGAGGGAGTTCAGATCGATTGTCTCAACCTCGGCGGCGGCCACCCGGATCGGCCGCAACAGGCGCCGCACGGCCAGCGGCATGATCGCAGCGGCGGTCAGAATCGCCGGACCGAACATCGGCAGCAGTTGCAGCGCGTAGACGCTGAAATAGGTGCCGAGATCGTCCACGAGGCGGAAACGGTTTCCGGCCGTGACCACCACCGCGTAACCCACCGGCGTTTGCAGCCCGGCGAAGGCGGCAAGCCCGGCCCCGTCCAGCGGCACGCCCAATTGCCCGTCCTGTGGCAGCGCGGGACCGAGCCGCGCCAGAGCGGCGGTCAGGTCCTGTGAACTACCGGGCAGAATGGCGCCGTTGCGGCTGGCGGCGTAGCGCAATGTTGGGCGTTGGGCCGCATAGGCGCGCAGCGCCGTGCTTGGGCGGATTGCGGCCTCACCCGCTTCAACCGATAGCGAGTCCGCCACCAGCGCCGCCGCCGTAGAGGCTGCCACATCGTTCCAGGTAACGAAATCCGAACTCAGCATCCACGCCGCCATGCCGGCCAGCACGACCACGGCCTGCAAGGCGGCCATTGCCAGCGCCAGACGCCCGGCCAGCGAGGCGGGCCGCAGGCGGCCACGGGCTGAGCGGATCATTCGGCGGTCAGCACGTAGCCGACGCCGCGCACCGGATGGATGCAGACCGCTGCATCCAGATCAGCCAGACGGCGGCGCAGGCGGCTGATATGGCTTTCGACCGTGGCGGGTGAGACGTCTTCGTCCAGCCCGAATGCCACATCGACCAGCCGTTCGCGTGGCACGACCCGCCCGGCGCGCAGCATCAGGGCCTCCAGCACCGCAAGTTCGCGGCGGCGCAGATGCACTGACGCGCCGCCGACGCTGACGCAGCGATGCTCCGGTTCGAAACATAGCCGCCCGCAGGTGATGGGCGGCACGGCCTCACCGCCCGCGCGGCGCAGCGCGGCACGGATCCGGGCCAGCAATTCGTCACCGGCACACGGCTTGGTCAGGTAATCGTCTGCCCCGGCGTCCAGCCCCTGCACCCGATGCGCGACTGCGTCGAGCGCGGTCACCAGAATGACCGGCAGGCCCGGCCGTGCGTGGCGCAACCGGCGGACAAGGCCGGCCCCGTCGCCATCCGGCAGGCGGCGGTCAACAAGTGCCAGCGCAAAAGGTGCCACAGCCATCGCTGCCTCGGCCTCAGCGCAACTGCGGACCGTGTCGCACAGCATTCCGGCTGCAGCGAGCCGGGCGGCAATCAGCCGCGCCATGTCCGGCTCGTCCTCAACCACCAGAATCCGCATACCGCCCCCCTATCAGAACAGCAGCCGCAGGGCCACGCTTTCCAGCAGGAGGCGGTTGTTCAGGAAACTGGCGCTGTTGGGGACAAAGCCGCCGTAAAACGTTCGTGCGCCGAGTTCGACGGCCCGTCCGCGATCGTCAAACGCGTAGTGGACGCCGATGAAAGCATCGTAGATGCCGGTACCGTTCTCCGCAGGCAGGAAATCTGCAGCCGCCACGCCCGACCAGCGGCCGCCCAGGCCGATCTTGCCCTGAATGTTCAGCAACGGCAGCCCCAGCGTGTTGGTGACCTGAACGCGCTGAGGTCCGCTGGTCAGCGTCTCACTGGTGTAGCGCACGATCAGCGAGGCACCGAGGCGCAGTTCGGCGTTGCCGTCCGACCACACCGGATAATTTCCGGTAAAGCGGACGGACGGAAACTGAAAATCGAACGAGGCCGGGGCACCGTTGGCGAAATGCTGGCCCTTGACGTCGACATCATTGGACAGTGTGCCACTGAACTTGTCGAACAGCGGCTGCACGACGATGCCAAGATCAAGCCCGCCGGGCCGGTTGAACCACGCCTCGACCCGAATATCCGGGTTGGTCCCGCCCCAGCCATGGGTGGCATTGGCCTGATAGGCACCGGAGACCTCCAGCGAAGGGGCAAATTGCGGCCCGGCCTCCACCACGAATGACCATTTGTGCTGGCTGAGATCGAACCAGTCCGACGCGGCAGCAGGACCGGCGATGGCGAAGACTGCGGCGGCGAGGAGTGAAATGCCAAGATTGCGATGCTGCACGAGTGGGGCTCCGGCCTTGCGGTGCCGCAGACAATCTGCGGCGGCCGGGCCGGTATGCGCGCGATGGCTTGCAGCAAGCTGGCAGCCGGGCCGCTAAACCGGCATCGGCTCCAGCGCGTCGCCCACGCTGATCCGCCCGCCTTCGATCACCTCCCCATAGATGCCAAGGTCCGGGTGGCCGAAGGCGGCGCGCAGTTC
>CAIPHQ010000314.1 GCA_903864895.1 uncultured Rhodospirillales bacterium
TCCATCGCCTTGTAGTCGTTGTAGCCCAGCCCCAGCGCGGGCACCGGCAGCAGCGCGGCGTAGCGGGAATCCGTCGGCCCCATCTGCATGCGCGTGTAACCGCGCTGCTCCAGCGGGCCGGTGTCGCGGTACAATTCCAGATCGTTGATCCGTTCGTAATTGTAGCGCAGCGAGCCTTTGCTGCCGATGATGTCGTAGCCGATGTCGAAGCGGATGCCGGTGGACACGCGGCTGGTTTCCATATGCCCGGTGCCGCCGCCGGCAAAGCGGAACATCACGGTGGCGATGTCGTCGGTGGTGTTGGGAATGCGCTTGCTGGCATCGCCCTGCGCGCCCATGCGGAACCCGCCCGCCGACAGCGGGGCGGCGTGGTCCGGCACCACCACGCGAAGATCGCACAGTACTTCTTCAATCTCGCGATCCACCAGATGATAGAAATAGCTCAGGCAATGCGCGCCGATATCGCCCACGACGCCGCTGCCCGCGCGGGTGATGTCGTTGCGCCATGTGTGTTGCAGGCTCCGGTCGGACATGAAATCCGAATTGAAAAACAGCCTTACATAGGTGGGATCGCCCAGATCGCCGCGCGCGATGGCGGCGCGGCCCAGACCGTGCACCGGGTTCTGGATGTAGTTGAACCCCACCAGCGTCACCACACCCGCGCGCGCGGCGGCCTCGGCCATCTGGCGCGCCAGATCGGTCGTGTTGGCCAGCGGCTTTTCGCAATACACATGCTTGCCCGCGGCAAGCGCTGCCATCGCCACGTCGAAATGCATGTCGTTGGGCGTGCAGATATCGACGATGTCGATGCTGGGGTCGTCGATGATGCGCCGCCAGTCGTCCACCGCATGTTCGATGGCGAACTCGTGCGCGGCCCGCTGTGCCATGTCCAGATTCAGATCCGCCATTGCAGCCAGCACCGGCTCTGCCGGGTCTGGCCCGAAGGCGCTGCGCGCGGTGCGGTAGGACATGGCGTGCACCTTGCCCATCCAGCCCGCGCCGACGATGCCGATTCGCAATTTCCGCATGGAACGCTCCCCCGGTGTGCCGCTGTTGCGCGGTCTTGCGGGGGAGCGTACGGCCGCCTCCCAACGGCCGCAAGCCGGGCGCGCCAGATGGCATGCCCGTGATGCGCGGTTACTGCCAGTTCGGTGCGCTGGTGGCCCATTCGTGGCCGTGCACCAGACCGTCGTCATGGTCGTGCTGCGCGGCGGCCACCGGGGCCTCGGCGTGGTCGTGGAACTGGTCCTGCTCGGTGCTGCCCGCGAACGCGGTGGTGGACGAGCGCCCGCCCGAGGCGGTCGTTGCCACCGCATCGAAGTAGCTCACGCCCACTTCGCGCTGGTGGCGTGTGGCGGTGTAGCCCTGCGGTTCGGCAGCGAACTCGGCTTCCTGCAACTCGGAATACGCCGCCATGCCGCGGTCCTTGTAGCCATGCGCCAGCTGGAACATCGCGTAGTTCAGGCTGTGGAACCCGGCCAGCGTGACGAACTGGAACTTGTAGCCCATCGCGCCGATGGAGCGCTGGAAGCTTTCCATCTGCTGCACCGACAGCTTCTTCTTCCAGTTGAAGCTGGGCGAGCAGTTATAAGCCAGCATCTTGCCGGGGAAGCGCTTGGCGATCTCGTTGGCGAAGCGCTCGGCCTCCGCCAGATTGGGCTCGCTGGTCTCCCACCACAGCAGGTCGGCATATGGCGCGTAGGCGAGGCTGCGGGCGATGGCGTAGTCCACGCCCTTGCCCGGCGTGATACGGAAGAAGCCCTCGGCGGTGCGGTCGCGGCCAATGAACGGGCGGTCGCGCTCGTCCACATCGGTGGTCAGCAACTGCGCGCTGTGCGCGTCGGTGCGGCACAGCAGCACGGTGGGCACACCTTCCACATCGGCGGCCAGACGCGCCGCGTTCAGCGTGCGGATGTGCTGGCTGATCGGCACCAGAACCTTGCCGCCCAGATGGCCGCATTTCTTCTCGCTGGCCAGCTGGTCTTCAAAATGCACCCCTGCGGCACCCGCCTCGATCATCGCGCGCATCAGTTCATAGGCGTTCAGCGGCCCGCCGAAGCCCGCTTCCGCATCGGCGATGACCGGCGCCATCCACTGCGTGGTGTGGTCGCCTTCCATATGGGCAATCTGGTCGCAGCGGCGCAGCGCGGCGTTGATGCGCTTGATCACGGTGGGCACCGAATCCACCGGATACAGCGACTGGTCGGGATACATCTGCCCGGCCGAATTGGCGTCCGCCGCCACCTGCCAGCCGGACAGGTAGATGGCTTTCAGCCCGGCCTTCACCTGCTGCACCGCCTGATTGCCG
Organism: uncultured Rhodospirillales bacterium; assembly: GCA_903864895.1. Lineage (GTDB taxonomy): Bacteria > Pseudomonadota > Alphaproteobacteria > Acetobacterales > Acetobacteraceae > CAIPHQ01. Next base: position 2,309 of record CAIPHQ010000314.1, read on the forward strand.
GTCAGCGCCCCCAGCGTGTTCACGAAAGGCTCGGTCTTCAGCAACTGCCACAGGCGGCGCGCGCCCATCTCGGCCAGCGTGTGCTTGACCCGGAAGCTGCCCGCGAGCCTTTCGACCTCGGCCGGCGTGTAGTCGCGCACGATGCCGGCGAAACGGTCGCCGTCATGGGGCAGGCCAGACGGCATGCCGTCGGGGGAGCGGGTCAGGGTCGGGGTCGGGCGCATCAGGCTCTCCGTAGGTTTGGTCGTGGAGTGAATAATTCACATTGCCCGGGAGAAGTTTATCTGGAAAATGCGTCATAGCGTGCAATTGGGTAATGTTCTTCACGTTGACGCTGGAAAAACTGTAAAGGTGTTACAAGATGGCCCGACCGATGATCGGCCGCAGCGTGCGGCGGCTGCGGCAGGAGCGGGGGATGACGCAGCAGGCGCTGGCAGTGCAGTTGGGCATTTCGGCCAGCTATCTGAACCTGATCGAACACGACCAGCGCGGTGTGACGGCCGCCCTGCTGATCAAGGTGGCCGAGACCTTGCGCGTGGACCTGACCACGCTGTCCGGCACCACCGAGCGGCAACTGGAAGTGCAATTGCGCGAAACCTTCGCCGACCCGTTGCTGGGCGCCGATGCGGTGCCCGAGGACGAGATTGCGGCGCTGGCCGGGGGCAGCCCCGCCGCCGCGCGCGCCATTCTGGCGCTGTATCGCGCGTGGAGGGTGGCGCGTGAGGATTCGGGCGGCATCGCGCTGCCCAGCGGGCGGCGGATTCTGCTGCCGACGGAAGAAGCGCGCGACCTGTTCAATGACCACGCCAACCACGTCCCGGCCATCGAAACTGCCGCCGAGGCGCTGCTGGTCGAACTCGCCGCGACCCCTTCGGAAGCCAACCACGCCATCGCCGAACGCCTGCGCCGCCGCCATGGCCTGACGGTGACCGTCGGCCCGCTGGAGGGCGCGCTGCGCCGCTACGACCCGCAGGCGCGCTCACTGCATCTGTCCGACATGGTGCCGCGCGAAAGCCGGGGTTTTTATCTGGCGTTTCAGGTGGCGCTGCTGGAAATGCGCGATACCATCGAGGGCATCATCGAGGCGGCCACGCCGAGTTCCACCGAGGCGGCGGCGCTGATCCGCATCGGCCTGCTGAACTACGCAGCGGCCGCCTTGCTGATGCCCTACACCGCCTATCACGCCGCCGCCCGCACACTGCGCCATGATGTGGAGGCGCTGGCGGCGCGCTTCGGCGTGAGTTTCGAACAGGCGTGCCAGCGTCTGTCGAGTTTGCAACGCCCCGGCCTGCGCGGCGTGCCGTTTTTCTTTCTGCGCGCCGATCCGGCGGGCAACATTTCCAAGCGGTTTTCCGGCGCGGGCTTTCCGTTCGCCCGCTACGGCAGTTCCTGCCCGCGCTGGGTGGTGCACACCGCCTTCGCCACACCGGGCGCGATGCGGGTGCAGGTGGCGCAATTGCCCGATGGCGCCACGTTCCTGTGCTTCGCCCGCAGCGTGACCGGTGCTGCCTCACACTGGGGTGAACCGCCGCCGGTGCATGTGATCGCCATGGGTGCCGCCATCGCCCATGCCGGGGAGATTGTCTATGCGGACGGACTGGATCTTGACCGCGCCGTGGTGGGCATCGGCCAGTCCTGCCGCCTGTGCGACCGCCAGGACTGCCGCAGCCGTGCTTTCCCGCCACTGGAACACCGGCTGTCGCTGGACCCGATGACGACCGGGGCGAGCGAGTTCACGTTTGAGGTGCGGGGGCGGTAGAACCCCCTCTGCCTGTTCACATGATTGCGTTCAGGCAGCGGCCGAAATCGTTGGAAATGTCATTCGTGCCGCGTAAATCCACGCGCCAGCCATCCGCAGATGTATCTGGAAAGTCGATGATCATTTCTTCTCCATCCCGGAATTCTTGCATCCATCTAGCCAGGTTGTTGATCCCAACGTGGAATTCCAGCGCGCCATCACCGCCGCTCATGTGAAAGCCGGTTGCTGTCGCAGTCCAAGGCGATTCACTGTCGATTCGCATTGAAACATCAATTTCTGCGCCATTTTTAACTTTCCAGTTGTCTTTAGACAATTGAATAGTTAAATGCTTTTCGTTTTCAAAATACTTGATCCCGATCCAACGCCCGCCGCCTTGCGCCGAAACGCCGCAAACCTTAGTGCCATCGTTGGCAGTGCCACCCCAAGCCTGCCAGCCTCCTGCACGTGAAAACACGCGCGTCTCGGCGCTCGATGGGAACGGCCAGAGGGGTATTGCCATCGCAGCCAACACAAACAACAACGATAAGCGAGTACTCGCGCTTGACCGCATCATTCGTCTCCACACATAAAGTTGTTGCTGCTATTCGTCCGGTCCAACTCGCGTCAAACGATCGAAAGCTTAATATGGCGGGATGGCAAGCGCAACTTGGCCGCTGGATACTTTAAATTAATTGCTGTTATGCATATAATTGCCGATTAATATTCAACTACAATATATATATCAGAAAATAATATCATCACTCTAGCAGTGCAGATATCGTGGGCATTTCCCAAAATAAATTCCCAATAAAATATTTTTATTATTTTGATTTCTAGAGCCGCATCCAAGGGGGCTATCTGGCCCCCCTTGGTTGGCAAGTCCGGCTTCGAAGTTCAGCCGTTCAGCAGCGCCATCGGCCGCACGCCCCATGTCACCCGGCCTGGCGTATGGCATGCAGGACATGCCGCGTGCCACTGCGTGTGCTCGGTCCCGCAGGCCTCGCA
>CAIPHQ010000315.1 GCA_903864895.1 uncultured Rhodospirillales bacterium
CCGGCTCGCGCGCCCGCGCTCGGATGCCGCGCAGCCTGATTCTGGAGCCGACGCGCGAACTGGCGCTGCAGGTGGCGGAAAACTTCGTCAAATACGGCAAGCACCTGAAGCTGAACCACGCGCTGATCATCGGCGGCGAAAGCATGCAGGATCAGAAAGACGTGCTGATGCGCGGCGTGGACGTGCTGATCGCCACCCCCGGCCGCCTGATCGACATGTTCGAGCGCGGGGGCCTGCTGCTGACCGACACCCGCGTGCTGGTGATCGACGAAGCCGACCGGATGCTGGACATGGGGTTCATCCCCGATGTGGAGCGCATTGTCAGCCTGCTGCCCGCCAACCGGCAGACGCTGTTCTTCAGCGCCACGATGGCCCCGGAAATCAAGCGGCTGGCCGACGCGTTCCTGCAAAACCCGAAAATGATCTCGGTCAGCAAGCCCGCCTCGGTGGCGACGCTGATCACCCAGCGCATCACGCTGGTGGCCGAGCATGACAAGCGCGAGGCACTGCGCCGCCTGATCCGCAGTGAGGACGTGCAGAACGCGCTGATCTTCTGCAACCGCAAGCGCGACGTGGACATTCTGCACAAGTCGCTGACACGCCACGGCTTCAGCGTCGGCGCGCTGCATGGCGACATGGCGCAGCCCGCGCGGTTTGCCACGCTGGAGAAGTTCAAGGCCAACGAATTGCGCCTGCTGTGCTGCTCGGACGTGGCGGCGCGCGGCATCGACATCGGCGGGTTGAGCCATGTGTTCAATTTCGACGTGCCGGTGCATTCGGAAGACTACGTGCACCGTATCGGCCGGACCGGCCGCGCCGGGCGTGAAGGCCGCACCTTCATGCTGGCCACGCCGGATGACCGTCTGGCGGTGGAAGCCATTCAGAAACTCACCGGCACCCCCATCGAGCGGATGCAGATCGAGGGTCTGGACGCTGTTGAGTGGGCCGAGGGCGATGGCCGCCGCCGTGGCCGTGGCCGGGGCAAGCCGGTGGCCAAGGGCGGCAAGCCCGAACCGCGCCGCGATGCCGCGCCGCGCAAGGCCGCTGACGGCGACCGCGCCGAACGCGGCGAGCGGCCCGACCGCACCGAACCCAAGCGCGAACGCCGCCCCGCCGCCGCGCCGCGCGGCGCAGAACAGCGGGCCGCCGAACCCCGCGCGGTTGAACCGCGTGCCGAGATTGTCCGCGACGCTCCGCGTGCCGAGGCCGCCCGGCCACAACCGCGCCGCGCCGAAGCCGTGGCCCCGCGCCCGGAACCGGCCCGCGAGTTTCCCCGCGCCGACTACCCGGACCGCTTCCCGCGCCGTGAGCGCCGCCGCGATGACGATCTTGGCCCGTCCGTGCTGGGCTTTGGTGACGACACACCGGCGTTCATGCTGATCGCCGCCCGCCCGCGCCGGGCTGACCACCGCGCGGAGGAGATGGAGACCGAGGCATGAACGTGATCGCACCCAAGGCCAAGCTGCCAGAGTTCAAATGGGACGACGCGCTGCTGCTGGAGGGCCAACTCAGCGAGGACGAGCGCGCCATCCGCGACATGGCGCACCAGTTCTGCCAGGAAAAACTGTTCCCGCGCATTCTGGAAGCGCACCGGCATGAGCGGTTCGACCGCGACATCATGACCGAGATGGGCGAATTGGGCTTCCTTGGCCCGACCCTGCACAGCCACGGCTGCGCGGGCGTGAGCTACGTGAGCTACGGCCTGATTGCGCGCGAGATCGAGCGCGTGGATTCCGGCTATCGCAGCGCGTTCTCGGTGCAGTCCTCCCTGGTGATGTACCCGATCTACGCGTTCGGCTCGGACGCGCAGAAGGACCGCTATCTGCCCAGGCTGCGCAGCGGCGAATGGATTGGCTGCTTCGGCCTGACCGAGCCGGATGCCGGGTCCGACCCGTCTTCGATGCGCACGCGCGCCCGGGCGGTGGATGGCGGCTACGTGCTGAACGGTACGAAAACCTGGATCAGCAACTCGCCGGTGGCTGAGGTGTTCGTGGTGTGGGCCAAGGACGATGCCGGCGATATTCGCGGCTTCGTGCTGGAAAAGGGCATGGCGGGGCTGAGTGCGCCGAAGATCGAGGGCAAGTTCAGCCTGCGGGCCAGCATCACCGGCCAGATTGCCATGCAGGACGTGTTCGTGCCCGCCGAGAACATGCTGCCCGGCGTGAAGGGTCTGCGCGGTCCGTTCAGCTGCCTGAACAACGCCCGCTACGGCATTTCATGGGGTGCGCTGGGGGCTGCCGAATTCTGCTGGCACGCCGCGCGCGACTACACCATGCAGCGCATGATGTTCGGCCGCCCGCTGGCCGCCACGCAGTTGATCCAGAAAAAGCTGGCCGACATGCAGACCGAGATCACGCTCGGGCTGCAATCGGTGCTGCGTCTGGGACGGCTGATGGATGAGGGCAAAGGCGCGCCCGAGATGATCAGCCTGTGCAAGCGCAATTCCTGCGGCAAGTCGCTGGATATCGCCCGCACCGCGCGCGACATGCACGGCGGTAACGGCATTGCCGATGAGTATCATGTGATCCGCCATGTGCTGAACCTTGAGGCGGTGAACACCTACGAAGGCACGCATGACGTGCACGCGCTGATTCTGGGCCGGGCGCAAACCGGCCTTTCGGCGTTCGGCGCCTGATCACCCGGCCAAGGCCGGGCCAGCGCCCGGCCACCCTGCCGCCACCTGCCGATGTCACTATCGCGCGCCTCGGCGCCGATGGCGACGGCATGGCGGTGCTGCGCGACGGCACGCCGGTCTATGTGGCAGGCACACTGCCGGGCGAAATCGTACGCGTCCGCCCCACCGCCAAGCGCGGCGAGGGCTGGGCCGCCGAGATCGACACCATCGCCACCCCCAGTGCCGAGCGCATCGCCGCGCCCTGCCCGCATTTCGGCGCGTGCGGCGGATGCGCGGTGCAGCACTGGCAACCGGACGCCTATGGCGCGTGGAAATCCGCGCTGCTGGAAGCCGCGCTGCGCCGTGCGGGCTACGCGCCCGAGCTTGCGCCGCTGGTGACCACACCGCCGCACAGCCGCCGCCGCATCGACCTTGCCA
>CAIPHQ010000316.1 GCA_903864895.1 uncultured Rhodospirillales bacterium
ATCTCAAGCCTTCAACAACCCATCCCCCCACACCCGTACCTTCTTCACCACCGTCATCGCTGCGTGGGCCGGACTGGTGGATGGCAACGTCACCAGCCGCACGCCATCCGGCACCGCCACGCCATGCCGCACAAACAGCCGTGCCGCCGTCGCGCCGTTGAACGCGATCAACCGCACCTGCGTGTGCGCCATGAAAAACGCCGCAAAATCATTCACCTGCACGCTACCCGGCACGATCGAGGCATCCAGCGCCCCGGGCCGCACCGCCGCCGCGCACACATCCCACAGCGCGATGCGCTGCTTCAGCAAACCGTCCAGCCGCGCGGCGTAGTCCGAATCCGCCGCCACGCCGGTCAGCGGCGCCATCGCGCGCCAGAACGCGTTGCGCGGCTGCGCGTAATACTTCCCCATTTGCAACGACATCGGCCCCGGCAGCGTGCCGAGAACCAGCACGCGCGCATCCGGCGCACTCACCGGCGCGAACCCCGCGGCGTGCGTCATCGCGGCACGAGCCATGCCCGGCCCGGCGCCGGGGCAGGCTGACATCTTCCCACCCGCGTCCTATGTTTTGCCGAACGCGTCCGGAGACACATCATGCTGAACCAAGTCGCCCCCCTGCCGTTGAAAGACCCCAGCCTGTTCCGGCAGGCGAATTTCGTCGATGGCAAATGGATCGAGGCGGCCAGCGGCAACACCATCACCGTGCGCAACCCGGCCACCGGCGAAGCCGTCGGCACCGTGCCGTCGCTGTCCGCCGCCGAGACGCGGGCGGCCATCGAGGCGGCCAATCGCGCGCAACCGGCGTGGCGCGCCCACACCGCCAAGGAACGCGCCGCCATCCTGCGCCGCCTGAACGACCTGATGCTGGCCAATGCCGATGACCTCGCCATCATCATGACCGCCGAGCAAGGCAAGCCGCTGACCGAAAGCAAGGGCGAGATCGCCTATGCCGCCAGCTTCATCGAGTGGTTCGCCGAGGAAGGCAAGCGCGTCTACGGCGACACCATTCCGCAGAACGCGCGCGGGCGCCGCATTATTGTGCAGAAGGAACCCATCGGCGTGTTCGCGGCGATCACACCGTGGAATTTCCCGGCGGCAATGATCACCCGCAAGACCGGCCCGGGCTGGGCGGCGGGCTGCACCGGGGTGATCCGCCCAGCGAGCCAGACGCCGTTTTCGGCACTGGCCATCGCAGTGCTGGCCGAGCGCGCCGGGTTCCCGGCGGGCGTGTGCAACATCATCACCGGCCCTGCCGCCGAGACCGGCGGCGAACTCTCGTCCAACCCGCTGGTCCGCAAGCTCACCTTCACCGGCAGCACCGAAGTGGGGGCCAAATTGCTGGCGCAGTGCGCGCCGACGGTGAAGAAGACCAGCATGGAACTCGGCGGCAACGCCCCGTTCATCGTGTTCGACGACGCCGATCTGGATGCCGCCGTGCAGGGGGCGATGGTCAGCAAGTATCGCAACACCGGGCAGACCTGCGTGTGCGCCAACCGCATTCTGGTACAGGACGGCGTGTATGAGGCGTTTACCGAAAAACTCGTCGCCGCCGTGGCCAAGCTGAAAGTTGGCAACGGCATGGATGCGGGCGTCACGCAGGGCCCGCTGATCAATCAGGCCGCCGTTGCCAAGGTGGAAGCGCATATCGCCGACGCGCTGGCCAAGGGTGCGAAAATCGCTTCGGGCGGGCACCGCCATCAACTCGGCGGCAATTTCTTCCAGCCCACCGTGCTGACCGGCGTGACCCGCGACGCCGAGATTTTCCGTGACGAGACCTTCGGCCCGGTGGCACCGCTGTTCCGCTTCAAGACCGAGGAAGAGGCCATCCAGATGGCCAACGACACCGAGTTCGGTCTGGCAGCCTATTTCTACGCCCGCGACATCGGCCGCGTGTTCCGTGTGGCCGAGGCGCTGGAATACGGCATGGTGGGCGCCAATGAAGGGCTGATCTCCACCGAAGTCGCCCCGTTCGGCGGCGTGAAGTCCTCGGGTCTGGGCCGCGAAGGCTCGAAATACGGCATCGAGGACTATCTGGAGATCAAATATGTCTGCCTCGGCGGGATCGGCGCGTAGGCGGCTGCTGCGATGATCTCACCTGAAGAACTCGCCAAAATCCCGCTGTTCGATGGCCTCGGCAGCGAGGAACTCGGCTATCTGTCGGGCTGCGTGCCGGACATCCGCGTCGTGCCGGGCGAATACATCGTGCAGGAAGGCGACACCCGGGCACTGTACATCACCATCGAGGGTCACATGGAAGTGACCAAGCTGGTGGACGGGGTGGAGCGCGTGATCGGCAACCGCCTGCCTGGCGCATTGTTTGGCGAGGCACCGATGGTGCTGAACACCCCGTTTCCGGCCAGCATGCGCGCGGTGCTGCCGTCGCGGGTCACACGGGTTGGCCCCAAGGAATTTCACACCCTTGCCGCCATGGCGCCGGACATTTCCGCGCGCCTCGGCACTGCAGCGGCGTCGCGCATCGAGGGCCTGCGCAGCATCGCCGCCAAGCCGCCGGAGCCCGATCTGGTGGTGGTGGGGCCGCGCTTCGACCCGGCGGTGCAGGACTTGCGGACCTTCCTGCATGGCAACCGGGTGCCATTCGACTTCCTGCTGCCCGAGGATCCGCTGGTGGCCAAGCTGTCCTGCGGGCCAGCGGCGGCGGAGGGACCATACCCGTTCGTGCAACTGCGCGATGGCACCGGGTTGCGGACCCCGGATGTACGCCGCCTGGCCCCGGCGCTGGGCCTGTCGGTCAGGCCGGAACGCGACGAGTACGACGTGGTGATCGTCGGTGCCGGCCCCGCCGGGCTGACCTCGGCGGTGTATGGCGCGTCCGAGGGGCTGAGCACGCTGATGCTGGAACGCGCATCCCCCGGCGGGCAGGCTGGCACCTCGTCGCGCATCGAAAACTACCTCGGCTTCCCGTTCGGCGTCTCCGGCGACGAACTGGCCAGCCGGGCGCTGAATCAGGCCAAGCGCCTGGGCGCCGAAGTGGTGGTGACGCGCACCGTCGAGGCGCTGGACGTGGCAGCGCGCACGCTGACGCTGGATGGCGGCGAGACGCTGCGCGCCAAATCCATCATTCTGGCGATGGGCGTCGCGTGGCGGCGGCTGGCGGTGGCGTCACTCGACCGGCTGAACGGCAAGGGTGTTTACTACGGGGCCGCGCGCAGCGAGGCGCAATCGACCCAGGGTAAGGATATTTTCCTGATCGGCGCCGGCAACTCGGCGGGTCAGGCGGCGATGTTCTTCGCCAACCACGCCCGCACCGTCACGCTCGTGGTGCGCGGCGGCGATCTGGCGAAAAGCATGTCGCACTATCTGATCCGGCAGTTGCAGACCAAGTCCAACGTGCTGGTGGCGCTGCGGTCGGAGGTGGTCGCGGTGCATGGCACAAGCCATCTTGAAGCCGTCGAAATCGCCAACAGCGGCAGCAAGACCACCACACGGCACGATGCTGCGGCGCTGTTCATCCTGATTGGTGCCGATGCCTCCACCCAATGGCTGCCCGCCGGGGTGGCGCGCGATGCGAACGGCTATGTGCTCGCCGGAGCCGATGCCGCCCGTGCCGGATGGACCGGCGCACGCGACCCGTTCCTGCTGGAAACCACGGCACCCGGCATCTTTGCCATCGGCGACGTGCGCGCCGGATCGGTCAAGCGCATCGCCTCGGGCGTCGGCGAGGGCAGCATGGCGATCGCCTTCGTGCACAAATATCTGCAGGGACTCGGCGGTTGACGCCCGGTTGTAGGACATCATTGTGACCCAATACGACTTCGACCTGTTCGTCATCGGCGGCGGCAGCGGCGGCGTGCGGTGTGCGCGCATTGCCGCCTCGCACGGCGCGCGGGTGGGCGTGGCGGAGGAGCGGTTCTGGGGCGGCACCTGCGTGAACGTGGGCTGCGTGCCGAAGAAACTGATGGTGATGGCCGCCGAATACGGCAGCAGCGCGGCCGATGCGCGCGGCTTCGGCTGGAACGGCGAGCAGGGCACCCATGACTGGGCCCGCCTGATTGCCAACAAGGACGCCGAGATCAACCGGCTCAACAGCATCTACGTCAAGCTGTTGAACGGCGCAGGCGCGCAGGTGTTCGAAGCCCGCGCCAGCTTTATCGACGCGCACACGCTGCAGGTGGGCGATCAGGTGGTCACGGCCGAGCGCATTGTGATCGCCTCCGGCGGGCGGCCGCAGATGCCCCGATTTCCGGGGGCCGAGCACTGCATCGTCTCCGACGCCGCGTTCTATCTGCCCGAGCGGCCGCAGCGGGTGACGATGCTGGGCGGCGGCTATATCGCGCTGGAATTCGCCACCATTTTCAACGGTCTGGGCAGCCACGTGGATGTGGTGATGCGCCAGCCGCTGCCGTTGCGCGGCTTCGACGAAGACATCCGCACCGCCACCGCCGAGGCGCTGACCTCGTCGGGCATGGTGCTGCATCCGGGTGTCACGCCGCTGCGGGTGGAAGCCAATGGCGCGGCCAGCCGCGTGTTCCTGAGCGATGGCAGCGTGCTCGATACCGATCTGGTGTTCGCCGCCATCGGGCGCGTGGCCAATACCGAAGGGCTCGGTCTGGCAGCCGCCGGGGTTGCCACCGGCAAGTCCGGGGCAGTGATGGTGGATTCCCAGCACCGCACCAGCGTGGGGCACATCTACGCAATCGGCGACGTGACCGACCGGTTGAACCTGACACCCGTGGCGATTGCAGAGGGGCATTCGCTGGCCGACCGCCTGTTCGGCCCCGGCCCGCGCCATTGGGATCTGCACCGGGTTGCCACCGCCGTGTTCTGCAGCCCGCCGGTTGCAACCGTGGGTCTGACCGAAGCCGAAGCCGCCGAGCGCGGCACGGTGGATGTGTACATTTCCCGCTTCACCCCGATGCGCCACACGCTGACCGGGCGGGCGCGAAAGACGCTGATGAAGCTGATCGTGGATCAGGCCAGTCAGATTGTGGTGGGCGCGCATATGCTGGGTGAGGATGCCGCCGAGATCATGCAGGGCCTGTCGATTGCCATTAATTGCGGCGCGACAAAGCAGGATTTCGACCGCACCGTGGGCATCCACCCGACAGCGGCCGAGGAGTTCGTCACGCTGCGCACGCGCACCCGCGTGACCGAGGGGCCGAAGCAGCAGGATGTGGCCGAGATGGCCGGGATGGGGGCGGCGGAGGCGGGGCTGGGCGGATAGCGCGCCTGCCTTGATGCAAACCCCCTAGCTGGCAGTAGCCTTCGCCGCCATTTCGATGGATAACCCGCACGTATTCCCCGGCCGATGGTCTCGGCCGGTCCTGGAGCCTGAAGCAATGTCGTCCACCTGGTCCCCCGATTCCTGGCGCAACCGCCCGATCAAGCAGGTTCCGGCCTATCCCAGCCCGGAAAAGCTGGCGGCGACCGAGGCCAAGCTGCGCCAGTATCCGCCGCTGGTGTTTGCCGGTGAGGCGCGGCGGCTGAAGGCGGCGCTGGCGCAAGTGGCCGAAGGCAAGGCCTTCGTGCTGCAGGGCGGCGACTGCGCCGAAAGCTTCAACGACTTCACCGCCAACATCATCCGCGACACCTTCCGGGTGCTGCTGCAGATGGCCGTGGTGCTGACCTTCGGCGCGTCGGTTCCCGTCGTGAAGATGGGCCGCATGGCCGGGCAGTTCGCCAAGCCGCGCAGCAGCGACACCGAGACGCTGGGTGGCGAGACGCTGCCGACCTATCGCGGCGACATCATCAACGGACCGGAATTCACCGCCGAGGCGCGCATCCCCGATCCGGCGCGCATGGAGACCGGCTATTTCCAGTCGGCAGGCACGCTGAACCTGCTGCGCGCCTTCGCCACCGGCGGTTATGCCGATCTGCACGAGGTGCATCGCTGGAACCTCGGCTTCGTCGCCCGCTCGCCGCTGGCCGCGCGCTATCAGGATCTGGCCAACCGGATCGACGAGACGCTGGGCTTCATGGCCGCCTGCGGCATGACCAGCCAGAGCATTCCGCAAATCCGCGAGACCGATTTCTTTACCAGCCATGAGGCGCTGCTGCTGCCGTACGAGCAGGCCCTGACCCGCGTGGACAGCACCTCGGGCGATTGGTACGCGTGCTCGGCCCACTTCCTGTGGATCGGCGACCGCACCCGCCAGCCGGACCACGCGCATGTGGAATTCCTGCGCGGCGTGAAGAACCCGCTGGGTCTGAAGGTCGGCCCGACCACGCCGATTGATGACCTGCTGCGTCTGATCGACACGCTGAACCCGGCCAACGAACCCGGCCGCCTGACGCTGATTTCGCGCATGGGCGCCGACAAGGTGGAAAAACTGCTGCCGCCGCTGCTGCGCGCGGTGCAGCGTGAGGGCCGCAAGGTGGTGTGGCTGTGCGACCCGATGCACGGCAACACCATCTCGACCGCCGCCAAGCTGAAGACCCGCAACTTCGACTCGATTCTGGGCGAAGTGCGCGGCTTCTTCGACGCCCATGCCGCCGAGGGCACCTGGGCGGGCGGCGTGCACGTGGAAATGACCGGCCGTGACGTGACCGAATGTGTCGGCGGCGCGCACATGCTCACCGAAGCCGACCTGTCGCGCAGCTACGAGACCTTCTGCGATCCGCGCCTGAACGCCGAGCAGTCGTTGGAACTGGCGTTTCTGGTCGCCGAGGAACTCAAGGCCCGTCGCCAGCCAGTGGTGGAACGCCCGGCCGTCGCGGCGCAATAGTCATGCCGGACGGCGATACAGCGGCCGCAGGTCTCGAACGCGATATCGCCGCCCGCACCGACGTCTACTTCAACCGCACCCGCGCGGTGGTCTCGCGCTTCGGCGACAAGCGCGTGACCTACGCGGTGTTCCTGCGCCGCCCGGTGATCGCGGCCCCCCGGCTGATGCTGGACTGGCTGCGTACCGTGGGCGAGGCGCGCGGGGCCACGTTCGACATCGACGTGGTGCATCCGGAGGGCTCGTGGACCGGGGCCGGTGAGCCGATTGTCTATATCAGCGGCAGCTTCGCGCAGTTGTCCGACCTTGAGACGATCCTGCTGCAAAAGCTGGGTCCGGCCTGCGTGGCGGCGCACAACGCCTATCAGATGTGTCTGGCGCTGCCGCAGGTGGGGTTTCTGGCCATGGAGGCGCGGCACTGCGCCGGGGCCGAGATGCAGGAAATGATGGCCTACGCCGCCAGCGTCGGCAGCGAGGCGGCGCGGCGCGAGGGGGCCACCGGCTTCATCGGCAACGCCAATGACGGCACCGCGCACTGGTTTGGTGCCGCGTCCGGGCGCGGCACCATGCCGCATGCGCTGATCGGCTACGCCGGGTCCACCGTGCGGGCGGCGGAAATGTTCCACGAGACGTTTCCGGACGATGGTCTGACCGTGCTGGTGGACTATTTTGGCCGGGAGATCTCCGACGGCATCGCCGTCTGCCGCCGCTTCCCCGAGTTGGCCGCGGCCGGGCAACTGGCGGTGCGGCTCGACACGCATGGCGGGCGGTTTCTGGAGGGGCTGGACCCGGCGGAAAGCTACGCCGTGCTGGAACGCCGCGCACCGGGGGCGATCCGCCGCTACCGCAGCGAAACCGAACTGCGCTACCTCGTCGGCACCGGCGTCTCCGCCGCCGCGATCTGGCGGATGCGTGAGGCGCTGGATGCGGCGGGCTATCCGCGCGTGCGCATCGTCGCCAGTTCCGGCTTCAATGTGGACAAGTGCCGGGTGATGGCCGACACGCGCGCGCCCATCGACACGGTTGGCACTGGCAGTTTCATCCCGGATCTGTGGGGCGAGACCTACGCCACCGCCGACATCGTGGCTTACGACGGCGTGCCGATGGTGAAGGTGGGGCGCGAGTTCCTGCTGCGCCGCAACGGCGACCGCAAACGCTCAGTCTAACGACGGAATCCCAACCATGAAAATTCGTGCCGCCGTCCTGGATCGCATGGGGGCGCCGGCCCCGTACGCCGGCAGCAAGCCGCTGCGCATCACCGAGGTGGAACTCGCGCCGCCTGGGCGCGGTGAGATTCTGGTGAAGATCGCCGCCGCCGGGCTGTGCCATTCCGACCTGTCGGTGATCAACGGCGACCGGCCGCGCCCGATGCCGATGGCGCTGGGCCACGAGGCGGCGGGCGTGGTGGCGGCATTGGGCGAGGATGTCAGCGATCTGGCGGTGGGCGACCACGTGATCATGGTGTTCATGCCAAGCTGCGGCCATTGCGTGCCCTGTGCCGAAGGACGGCCCGCGCTGTGCGAACCGGGGGCCGCAGCCAACGGGGCGGGCACGTTGCTGTCCGGCCAGCGGCGGCTGTCCTGCGAGGGGGTCAGCATCAACCACCATCTCGGCGTCTCGGCATTCGCCGAATATGCCGTGATGTCCCGCCGTTCGGTGGTGAAGATTGACCGTGAGTTGCCATTGGCCGAAGCGGCGCTGTTTGGCTGCGCGGTGCTGACCGGGGTGGGCGCGGTGGTCAACACCGCCCGGCTGCAACCGGGGCAGGCGGCGGCCGTGATCGGGCTTGGCGGCGTGGGCCTGGCTTCGGTACTGGGGGCCATCGCGGCGGGTGCGCGGCAGGTGGTGGCGATTGACCTGTCCGACGACAAACTGGCCTTGGCGCGGGAGTTGGGGGCCAGCCACACCGTGAATGCGCGTGACCCGGACGCCGCCGAGCAGGTGCGGGCGGCCACCGGCGGCGGTGTCGATTTTGCCTTCGAAATGGCTGGTGCCGCGCGTGCCATGGAACTGGCGTGGAAGATCACCAGGCGCGGCGGCACCACCGTCACCGCCGGTCTGCCGCCGGCCACCGCCACGCTGGCAGTGCCGCTGGTGCAACTGGTGGCCGAGGAGCGCAGCCTGAAGGGCAGCTATATCGGCACCTGCGTGCCCGCACGCGACATTCCGCGCTTCGTGGCGCTGTACCGCGCCGGACGCCTGCCGGTGAACCGCCTGATGAGCGGCACGCTGAGCCTGGACGAGATCAACACCGGCTTCGACCGCCTGCACGAAGGCAAGGCGGTGCGGCAAGTGATCGTGTTCGAGGGATAGGCGGCGCGGGCCATCCCCTTGACGCCGCAAGGCACGGGCGGCAAAGTTCAATCTGTCGATAGCTGTTCAATCCATTGAACATGCGCAGGCTGCGGCGGCACGCGGACCCACGGTACGGCGGCTGGCTATCACAGCAATCAAGCTGACGGCCCTACAAACGGCGCGTCGGCGGGGGAGGAAACATGAAGCTGTTCGGTAAAGCGACAGTCCTGGCGGCCGTGCTGACCGCCATGTGCGGCGGCGCGTTCGCCGCCGGTTTGGATGAACTGCCGCCGGATGTGCAGAAGCGCCTGTACGACAAGGCCATGCTCGATCCGGCGCAGCCCATCGCGGCCAGCGCCTATCGCGACTTCAAGGCCAAGAAGTCGCCGCCGTGGACCATCGGCTACGCCAGCTCCTACGCTGGCAACACGTGGCGCGCCGCGGCCATGGACCGCCTGCAGAACGAGATCATTCCCAAGTGGAAGAAGCTCGGCCTGATCAAGGAGGTCATCATCACCCAGTCGAATCTGAAGGATTCGACCCAGATCCAGCAGATGCGCCAGCTGGTCGACCAGGGCGTGGACGCGATCATCGTCTGCTGCTCGAACCCGACCGCGCTGAACCAGACGGTGAAATACGCCTACGACAAGGGCGTGCCGACCTTCTCGTTCACCGGCTACCTCACCTCCCCCTACGCGGTGAACTCGTCGGTGAACTATCAGCTGGCGGGCTTCCAGCTCGGCCAGTGGATTTCCGACGAAATCGGCAAGAAGGGCAACGTGCTGGTGGTTGAAGGCATTCCGGGCACCTCGGGCTCGGACAGCCAGGACCACGGCATCAAGGCCGGCATTGCCGCCAACAAGGACGTGAAGATCACCGGCGACGTGGCCGGCATGTGGACCGATCAGGTCGCGCAGGGCGAAGTGCAGAAGTGGCTCGCCACGCATCCGGGCAAGCTGGATGGCATCGTCGTGCAGTCGGCCGCCGAACTCGGCGTGCTGCGCGCGCTGAAGCAGTCCGGCCGCCCGATGATTCCGGTGACCATCGGCGGTGAACTCGGCGCGCTGTGCTACTGGCGCAAGAACCCGAACTACGTCAGCGGCGCCTTCCATGTGTGGCCGCCGGGCGACGACATCGAACTGACCTGGAACATCATGATGCGCACGCTGGAGGGCCAGGGCCCGAAGATCCAGTCCGTGCTGGTGGACCCGATCAAGTTCGGCTTCGAAGATGTCAAGAAGGCGCTGCCGGAAGATTGCAGCGAGGATTCGGATAAGTGGCTGAACGTGGGCCCCGCCAACTGGGGCAGCGATCCGGCCTATCTGAACAACTTCTTCCTGCGCCCGGCCGATCCCGAAGCCTACAAGGGCTGAGCCGCGTTCCGATGACGGGGGTGGCGGTAACGCCGCCCCCGAATTCGGTTTAGGCATTCCGCAGATGGCCAGCGACACCCCGCCCGGACAACACCCCGCGGAGGCGCATTCCTCCGAAGCCCCGGCGGCGGCCACCGGCGGTATCGCGGTGGTGGGCGCGCGCAAGGCGTTCGGCGTGACCCGCGCGCTGGACGGCTGCAATTTCAGCGCCGCGATGGGTGAAATTCACGCCATCGTCGGCGGCAATGGCTGCGGCAAGAGCACACTGGCCAAGGTGCTGTCCGGCGTGCTGCCGCTGGATGCCGGGCAGGTCTCGGTGCTCGGCCACGCCCCCGCCTCCCCCTCCGAAGCGCGGGCGGCGGGCATCGCCACGGTATTTCAGGAAGTGCTGGTGGCCGACGAATGTTCGGTCGTGGACAATCTGTATCTGGGGGCCGACACGCTGTGGTCGCGCGCCCTGCCCGCCGCCGCCAAGCACAAGGCCGCCGCCGCGCTGATGCGCGATCTGGCGGCGATGGACATCGACCCCGAGACACTGGCGGGCACGCTGCCGCTGGGCATCAAGTCATGGATCACCATCGGCCGCGCGCTGTTGCAGAACCCGCGCGTGCTGATTCTGGACGAATCCTCGGCGGCACTCGATCTGGATTCCACCGAGCGCCTGTTTGCCAAGATGCGCGAATTGCGGGATCGCGGGGCGGCGGTGCTGATCGTGACGCACCGCATTGCCGAACTGATCCGCATCAGCGACCGCGCCACCGTGCTGCGCGACGGGCGCGATGTGGGCGTGCTGGAAAAGAAGGACATCACCGAGCGCAATCTGCTCAGCCTGATGACCGGCAAGAACGAACCGCCCGCCATCTCGCACGCCGCCGCACAGGAAGTGCTGCACCACGACGTGCAGATGCGCGTGCCGGGTGTGACCATCTGGGCCGGCGCCAAACCGGTGGATGTGGCCGTCCACAAGGGCGAGATCCTGGGCCTTGCCGGGCTTGACGGTCAGGGCCAGAGCGAATTCGCCCGCGTGCTGGCGGGCGTGATGCGGGCGCATCAGGGCGCGCCGCAGATGCGTGGCCGGGACGGCAAATTCGTGCCGGTCCGCACGCTGGAGGAAGCCACCGGCAGCGGCATCGCGTACGTGTCGGGCGACCGCAAGCGCGAGGGCATTTTTGCCAATCTGAGCATTTTCGAAAACCTGCTGATGCCGCTGTACCGCCGCCGTTCGCGCGGCGGCGCGCTGGCGCTGATCGACTGGGCGGAACTGGCCAGCGTGTTCGACTGGGAAGTGGAAAAACTCGCCGTTCGCATGGGTGAGCGCACCAACAAGATCACCTCGCTGTCCGGCGGCAACCAGCAGAAGGTGCTGATCGGGCGCGCGTTTGCACTGAACCCGGATGTGCTGGTGCTGAACGACCCGGCGCGCGGCGTGGATGTGGGCGCCAAGGGCGAGTTGTACCGCCACCTGCGCGACTTCGCCGCGCGCGGCAAGTCGGTGGTGTACATGTCCAGCGAGATCGAGGAATTCGTGGGCTTCTGCACCCGCGTGCTGGTGTTCCGCCATGGCAGCGTGTTCGCCGAAATGGTGGGGCCCGCCATCGAACCGGCGCGCATTCTGGAAGCCATGTTCGGCCAGAGCCACGCCGCCGCCCCGGCGGCGCGTGAGGCCGCCGCTACCGAGGGCGGCCCGCCTGCGCTGAAGATTGTCGAATTCGCGCTACCCGAAGACGAACCGGACAGCGTGTTCGCCCGCGCCCCGCGCTGGTCGCCCGGCCCGGCGCTGGACACCGCCCCCGAGGACAGGTTCGAGCCGATGCCCGCCGAGGCGCGCGTCCCCGCCCGCATCAAGGTGGTGGATTTCGACCCGGTCAGCCATGAAGCCGAGATTCGCGCACGCGCCGGATACATCAAGATCCGCGATTTCGACCGTGAGCGCGCCGAAGCCGAGGCCGAAGCACGCCGGGCCGCCACCGCGCGCCGCCCGATCCGCATCGTTACGTCCGGGCCGGACAAGTCATGAGCGGCACCGCCGCCGCCCCGCGCACCACAGGCTCGGCCACCAGCGCCTATCTGCTGGTGCCGATCCTGCTGTTCTTCGCGCTGCTGATCGTAGCCGTTTTGCGCAGCCCGCATCTGATCACCAGTGCGGGTATCGGCAGCGCGGTGATTGTGGCGACCCCGCTGGTGCTGGCGACCTTCGCACTGATGGCAATTGCCATTGCCGGGCGCGGCAGCGTGGATTTGTCGGTCGGCCCGCTGATTGGCTTCATCAATGTGGTGCTGGTACAGTTGTTCGGCGCGGACGTGATCTCGGCCCCGCTGGAATTCTTCGCCACCGCCATCGGGCTGGGGCTGGCCTATCAGTTGGTGATGGGCCTGATCATCGTGTTCATCCGGGTGCAGCCGATCATCGTGTCGCTGTCCGGCTATCTGGCGCTGTCGGGCATCAATCTGGTGATCATGCAGCGCCCGGGCGGCACCGCGCCGGAGTGGATGCTGCCCTGGGGGGCTGGCACCTCAATTCTATCGCCGGTGCTGGCGATGCTGGTGGTGGCCACCGGGGCGTGGCTGCTGTTCGCGCGCACCGCGTTTTTCGGCCATTTGCGGCTGATGGGCTCGGACGAGCGCGCCGCCTACACGGCAGGCGTGCATATCGGCATCGTGCGCATCGGCGCGCATCTGATCGCGGGCGTCTATGCCGCGCTGGCCGCCATTGCCTACACCGCACTGATCAGTTCCGGCGACCCGACGCAGGGCACCACCTACACGCTGATCTCGGTGACCGCACTGGTGCTGGGCGGCACAAGTCTGGCGGGCGGGCGCGGCGGGGCCATCGGGTCGCTGCTGGGCGCCCTCAACATCTATCTGATCACCTATGTGCTGGCCACGTTCAGCTTCGGCGAGGTGCAAAGCTTCGTCACCGATCTGGCCTACGGCACCATTCTGGTGTGCTCGCTGCTGCTGACGGTTGCGCTGCCGCGGCTGCAATCGACGCTGAAACACGTCTCGCCTCTGCTGTTCTTCATCCTGCTGTTCATCGTGGCGTTCGGCGTGATCCTGCACGCCACCTACGACTACAGCGCGCCCGCCGGAACCGAGGCCGGCGCCGGGGCGGCGCCCGCCGCCGCTGTGGCCGGCGCCTTCCTGTTCGAAGACGCGCCCGCCCGCACGGCGGCCGCCATGCCGATGCTGGCGCATCCGGTCGCACTGGCCACCGTGCTGCTGGTGGCGTTGCTGGCGGTGCTGCGCTGGGCCATCGCGCAGGCGCGGACCCGCAGCCTGTCGCCGCTGGTGTATCTGGTGGTCGGTGCCGTCGCGGTGCTGGCCGTCTACATGCTGGCCCGGCCTGCCCAGACCGCCGCCCCCGCCCCGGCTACCACGCAGGGGGCCACCTGATGCGCGCCCTGCCGCTGCTGCGCTGGATCGGCCTTGGCGTGGCGCTGCTGATTGCCGCGATCAGTTTCGGGCTGGGCCTGTGGCAGAACCTGCCCGCACAGCAAGCGATGTTCTACGCCGCCGCCACATTCGCCGCCGTGGCGTGGGGCTGGCACCATTACGCCGTGCGCCCCGGCGAGCACGCGGCTTCCAGCGGAGCCGGCAGCGGCGGCAAAAGCGGCGAATTCTGGCGGCGCTACCGGGCGGCGATCATTGCGGGCGTGCTGATCATCGCGGTGTTCCTGATCGCATCCGCCGCCATCGACGGGTTCTTCACGTGGCTGAACATCATCGCCTGTCTGGTGCTGGTGGCGCTGATCTTCCTGTCGGCAGGGCTGAGCGGCCTGATCGTGGCCAATCGCAGCGCCTTCATCGGACTGATCGTGCTGGGCGGCCTGTTCATCCTCGGCGCGCTGAAGGTCGATGGCTTCGCCTCGGGCGCGAACCTGAAATCCATGCTGGTGTTCGCCTCCTTCCTCGGGCTCGCCTGCGTGGGGCAGACGCTGGTGGCGCTGCTGGGCGGACTTGATCTGTCGATCCCGTTCGTCATCGGCTCGGCCAATGTGGGCCTGCTGTACATCATGGGCCTCGGCGTGCCGTCGGTGATTGCGATCATCCTGATCCTGCTGCTGGGCGCACTGGTGGGACTGATCAACGGCATCCTGAGTTTCCGCCTGCAGGGTCAGGCGCTGATCCTCACGCTCGGCGTCGGTTTCGCCATTTCCGGCGGCACGCAAATTCTCACCTCCATCGGCAGCAAGTTCGCGGGCAACGTGTTCGGGCAGGTGCCGGACTGGCTGAAGAACCTCGCCGCGATGAACGGCCAGACCTTCGGGCTGGATGTGCCGCCGGTGATCCTGATCTGGATTGCGGTCGCGATCCTGATGGTGCTGGGCATGAAGAACACCGTGTATGGGCGCTATCTGTATGCGCTCGGCGGCAACCGCACCTCGGCGGCGCGCATGTCGATCTCCGAACGGCGCTACTGGATCGGCGTCTATGTCATCAGCGGCGCGGTCTCCGCACTCACCGGCGCGCTGCTGCTGGGCTGGAGCGGCGGCGGCTTCATTGGCGTCGGCCAGCCCTATCTGTTCATGACGCTGGCCGCGGTCGTCATCGGCGGCACCTCGCTGCTCGGCGGCAATGGCGGCTACGGGTTCACCGTCATCGGCGTACTGGTGCTGCAGGTGCTGACGTCGTTTCTGGTTGGTATCGGCCTGACCTATGAGTGGCAGCAATTCATCTTCGGCCTGCTGATCCTGCCGATGGTGGCGCTGTATGCCCGTTCCCCGCATGTGCGAACCCAGATTTAGCAAATGGCGCAACCCAGCATGACACACGCAGTGGAGGCACAAGGTGGACGCTAAGGTCCTGCAAGCCACCGATATCGCCGGCGGCAGTTTTTCGCTTCTGCTGGTCGCCTCGCTGGCCGCAACCGTGCTGCTGTTCCTCGGCACCGGATGGGTGGAGCGGCGGTGGAAACTGCCCGTGGCACTGGCCGGGCTGATCACGCTGATCGCGACCCTGCACTATTACGAAGCCCGCGCCGTGTGGCTGGCCACCGGCGGGCAGATGCCGGTGATCCTGCGCTATGCGGCATGGCTGGTGGCCGTGCCGGTGCAGGTCGCCACGGTGTATTTCTTCGCCGCCGCATCGGGTGCTGTGCCGGTCGGGCTGTTCTGGCGGCTGATCGTGGTGGCCGCCGGCATGGTGCTGGCGCGCTACATGGGCGAAACCGGCTTCATGAACGCCACGCTGGGCTTTCTGATCGGCATTGTCGGCTGGCTGTATATTCTGGGCGAGTTCTTCTTCGGCGCGCTCGCCACCACGGTGAACAAAAGCGACAACGAGGCGGCACAGACCGGCATGTTCTGGTTGCGGCTGATCGCAACCGTGGGCTGGGCGATCTATCCGCTGTGCTACTTCGTCGCCGCCTTTGCCGGTGGCGCGGACGTGGCCAAGCTGAACATCGTCTATAATCTTGCTGATCTGGTCAACGAACTGACCTTCGCGCTGGCGGTGCTGACCGCCGCCCTGCGCGGCCAGCCGGCGCGGAGTTGAGCGATGACGCCGGCACGACACACGAACGCTGACAACTCGCGGCAGGCTGGGGAGTTCTGGGCATGAACGGCGCGGACATCATCGCGATCATTATTCTCGCCGCGATTGTCATCGCGGTCATCGTCTATCTGCTGCACTGGCTGTACCGCCGCTCGTCGAAAGACATGAGCTTCGTGCGCACGGGCTTCGGCGGAGAAAAAGTGGTGATGGGCGGCGGTGCCATCGTGCTCCCGATTGTCCACGATGTCACCGAAGTCAGCATGAACACGCTGCGGCTGGAAGTGCGGCGCGCGCGGGAACGCTCGCTGATCACCCGCGACCGGATGCGCGTTGAGGTGACGGTGGAATTCTTCGTCCGCGTGGTGCCCACCGCCGAGGCCGTGGCCGCCGCCGCGCGCACGCTTGGCAGCCGCACACTGAACCCGGAAAAGCTGAAGGAACTGGTCGAAGGCCGCTTTGTCGATGCCATGGGCATGGCCGCTGCCGAGATGACCATGGAAGAAATGCACGAAAAGCGCGGCAACTACATCAAGGCCGTCAAGGCGCAGGTGGCCGGCGCGCTGACGCATAACGGTCTGGAACTGGAAGCCGCCTCGCTGACCAGCCTTGATCAGACCGACATGAAACTGTTCAACCCGGCCAATGCGTTCGACGCCGAAGGCATGACCAAGCTGACCGAGACCATCGAAAGCCGCCGGAAGAAGCGCAACGACATCGAGCAGGACACGATGATCGCGGTGCGCAAGAAAAATCTGGAAGCCGAGAAGCTGGCCTTGGACATCGACCGCGAGAGCGAATACTCGCGCCTCGCACAGGAACGCGAAGTGGCCATTCGCCGCGCCCAGCAGAAGGCCGAAGTGGCACTGGAACGCACCGAGCGTGACCGCGAGATCGAGGAAGCGCAGATCCGCGCGCATGAGGAAATCGAAAAATCCCGCATCCGGCAGGAGCGGGAGATCAACGCCGAGCGCATCCAGCGCGAACAGGAAACCGAAACACAGGAAGTGCTGCGCCGCCGCACGCTGGAAATCGAGGAGCAGGAGCGCACGATTGCAGTCTCGCTGAAATCCAAAGAGCAGAGTGAGGCGCAGGCCGCCGCCGAACAGGCGCGCGCGGGCGTGGTGCAGGCGCAGGAACGCGTGCTGACGGTGCGTGAAACCGAAGCCGCCGAGCGCCGCAAGGCCATCGAACTGATCGAAGCCTCACAGGCCGCCGAATCTGAAGCGGTGAAGACGCAAACCGGCGCGCGCGCCGAAAAGGCCGCCGCGTCCGACCGTGCCGGCGCCACGCTGCTGCTCGCGGCCGCCGCCAAGGTGCAATACGAAACCGACGCCGAAGGCCAGCGCCTGCTGAACGAGGCCGAGAACATGCGCAGCGACGCCAACCGGCGCAGCAAGCTGCATGTCAAACTGGTGGAAAACCTGCCCGCGATCATCCGCGAGAGCGTCAAGCCGATGGAGAACATCGAGTCGATCCGCATCCTGCACGTCGATGGCGTGCCGGGGCTGAGCGGCCCGGTCACCGGCGGTGGCGGTGGCGGCGGCGGTGATGGCACGCCGCAGATCGACGGCGGTCTGGGCGGCGGCAGCCTGTCGGAAAAAGTGGTCAACTCGGCGCTGCGCTATCGCGCACAGGCCCCGTTCGTGGACGCGCTGTTGCAGGAAATCGGCATGCAGCCCGGCGCCATCAGCACGCTGGTCAACCTGCCCGCGCCGGAACGGCCGAAACCGGCCAAGGATGGCGGCGCGAGCTAACCGGTGGCGACAGAACACCCACCGCTATCCGGCGACGCTGCCAGCGAGCATCTGCTGGCGGTGCTGACGCTGTGGGGTGTCGCGGGCGGGTTCGGGCTGGCGATGATCCTCAGCGGCTTTCACGGCGGCGATGCGGTGCTGGGGCTGGCCGGGTTCGCGGTGATCATCGCCGGGTTCGTGGCGCATGTGCTGGTCAACAACGCCTGGCGCACCCGCTTCAGCGCGTTGCAGACCGTCACCGGCATGGCGGGGTTCTGCGTGGCGGTGCTGAGCTATGTGGCGGGCTGGCTGTTCGGCCCCGGCTATGCCGCGCCGGATGTGCAGATCGGGCTGGGCGGGTTCGCCGCCATCGTCATCGCCTATCTGATTTACGTGTTCACCATGTTCGGCATCGGCGGCGCGTTTTCCAAACTCAACCGCCGCCGCCGGCGCGCGGACTAGGGCGGCACCGTGACCAACACCGCCATCTGGCTGTTCGCCTGCATTGCCGCCTATTGGGCGTATTGCCTGTATTGCGGCGTGCGCGCCGCGCGTCTGGGCGGGGGTGAGGCGCAGTTCTTCCTCGGCGGGCGGGCGCTGCCGCATTTCGTGTTCGTCATGGCGGGCACCGCCGCCTCGTTTGGTGGCTGGTTCTTTCTGGGTCATGGCGCGCTGGTGCTGCGCGACGGGCTTGGCTACGCCGAATTGTCGCTGTCCGCCGTGGCGATTCCGCTGGCCGGCGCGGTGTTCCTGAAGCGGCAATGGATTCTGGGGCGCCGCTACGGCTACGTGACGGCAGGCGACCTGTTCGCGGGCTATTTCCAGTCCGAGACCGCGCGCCTGCTGGTGCTGCTGGTCGCGCTGGTGTTCGCGGTGCCGTTCATCGGGCTGCAACTCGCAGCCTCCGGCGATCTCATCGCCAGCCTCGCCGGCGGCGGGGTAAATGCCGATGTGGCGATGTGGGTGCTAGCCTTCGTGGTGTTCGCCTATGTCTGCCTTGGCGGCATGCGCGCGGTTGCGTGGGTGGGCACGTTGCAGGGCCTGCTGATGGCGGCGGGTCTGGCCGCCATCGGGCTGATCGCCTATGGCCGCTTGGGCGGCTTCGGTCCGTTGAACGAATTGCTGGCCAAGGCCGGGGCCGCCGCCGGGCCGCATGGC
>CAIPHQ010000317.1 GCA_903864895.1 uncultured Rhodospirillales bacterium
AGCAGTTCGGCGGCTGTGATCGCCGTTACATACAGATGAAACTCGTCCTGCCGGTCCAGCCAGGCGCGTATGGCGGGGTCCGGATTTTGCCGCAGTGGCTCCGCGACAAGATTGGTGTCGAGGACGATCACTCGAAATCGACGGCCGGTGCCGGCGTCTTGTCGCGCGTGAAATCAAGGTCGTCGCCGCCAAACTCGCGTCCGATCTCCCACAGCCGCGTGCCAAGTCCCACCTTCGGCTTCACCGCCGCGTCCAGAATCGCCCGGATCTCCGCCTCGGTGCTGCGCCCGTGCTCGGCCGCGCGCACCCGCAGGGCGCGGTGGGTCTCCGGCGACAGATTTCGGACCGTCACGGCTGCCATGGCTATGCACCCTCAGAGAGTGATGGCGTTGATATCAATGCTGGCGGTGTGATGTCAATTTCCGTCCGCTCCAGCAGCGTGGCGTCCCCGTACGAATAGAACCGGTAGCCATCGGCGATGGCATGGGCATAAGCGGCACGCATCGCCCCTGTGCCCGCGAAGGCGCAGACCAGCATGAACAGGGTCGAGCGCGGCAGATGGAAGTTGGTCATCAGCAGATCGGCGCTGCGAAACGCGTGGCCGGGGCGGATGAAGATGGCCGTCTCGCCTGAAAAGGGCAGGATCGTCCCATCCGGGGCAGCGGCACTTTCCAGCAGGCGCAGAGAGGTAGTGCCGACCGCCACCAGCCTGCCACCTGCCGCGCGGGCTGCGTTGATGGCATCGGCGGCGGCTGGCGTGATCTCACCGCGTTCGGCGTGCAGCGTGTGGCGGCTGATGTCGTCGTCGCGCAGCGGCAGGAAGGTGCCCGCGCCGACATGCAGGGTCACGGTGGTGCGCGCCACGCCGCGCGCGGCCAGGGCATTCAGCAGTGCCGGGGTGAAATGCAGCCCGGCGGTGGGGGCGGCCACTGCGCCCTCATGCGCAGCGAACACGGTCTGGTAGTCGCTGGCGTCCTGCGCAGTGGGGCCGTCGGGCCGCGCGATATAGGGCGGCAGCGCCAAAGCCCCGGCACGGCGCAACGCCGCGGCGAAGTCATCGCCTTCCAGACTGAACGCCAGCGCCACCCCGCCATCCGGGTCGCGCCCGCGCACCTCGGCGGTCAAATCCTCAGCCCCATCGAAGCGCAACTGGTCGCCGGGGCGCAGGCGGCGGGCGTTGCGCGCCAGAGCGTGCCATGTGCCATCAGCCAAAGGCCGGTCCAGCGTGATGCCGATCCGTGCCGCACCACGCCATGCCGCGAGTTGCGCCGGGATCACCCGCGTGTCGTTGGCCACCAGAATATCACCGGGCCGCAGCAGATCCGGCAGGTCGCGCACGATGCGGTCGTGCCAGCCGCCCGCCACCACATGCAGCAGCCTCGCCGCGTCGCGCGGCTTGGCCGGGTGGTGGGCGATGCAGGCAGGCGGCAGGTCGAAGTCGAAATCGGCGGCGTTCACGGTGGCGGCTAGTCGCCCAGATACGAGGCGATCTCGATCAGATTGCCGTCCGGGTCGCGGCAATACACCGAGGTCATCAGGCCAAGGGCCCCGATGCGCTCCACCGGGCCTTCCTCCACGGCCACGCCGCAGCGGCCCAGATGCTCCACCACGTCCGATGGCCGCACGGCGGTGACGAAACACAAATCCGCGGCACCCGACAGCGGTGCTTCGGCGGTGGCCCACTCGCCTTCATCGGCCAGCACCGGGCGCAGATTCAGCTTCTGGCCGCCGAATTTCAGGCAGGTGCGTTGCTGGCGCCCAAATTCCTCGCGGTCCATGCCCAGCACGCGCTGGTACCAGGACGCGGTGATATCGATGTCGCGGCAATTCAGGGTGACGTGGTCCAGACGGTCAACGGCAAATCGCACGGGGGACATTCCTTCTTCCGCCGGGGCGTCATGCCCCGGCGGAGGCCGCAGTGCAATCGCTCAGGTCGCCGCCGGGCGGTCAGGCGCCTTCGACATCCAGCGCGAAGTCGATATTGCCGCGGGTGGCGTGGCTGTACGGGCAGACTTTTTCGTGCGTCTCGTTCACCAGTGCCTGCGCCTCGGCGGTGGGCAGGGTGGGCACCTTGGCGTGCATTTTCACCGCGATGCCGAACCCGCCGCCTTCGCGCGGACCCACCGAGACGTCACAGGTGATCGTCGCCCCGGCCACGTTTTTCTTGTGCTGGCTGGCGACGAACTCCAGCGCGCCGCCGAAGCAGGCGGCATAGCCGGCCGCGAACAGATGTTCGGGCGTGGTGGTATCGGGCAGGCCGGGGCCGCCCATGGCCTTGCGCACCGACAGGTTGACGCTGACCGAATGGTCGGTGGTCTCGGAATGCCCATTGCGCCCGCCGGTGTTGACGGCGGTGGCAGTGTCGAGCGTCTTGATGGTGTAGGCGGCCATGCTTCGGTCCCTTTGCTGGTTTGCCGGGCGGCCCATTTCACGGGCTCCGGATGCGTCCTGGGGGCGCTGCCAGCTTAGGTGGAGGTGCCGGGATGGGACGCCAAGGGCGCGGGGTGCGTTCAGTCCGGCGAATCGCCGCGCAAGACCTGCTCCGCCGGCCATGGGCACATTGGCGGAAAGGCGCTCTCCAGCAAGCCGGTCTCACGCTGCGCCGCCAGCAGTGCATCGCCAAATGCGTCCGATAGCAGCTCGCCAAACTGTCGCCGCAGGCTTGGGTTGTCTGCCAGCACGCGCGCCACCTGACGGCGCTGCTCGCGGATGGTAAGCCGCCAGCCCGTGCCGCGCAGTGCTGGCTGTGCATCCCATTTGAGCAAATGGGTCAGCAGCACCGCCAGCCGGTTGATCAGCTCGCGGCGCTCGCTGCGGCCCATGGTCTCCAACTCCTCCACGATGTTGGCGATGTCCGCCTCGGCATACGCACCGCTGCGCAGCAAGGACGCCTGCTGGAAGGCCCAGCCGTAGAAATCGCTGTCGTAGAGGGTTGAGTTGCTCATCGCGCACTTCCCGGTGGCGGGGGCAGGCTACTCCATCCCGTCGTAGAAATCGTTCCCCTTGTCGTCGATCACAATGAACGCCGGGAAATTCTCCACCTCGATGCGCCACACCGCTTCCATGCCCAGTTCCGGGTATTCCAGCGGTTCCACCTTGCGGATGCAGTCCTGCGCCAGCCGGGCGGCGGCACCGCCGACGCTGCCGAGGTAGAAGCCACCGAACTGCTTGCAGGCATCCTTCACCGCCTTGGAGCGGTTGCCCTTGGCCAGCATGACAAAACTGCCGCCCGCTGCCTGAAACTCGGCCACGTAGCTGTCCATGCGCCCGGCGGTGGTGGGGCCGAAGCTGCCGGTGGCCAGACCGGCCGGGGTCTTCGCAGGCCCCGCGTAATACACCGGATGGTTCTTGATGTAGTCCGGCAGGCCCCGCCCGGCGTCCAGCCGTTCCTTCAGCTTGGCGTGGGCGATGTCGCGCGCTACCACCACCGTGCCGGTCAGCGACAGGCGGGTTTTCACCGGATAGCCGGACAACTGGCGGCGGATGTCGATCATCGGCTGGTTCAGGTCCACCTTCACCACATCGCCGCCGAGAATGTCGCTGGTGGCCTCCGGCAGGTAATGCGACGGGTCCACCTCCAGTTGCTCCAGAAACACGCCTTCGGGCGTGATCTTGGCCTTGATCTGCCGGTCGGCGCTGCACGACACGCCGATGCCCACCGGCAGGCTGGCGCCGTGGCGGGGCAGGCGGATCACGCGAACATCGTGGCAGAAATACTTGCCGCCGAATTGCGCGCCGATGCCGATATGGCGTGTCATCTCCAGCACCTGCGCTTCCATCGCCAGATCGCGGAAGGCGTGGCCGGTCATGTCGCCCTCGGTGGGCAGGCTGTCGAGCCATTTGGTCGAGGCGAGTTTGACCGTCTTCAGCGTGGTCTCGGCACTGGTACCGCCGATGACGATGGACAGGTGGTACGGCGGGCAGGCGGAGGTGCCCAGCGTCATGATCTTGGTGCGCAGGAACGCCGCCAGTTTTTCGGGGTTCAGGATGGCGCGGGTCTCCTGAAACAGGAAACTCTTGTTGGCGCTGCCGCCGCCCTTGGCGACGAACATCAGATGGAATTCGTCGGCATGGTGCTCGCCGGGGGCGGCGAGGATGTCGAACTGCACCGGCAGGTTGTTGCCGGTGTTCTTCTCCTCGAACATGCTCAAGGGCGCCATCTGCGAGTAGCGCAGGTTGGTTTCCGTGTAGGTGCGGTGCACGCCGAAGCTGAGGGCTTCTTCCTCGTCGCCCTGCACCCAGACGCGCTGGCCTTTCTTGCCGAACACGATGGCGGTGCCGGTGTCCTGGCACATCGGCAGCACGCCACCGGCCGCGATATTGGCGTTCTTCAGCAGGTCGAGTGCGACGAAGCGGTCGTTGGGCGAGGCTTCCTGGTCGTCCAGAATGGCGCGCAGGCTGGCCAGATGCGCCGGGCGCAGCAGGTGCGAGACTTCGTGGAAGGCGGTGAACGCCAGTTCGGTCAGCACTTCGGGTGCGATTTTCAGCACCGTCTGGCCATCGGCGGTGATGGTGGACACGCCCGGCAGGTTCAGCTTGCGCCACGGCGTGCTGTCCGCGCCCAGCGGGAACATGGTGGAGAAGCGGTAGTTTTGCGGGCGGGCGGCGTTCATGCGGATGGCTCCTGACGGCGTGGCCCCGGCGCAGCACGGCGCGACAGGGCAGGAAGATATGGTCGCGGGGCGGGTTACTCGCGCGGCGGGGCGCGGCGGCGGAAAGCGTCCAGGCTCACCACCTGCGGCGTCGGGTCCGGTGCGGGTTCCTCGGGGGCCGCATCCTCCGCAGGCGCCTCCGGCTCCTCCGGCTCATCCTCGCCACCGCCCGGCATCTGCGCGTGGAACTGCAGGCCGAACTTGGCATGGGGGTCGGCAAAGCCGGTGATGGCGTCCAGCGGGATGTGCAACTCGCTGGGCACGCCGCCGAACGACAGCCGCACGCTGAATTCACCCGCTTCCTCGTCCACCGTCAGGTTCCAGAACTGGTGCTGGAGCACGATGGTCATTTCCTGCGGATACTGCGCGCGCAACCGGGCCGGGATGACGGTGTTCGGGTGGTCGGTGCGGAAGGTGATGTAGAAGTGGTGATCGCCCGGCAGCCCCTCGGCTGCTGCATGGTTGATCGCGCGCACCACCACGTGGCGCATCGCCGCCTCGGTCCACTCCACGTAAGGCAGCAGGCTTTCCGGCCGCTCCTGTTCCATCGTTTCGTCCCGCCTCATGCCTGCAAGCGCCACCCATTAGCGCGTGCAGGCGGGGGCGCAAAGCGGTTCAGTCGGACGGCTGTGGTGCAGCGCGCCAGGGCGGCGACAAAGCCTCGATTTCGGCGGCCACCGGGCACTCCGGCGCGTGCGCGCCGGGCAGGTAGCCCAGGCTCATCAGGAATTCGCCGCCTATCTCGCCGCCGGTA
>CAIPHQ010000318.1 GCA_903864895.1 uncultured Rhodospirillales bacterium
GTCGATCACGGCGCGGCCTCACTGCCTGGCAGCAGCACCACCTTGCCGACCGTCTCGCGGGAGGCGATGGCCTGCAACGCGCGCTCGGCCTGCTCCAGCGGGAACACATCCCGCACCAGGGGGCGGATCACGCCCTGACGGTGCAGGTCGAAAATGTCGCGGAACACCTGATCGACGATCTCGGGGTGATGCGTGCGATACGCTCCCCAATACACGCCCATCGCCGCGGCGTTTTTCAGCAGCAGGCGGTTGGCGGGCAATTCGGCGATGCTGCCGCCCGCGAAGCCCACAATCACCAGCCGCCCGCCCCAGGCGAGGCAGCGCAGGCTTTCCTTGGTCACGTCGCCGCCCACCGGGTCGAACACCACGTCCACGCCGCGCCCGCCGGTTTCCCGCCGGACGGCCTCGGCAATCGGTTCGGCGCGATAGTCGATGGCCACATCGGCCCCGAGTTCGCGGCACAGCGCCACCTTGGCGGCCCCGCCTGCGGTGGCGATCACGCGCGCGCCCCAATGCTTGGCCAACTGAATCGCAGCCGAGCCCACGCCCCCTGCCCCGGCATGCACCAGCACCGTCTCGCCCGGTTGCAACGCGGCGCGGTGGCGCAGCGCCATGATGGCGGTGGGGTAGATGATCGGCAGCCCGGCGGCCTCGCGCGCGGTCATGCCATCGGGTACCAGTTCGGAGCCGAGGCGAGGCACCACTGCGTATTCCGCATAGCCGCCCAGATCCATCATCGCGCAGATCCGGGCACCCACCGCGTACGGGCTGTCCGGTCCGGCCTGCGTGACAATGCCGACCACTTCGATGCCCGGTGTGAACGGCAACGGCGGTTTGACCTGATACTGGCCGCGCAGCATCAGCGTATCGAGGAAATTCACCCCCGCCGCCTCCACCCGCACCACGCACGCATCGCCCGCAGCGACCGGCATTGGCACGTCGCGCAGCGCCATCTCGCCCGCCGGAGTCAGTTTCTCCACCCGCCACGCCCGCATCTTGCGTCTCCCCCCGCACACTGTCCCGGCCAATGGTGTCGCATGGTCCGGCGTTGACGGCCAACTAAGACTATTCGATAGTGGGTCTGTCGGACAATCGGATATATAAGGCGGCGACAGACCGCCAACGTTGAGAGGGAACCCATGGCCGTTGCGTCGCCTCCTTCGGCCGAAACGGCCGGCGCCGTACGGCTGCCCGGCGGGCCGGAGTTCGAACCGGCGGCGTTGGAACTTTATCTGCGGGCGGCGCTGGATATTGCCAGCGGCGGCTTCGCGCTGGAACGGGTCAGTGGCGGCCAGTCCAACCCCACCTTCTTCGTCACACTCGGCCCGCGCCGCTTGGTGCTGCGCAAGAAACCGGCCGGCGACGTGCTGCCCTCGGCCCATGCGGTGGACCGCGAGTTCCGCGTGATCACCGCGCTGGCGCAAACCAACGTGCCGGTGCCGCACGCGGCCTTGTATTGCGCCGATACCAGCGTGGTCGGCACGCCGTTCTATGTGATGGACCGGCTGGAAGGCCGGGTGTTCCACGATGCCGCCCTGCCCGGCGTGCCCCCTGCCGAGCGCACGGCGATGTATTTCGCCATGGCCGAAACGCTGGCCAAGTTGCACGACGTTGACCCGGATGCCATCGGGCTGGCCGATTACGGCCGCGCGGGCAACTACTTCGAACGCCAGATCCGCCGCTGGACCTCGCAATACGAATTGGCCAAGTGGCGCGACCTGCCCGATCTGGACCATATCATCGCGTGGTTGCCGGACCATCTGCCGCCCGAGGAGCCCACGCGCATCTGCCACGGCGATTTCCGCATCGGCAACCTGATGTTCCATCCCAGCGAACCACGCGTGATCGGCGTGCTGGACTGGGAACTCAGCACGCTGGGCCAGCCTTTGGCCGATGTGGCGTTCAGCGCGCTAGGCTGGTCCACCACACCGGATGAATACGGCGGTCTGGTCGGGCTGGACCACGCCGCGATGGGCATTCCGCGCCGCCGCGACTATCTGGCGCGCTACTTTGCCAGCCGCACCACCCCGGCGCCCAACCCGGTGGAGCCATTCCACACCATCTTCGCGCTGTTCCGCTTCGCGGTGATCTTTGAAGGCATCGCCGCCCGCGCCCGCGCCGGAAGTGCCGCCGCCGCCAATGCCGCCGCCGTGGGCGAACTCGCCCCGGTGTTTGCCCGCCGCGCGGTGGAA
>CAIPHQ010000319.1 GCA_903864895.1 uncultured Rhodospirillales bacterium
CACCGGCGGCCCCTGCACGGTCACGCAAGCTGCGGCGTTCGACATCACCTATCAGCACGGCCTGCTGTTCGTGCCGGTTACCATCAACGGCGGCACCTATCACGCGCTGCTGGACACCGGCGCGGAGCGTTCGGCCATTGCTGACCCGCTGGCCAAGCGCCTGCAACTGCCCGAGGACAACCGCCACGGCACCGTAATGTCTGGCGTGGGCGGCATGGGCAAGGAACGGCAGGACGTGATTGTCGGGCAGTTCGCCTTCGCCGGTCACGATCTGGGCAACAATCACTACGCGATCATGGATCAGCCCAAGCTGCTCACCGGCGTGCCGGACTTCGCCGGGCTGATCGGCGGCGACGTGCTGGATGATTTTGACCTCGACATCGACGTGCCGCACCGGCGGCTTACGGCCTGGCGGGTCCACAACTGCACCGGCAAGTTCCTGCCGTGGACCTTCCCCTACACGGCCATTCCGCTGGACGTGACGTGGGGCCACCGGCCCAATCTGACGGTGAAGGTGGATGGCACGAAGTTCCGCGCGTTTCTGGACACCGGGGCCACCGCGACATTTCTGGATTCCGCTGCCGCCGCACGCATCGGCGTGAACGCAGCCGCCCTTGGCAAAGACCCCAACGGGCGGGCGTCCGGGGCGGCCGGAGTGGATTTCACCAGCACCGTCCACAAGTTCTCAACGCTCGAAATCGGCCCGGACATTTTCGCCAACCCGCATCTGACGGTGCTGGACCGGACCCTGCGGGAGGCCGACATGCTGCTGGGCGAGGATTACCTGCGCCTGCGGCATGTCTGGCTGTCCTACCACTCGCGGCAATTGTTCGTTGCCGCCCCGCCGCATTAGGCGCTTGCCGGGCGGCTCCGGAACGTCAGGCCAGCGGCAATGCCCATCAGCGCAATCACCGTGCAGGTCAGCCCCACACAGCCCGGCCAGCCGAAGCGGTGCCACAGCCCGGCGGGCAGTACCGCGCCCAGTGCACCGCCGATGTAGTAGGTGGACACGTACAGTCCGACGGCGGTGGAGCGCGCCCGCTTGACCGCGACACCGATGAACCCCAGCCCCAGCGATTGCGCCACGAACAGCCCGGCGCTGGCCAGTGTCAGACCCACCACCACGAACGGCAGGCTTGGCACCAGCGTCAGCAACTCGCCGGTGATGGCAATCAGCGCCGACAGCACCGCCGTGCGCGCGCGGCCCAGTTTCACGGCGGCGCGGGTGGCCAGCGGGGTGGTGACCACGCCCACCAGATACACCGCGAACACCGAGGCCAGCGCGCCCGCCGACAGGTTGAACGGCGGGGCGGCCACGTAGAAATTCACGAAGGTGAAAGTGGCGACGATGCTGAACAGCATCCCGAACCCCACCGCACAGGTGCCCAAAAGCAGCGGATTCAGCGCGTGGGAGCGCCAGTCGCGCAGCGTGGCCGCCAGCCCGGCGCGGGCGGCGCGGAACCTGGTTTCCTTCGGCAAGGTCAGCGCCACGAAAAGTCCGCCCAGCGCGGTCAGCACCGCGGTGGCCAGAAAGCCCGAGCGCCAGCCGCCACCCCAGTCGGCGGCCACACCGGCCACCAGCCGCCCGCTGACCCCGCCCAGAATGGCGCCCGAGGAATACAGCCCGGCGGCCTTGATGGCGGCCGGGCCTTCCAGTTCCTCACCGATATAGGCCACCGTGACCGCGAAAATGAACGGCAGCAGCAGCCCTTGGGCGAATCGCCAGAACAGCAGCGATTCCAGGCTGGTGCTGAACGCCACCATTATGGTGGGGATAATCACCAGCCCGCAGGCGGCCACAATCAGCCGCTTGCGGCCAAACCGGTCGGACACCGCGCCCGCAAACGGGGCCACCAGCGCCACGGCCAGCAGGCTTGCGGTCACGGCCAGCCCGGTGCGCGGCAGCGGCACCTGAAACTCGGCGGCCAGTGACGGCAGGATGGCCTGCGGCGTGTAGAGGTTGAGAAAGGTACAAAGCCCGGCAGCGGCCACAGCGAACGAGATGCGGCGCGTGCTCATCTCGGTGCCTCGAAGATCGCGCGGCAGGCCTCGGGCAGATGCGGCGGTTTGCGGGGGGCGGCGGGTTTGGCAGGCGGCGGGGCAGGGTGGTCCAGCAGATCAAACCACCATTGCAGGCTGGCATCGCAGCCATCGCCGGGCGGCGGGGGCGGCGGCCCGGCGGGGCATTGCGGCTGGCTGGGCGGGCATTTGAAGTGAATATGCATGTGGCTGGCATGGCCGTACCACGGGCGCACGAAGCGCAGCCATGCGCGGTCGCCGGTGACGGTGTTGCACAGATGCCGCTTGATGGCGGCGTTCACCAGCACGCGGTCGGTGCCCGGCAGGCCCACGGCGATGCGCAGCAGCGCGGTTTGCTGCGCCGTCCAGCGTTCGGCCACCACGTCGCGCCCGTCCGGGCGGACAAAACTCGGCGGCTCCAGCGCCTCCCGCTGGGCGGCGGTCAGCGCCGGGCGGGGCGAGAGGTCGAGATACACGTCCGCGTCCAGACCCATCTGGTGGCTGACATGCCCGCCTTGCAGCGGCCCGCCGCGCGGCCCGGACAGGTCGCCCATATAGATGTCCGGCATCCCGGCGGCTTGCGCGCGGCGGCCGAGGTCCAGCAGCGCGGCCACCGTGTCCGGGTGGCCCCAGAACGAGCTATGGCCGAGGCGGATGGTTTGCAGGCCCGGCGCGGTATCGGGCAGGCGCACCGCGCCTGCGATACAGCCGCCATCGGCGTTGCCGATCACGCGCACCGGGCCGGGGGCGGGGGTTTGCGGGGGTGGTTGCGGGCTGGCGGCCACCGCAACCAGCAACACCGGCAATAATAGCAGGGATTTCAAGAAGCGCACGCGCCTGCCTGAAGCCAATGCTGCGGCGCGTCAAGCCACGCAGGTGCGATAAAAGGGCTGCATCGCGCGCGCGCCGGTGGCAGGCTGCACCCCCGGCCCATGCAACAAGGAGACTGCGGCGATGTCCCCCGAGGCACAGGTGTTTCTCAGCGGCGCAGCGTCGTTCGGCGTGCCGCTATTATTCGCGCTGAACGAGTTGCGGTTGCTGCGCAAGCCATGGCACCGCCCGGATGACCGCGAGCGGACGCCAGATCCGGTGGTGCCGCCGTTGACGCCCGGTGACCGCCCGGCGCTGAAGCCGCTGCCGCCCAGCCTGATTCCCACACTGACACCGCAGGGCACTCCGGCGCGGAGCCGCGAACTGGAACTGGTGTAGCGGACCACTATTCCATGCGGCGGAATAATGTGTTCGCCGCACCGCGCATTATCTGGGTGGGCCGGCTGGCTTACATCGGTGCGGTCCGCAGCAAGTGCGCCGCGCGACGCAAGTAAGGAGGCCGCGATGACCGGTCAGCCATCCAGTGACATCGCCTTCACCGGCACCGTGAAGGCCGCGCAGACCGCGCGGGGTTCACGCCCGCAATATGCCCGCATGGAGACCAGGGGCGGGTTCCGCACCGCGATCAGCGACGACCTGCGCGCGTTTCTGGCCGAGGTGGACACCGCCTATCTGGCCACGGCCAATGCTGCCGGCCAGCCCTATGCCCAGCATCGCGGTGGGCCGAAGGGCTTCATCCGGGTGCTGGACGGCAGCACGCTGGCCTTCGCCGACTACACCGGCAACCGGCAATACATCACCACCGGCAACCTGACCGAGAACGCGCAGGCGTTTCTGTTCCTGATGGACTACGCGCATCAGCGGCGGGTGAAGGTTTGGGGCACGGCGCGGGTGTCAAACGATGCGGACCTGATCGCCGGGCTGATGCCGCAGGATTACAAGGCGCGGCCGGAACAGGCGGTTGTGTTCACGGTCTTGGCCTGGGACATCAACTGCCCGCAGCACATTCCGCAGAAATTCGCCGCCGATGACGTGGCGGCCGCACTCGCCCGCATGCAGGAAAAACTCGACGCCGCCGAGGCGCAGGCCGCAGCGTTGCGCGCCCGTCTGGCACGCTACGAACCAGCAGGAGCCGCCGCATGAGCACCCCAGACGCATGGCCCGCGACCGGCCCGATGTCCGTCCGCCCGCCGTTCACCCCCGAGACCGCCGCGCGCAAGGCGCGCATGGCCGAGGATGCGTGGAACCATCGCGACCCGGAACGGGTTTCCTTGGCCTATACCGAGGATAGCTGGTGGCGCAACCGCGCCGAGTTCCTGCAAGGCCGCCCGGCCATCGTGGCGTTCCTGACCCGCAAATGGGCGCAGGAACTGGAGTACCGGCTGATCAAGGAAGTCTGGGCCTTCACCGGGGACCGCATCGCCGCCCGATTCGCCTATGAATGGCACGACGGCAGCGGCCACTGGTATCGCAGCCACGGCAACGAGCAGTGGGAGTTCGACGCGCGCGGCCTGATGCGGCGGCGGGAGGCCTCGATCAACGATATCCCCATCGCGGCCAGCGCCCGGCTGTTCCACTGGCCGCCGGGGCCGCGCCCGGCAGACCATCCGGGACTGTCCGATCTGGGGCTGTAACCAGTTGTCATGGACCTGAGATAGACAGCGGAAGGTCGTCCGCGCTTCGCCGCAGTATCCCGGAGCGGCCGGCGGAGCTTACGATGCCTGAGGGAAATGTTGACGATCTGACCCGCATCGCCGTGTCGGGCTGGGCGTTGGACCGCGCCGACCCGGAGCGGCGGGTGGAGGTGCTGATCCGGCTGGACGGGCAGGAGGTGGCGCGCTTCCCGGCCGCAAAACCGCGCCGGTTCGGCAACAAGGCGGCACCGGGTGGCACGGAACTGCCCTGCGGCTTCCAATACCGCTTCGACCCGCCGCTGTCGCTGTTCCGGCAGCATCGGGTGGAGGTCCGCTTTGCTGATGGCGGCAAGCCGCTGCCGGGCGGGGTGCGGGAGTTCACCTGCCCGGCGTTCGGGCCGATGGCGCGGCGGCCGGTGATTGTGAACGCGCGCGGGCGCTCGGGCACCACGCTGCTGATGAAGGAATTTCTCGGCCACCCGGATTTCGTGGTGGCCGATGTGTACCCTTATGAGGTCAAGCTCGCGTCCTACTATGTCTCCGCCTACCGGGTGCTGGCCGGGCAGGCGGCACCGGACCGTGACCCGGGATTCGTGGCACAGGCCGCCAACAAGGCGCTGATCGGGCGCAACCCGTTCAATGAGGCGGCGCAACTGCGCCTGATCGGGCGCGGGCGGCTGGAGCCGGTGTTTGAGGGGCAGTTCAATGCCCAGATTGCAGCACTGTTCCGTACCACCATCGAATCCTATTACGACGAGGTGGCAGAGGCCATGGGCCGCAAGCAGGCCGCGTTCTTCGCCGAGAAGGCGATGCTGGACGAGGAATTGCGCGCCGGGCTGCGGATGCTGCTTGGCCCGCTGCGTGAGATCATCATGGTGCGCGACCCGCGCGACCTGCTGTGCTCGGCCAAGTCGTTCTGGAAAATGAACGAGCAGGAGGCGCTGCGCACGGTGTTCGAGTCGGTCGAGGGACTGACGGCGATTCGCGCGCAGGCCGCCGAAGATACGCTGATCGTGCGCTATGAGGATCTGATCGAGCAGCCGGAGGCCTCGCGCGCGGCGATCTATCAATTTATCGGCACCGAACCGCCGCCTGCCGCAGCGCCGGCCGCAGAGATGGAGACGCTGCGGCGCAAGCACGCCACGACGCGCGACCCCAGGGCCTCGATTGGCCGCTGGCGCGAGGAATTGTCGCAAGACGAAATTCTGGCCTGTCTGGACCATTTCGACGGTTTTCTGCGGGCGTTCGGCTATCTGCCGCCGGACAGCGCGGGCGAAGCGCCGCCTTCGGCCAGCAAGGTTGTACTGCGCAGGCTCGAACCTGGCCGGCTCCCGCAGGCAGTCCTGCTGAACGGGGCAGATGGCTGCGGTGGCGCGGCGCTGGCCGGGGCGCAGAAGGTGCAGACGCTGCATTTCACCACCGGCGGAAACGGGGCGGCTGCACTGGCCGCCGGGTGGTCGGCAGTGGAACGGGAGTTTGCGTGGTCCAAAACCGCCAGCCCGGAACTGCATCTACCGGTACCGGCCGAACCCGGGGCCTATTTGCTGGAATTGTACGGCCGCCCGTTTCTGGCGGGCGGGCGGCTGGCGCGGCAGCGTGTCACCATTTCGGTGAACGGCGTGAAGATCGGACAGGGAGAGGCCAGCGGCATTCTGGTGCTGCGCTGCCTGATCCCGGCCTATGTAGTTGCATTGGCCAGCCCGATGGTGGTGCGGTTCGATCTGCCGGACGCAGTGCGGCCGGCGGATGTGCTGCCGGATGTCAAGGACGCCCGGATGCTAGGGATCGCTGCCGAGCGGCTGACACTGTACGGCCCGCTGGCCGCCTAACGGAACGCGATGCGGCGGGACAGCTGGAAATTCACCAACATTCCCGCCGCCGTGCCCGCCGCCACCGCCAGCACCGGATTGTCCGCGC
The DNA here is from genome assembly GCA_903864895.1 of uncultured Rhodospirillales bacterium. GTDB lineage: Bacteria > Pseudomonadota > Alphaproteobacteria > Acetobacterales > Acetobacteraceae > CAIPHQ01. The sequence continues at coordinate 6,402 of CAIPHQ010000319.1, forward strand.
AGAGCGGGCTGAACGTGACCAGCACGGCGTAGGTGCCGCGATTGAGCACGAACCCGGCCAGATTGACCGCCACGAACAGCAGCCACTGCACATGCGCGGCGTGTGCCCGCCGCTCCCGGAAGGTCCAGGCGCGGTTCAGCGCCCAGTTGCTGGTGGCGGCCAGCAGATAGGCCAGCACGCCTGCGCCGTACAGCCCGAGCCAGCCGCGCGTTGCATAAACACAGGCGGTATCCACAACGAATCCACTGGCCCCGACCGTGCCGAAGCGCAGGAACTGGGCGGCCACCGCCTGATAGCGGGCTGGGACGAAGCGGAGGAAAAAGCGCTGCATCACTGGGCCATAGCCGCCACGGCGGCGGAAGGAAAGCGCGGGACGGATCATGCCGGAATGGCTATTCCCATTCGGGAATAGGGCGCTGATTCGGCAGTGTTTCTGCCCGGCTTGGCTTGACCGCCGCCGAGGGGAATGCCAACACTCCCGCCCTGCGCACTGGCGCACATTGGCCAGATCAGTAGGGAGAGAACGATGCCCCAGGTAACCCTGACGGTGAACGGGAAGACCGCATCGGTCGAGGTAGAAGGCCGCACGCTGCTCGTTGAGGTGCTGCGTGACAAGCTGGGGCTGACCGGCACGCATGTCGGTTGCGACACCAGCCAGTGCGGCGCCTGCGTCGTCCATGTCGATGGCAAGGCCGTGAAGTCCTGCACGATGCTGGCGCTGCAAGCCAATGGCAGCAGTGTGACCACCATCGAGGGTCTTGCGGCGGCCGATGGCACGCTGCACCCGATGCAGGAAGCCTTCCGCGAAAACCATGCGTTGCAGTGCGGCTTCTGCACCCCGGGCATGGTGATGAGCGCGATCGACATTGTGACCACGCATCCGCAGGGGCTGACCGAGGCGGAAATCCGCCATCTGCTGGAAGGCAATCTGTGCCGCTGCACCGGCTACCACAACATCGTCAAGGCGGTGGCTGCGGCGTGGCCGGTGATGCATGGCAAGGAAGCTGTCGCGGCCGAGTGATCCGAACCTTCAAAAAGACGCGCGCGGTGCACGCTGCCCGGTGCCGCGCGAACAGGGAGGGGGCACGATGAACGCACCGTTCGAAGGCATTGGCGCTTCGGTCCGCCGCAAGGAAGACCTTCGCTTCATCTCCGGCCGAGGTCACTACGTGGACGACATGAACCGTCCGGGCCAATTGCATGCCGTGATCAAGCGCAGTGACCGCCCGCATGCCAAGATCAACAGCATCGACACGTCGGCGGCCCTCGCCGCGCCGGGTGTGGTGGCGGTCTATACCAGCACCGATCTGGCCGCGATTGGCGGCCTGCCGTGCGGCTGGCAGATCCACAGCAAAGACGGCAGCCCGATGGCCGAGCCGAAGCACCCGGTGCTGGCCGAAGGCAAGGTGCGCCATGTGGGCGACCCGATAGCGGTGGTGATTGCCGCGACCAAGCAGCAGGCCAAGGATGCGGCGGAACTGCTGCACATCGAACTGGAAGACCTGCCGTCGGCGGCCAGCATTCTGGATGCCATCGCGTCCGGTGCCGCACAGGTGCACGACAATGCACCGGGCAACATCTGCTACGACTGGCACATCGGCGACAAGGCCGGGATGGAAGCGGCGTTCGCGCAGGCGCATCGTGTCATCACGCTCGATCTGACCAACAACCGGCTGGTGCCGAACGCCATGGAGCCGCGCGCGGCGCTGGGCGACTACGACAGCAGCACCGGCGACTACACGCTTTACACCACCAGCCAGAACCCGCACGTGATCCGCCTGCTGATGGGCGCGTTCGTGCTGGGCCTGCCGGAGCACAAGCTGCGCGTGGTGGCCCCGGATGTGGGCGGCGGGTTCGGCAGCAAGATCTATCACTACGCCGAAGAAGCCATCGTGACCTGGGCAGCGGGCAAGCTCGGCCGCCCGGTGAAGTGGACCGCCGACCGCAGCGAGTCGTTCATGAGCGACGCGCATGGCCGCGACCATGTCAGCACCGCCAAGATGGCTGTGGACAAGGATGGCAAGTTCCTGGCCATGCATGTCGATACGCTGTGCAACATGGGCGCCTACCTGTCCACGTTCGCACCGGCCGTGCCGACCTATCTGTATGCCACGCTGCTGGCGGGCACCTACACCACCCCGGTGATCTATGCCGAGGTGAAGGCGGTGTTCACCAACACAGTGCCGGTGGACGCCTATCGCGGCGCGGGCCGCCCGGAAGCCACGTTCCTGATCGAACGTCTGGTGGACGCGGTCGCCTACGATCTGGGCATGGACCGGGTGGCCATCCGCCTGAAGAACTTCATCCCGCGCGATGCGTTCCCGTACCAGACGCCGGTGGCGTTGCAGTATGACAGCGGCGACTACTTCGCCACGCTGGACGCCGCACTGAAGCACGCCGACTGGGCCGGTTTCCCGGCCCGCCGCGCTGCGGCTGCCGCCAAGGGCAAGCTGCGCGGCATCGGCATCTCCACCTATCTGGAAGCCTGCGGCATCGCGCCGTCCAAGGTGGTGGGCTCGCTCGGTGCGCGCGCCGGTCTGTATGAAGTGGCCAATATCCGCGTGCATCCGACTGGCAGCGTGACGGTGTTCACCGGCACGCACAGCCACGGGCAGGGGCATGAAACCACGCTGGCGCAGCTGGTTGTCGAGCAACTCGGCATCCCCATTGCCAATGTTGACGTTGTGCATGGCGACACGGCCAAGATCCCGTTCGGCATGGGCACCTACGGCAGCCGTTCGCTGGCCGTGGGCGGTTCGGCGATGGTCAAGGCGATGGACAAGATCGTGCTGAAGGGCCGCAAGATCGCCGCCCATCTGCTGGAAACCGATGTTGATGACATCGAGTTCAAGGACGGCAAATTCACCGTGGCCGGCACCGACCGCTCCAAGTCATTCGGTGAAATCGCGCTGACTGCCTATGTGCCGCACAACTACCCGATCGAGGAACTGGAACCCGGCCTGGACGAGACCGCGTTCTACGACCCGAAGAACTTCACCTTCCCCGGCGGCTGCCATGTGTGTGAGGTCGAGATCGACCCCGCCACCGGCATCCCGACGATTGTGAATTTCGTCGCGGTGGACGATGTGGGCCGGGTGGTGAACCCGATGATCGTCGAAGGCCAGGTGCAGGGCGGTATCGCCCAGGGCATCGGGCAGGCGCTGTATGAAAGCGCCATCTACGACGCGCAGGGCCAGCTGCTGTCCGGCTCGTTCATGGACTACACCATGCCGCGCGCCGACAACCTGCCGAACATCACGGTGGCGACCGAAAACACCATGTGCACCCATAACCCGCTCGGCTCGAAAGGCTGCGGCGAGGTGGGCGCCATCGGCTCACCGCCTGCGGTGATCGGGGCTATCGTTGATGCACTGAAAGACTACGGGGTGCGGCATATGAACATGCCCGCCAGCCCGGAGAAAATTTGGTCGATCATCCAATCCCGCCCGGCCATGGCGGCGGAATAAGAGGACCGCACGATGTACGATTTCGCTTATCACAAGCCCAGCAGCGTTGCCGACGCGGTCGCCCTGCTCGGCGACAGTGAAGCCAAGGCGCTCGCGGGCGGCCAGACCTTCATTCCGGTGCTGAAGCAGCGGCTGAACAAGCCGTCTGCGGTGGTGGACCTGTCGGGCCTCGGCCTGTCGGGCATCACGGTCACCGCCACCACGGTGACCATCGGCGCCACCACCACGCACATCACGGTCGCCAATTCGGCCGAGGTGAAGAAGGCCATTCCGGGCCTTGCCAATCTGGCAAGCTGGATCGGCGACGTGGCGGTGCGCTATCGCGGCACCATCGGCGGGTCGCTGGCCAACAACGACCCCACCGCTTGCTACCCGTCCGCCGCGCTGGCGCTCGGGGCGACCATCAAGACCAACACGCGTGAGATTGCCGCTGACGACTTCTTTCAGGGCATGTTCACCACCGCGCTGGAACCCGGTGAGATCATTGTCTCGGTGAGCTTCCCGATCCCGCAGGCCTCGGCCTACGAGAAGTTCCGCAACCCGGCGTCGCGCTATGCGATGGTGGGCGTGTTCGTCGCCAAGACGGCTTCGGGCGTGCGCGTGGCGGTCACGGGAGCCAGCCAGGGCGGCGTGTTCCGGCACACGGCGTTTGAAACGGCGCTCAGCGCCAATTTCTCGGCCGGCGCGCTGGACGGCATCGCCACCCCGGCGGATGGCCTGAACAGCGACATCCACGGCAGCGCCGCCTATCGCGCGCATCTGGTGGGCGTGATGGCCAAGCGCGCAGTGGCTGCCGCCGCCTGAGCTTGCTCAACCTCGATTGAGACCGGCAAGGGGCCTTTGGGCCCCCTGTTGCGTTTGTAGTGCAATCGAGCTTATTGTTATCCCGTCTCATAGCCGCAGGAGCGCGGGCAGGACGGGGGAGCAAGATGCGCAATATTGTCGCAACGCTGATTTCTGCCGTGAGCCTGTGTGCGCTTGCCGCGCCCGTCCTGGCTGGCAGCCAAGACGAGCCGTGCCTGTCAGCCTTGCCGCCGGGCACCCCGGATCCGGCGGTACGAGACGTGCATTTGCACGTGCAAGATAGTGTAGCAGGTGTAAATTTTTCAGCGTGCCTTGTCTCCAACAGCCAGTTGCCGTGGCGGTATCTATCCTTGTCCTTCACAGTATATAGCGAGCACGGAGTTGCTTTGAACACGGGTGAGAAACACTACGACTTTATATCGCCAACATACGGCGCTCCAATCGATCACCCCGCACTTGTGTTAAATTTTCCCGTGAGTATGCCTCTCGATTTGAAATATGGTAAAAAATTCCTGAATGACACCGTCGTTATACTTCAATCTCAAGCATGCATGAAACCTTTGCCGGATTGCAGTGAAAATTTGGTGCAGACAACAACCTTTCTGTTGCCGGTGACCATCGACCCCTGAGGTTCGCGGCCTACGGTGCGTTGTGTGGTCCAGATGCTCAGGCTAGGCTCTCGGGCAATAAACGCGCCTTGGGGGACATCAATAATGCGCTACGCCGGTCTTGCCATTCTCGCTGCTGCCATCTTGCAGTTTGCCCCCACCACAAGCCGCGCCGCCGAAGCGCAAGAGGCGTGTCTGGCCCCGATTCCGGCCGGTTCCGCCGACCCGGTGATCCGCGACGTGCATTTCCACGTTGCCAGCGGCAGCCCGGTGATGAGCATCACCGCGTGCATCGTCTCCAACCGCGCCGCCCCGCTGGCCTCGGCTGCGGCCAATATCGGCATTTTCAGCAAGGACGGCGTGCTGATCAATTATGCGGGCCAGACCTATACCGCCGTGGCCCCGCTGGCCAATGCGGCGGCGGGCGGGCCGAAGCTGGTGCTGATGTTCGGCGTGTCCATCGACGTGGACGGAAAATACGGCCAGCAATTCGCGCCGATGACGGTGGCAGCCCTGACCACCGGGCCGGGGCAGACCGCCACCTTTGTGCTGCCGGTGCAGATTGATCAGGATCTGACCAAGGCCGCCAAGTAGCGCCACGCCGTGCTGCTGCCCGCCGTGTGGGAGAGTTTTGCCTACGCGCTGGTGGCGCTGCTGGTGATTATCGACCCGGTGGGCACCGCCGTGCTGTTCGCGGCGCTCACGCCCGGCGACCCGGCGGCGGAGCGGGCGCGGCAGGCGCGGCGGGCGTGCCTGATTGCCTTTATCGTGCTGGCCGGATTCGGCATCGGCGGGCGGCAATTGCTTGCGGCGATGGGAATCGGTCTGCCCGCGATGAAACTGGCAGGCGGCGCGCTGCTGTTCCTGACTGCCGCCGACATGGTGACGGCCCGCGGCGTGCTGCGCAGTTCCGAGGAGGAGCGGCAGGAGGCAGTCCGCACGCAGGACATTTCAGTGTTCCCGCTGGCAATTCCGTTCATCGCCGGGCCGGGGGCCATGACCACCATGGTGCTGTTGCAGTCGCAATCCGGCGGGCAGGTGTGGTCCATGCTGGCGGTGCTGCTGGCACTGGCGCTGGCCATCGCCGCGACACTGCTGGCGCTGTTATCGGCCCGCTATTTGTCCCGCTTGCTGGGCAAGACCGGATCGCACGTGGTGGGCCGGGTGCTGGGCGTGCTGCTGGCGGCGATGGCCGCGCAGTTGATGGTGGATGGCGCGCGAGAGGCACTGAGCCTGCACTGATTCCGTGAGGACAAACTGCACAAACCTGTGGTGCGGCTCACACCAGGGCCCCTGATTGGCTGGCACATCGGGTTGCACCAGCGCCGCCCCGGGCGGCCAATGCAGGAGCAACAAGATGTCCTACCGCCAGTCTCAGTTCCGTCAGATGCGTTCGGCAGCCTATGTTGCGGAAGGCAAGGCCGACCGCATGATGGTCGGCCTGCGCTTCGCGCAGGTGCCGCCCACGGTGGTGGCAACCGAGATTGCCATCACCGTGGCGTCGTTCAGCCTGGCGCTGATCCTGTTCGCGGTGGGGTATTAGGTCGAGATCATCTTCTTCTCGATCCCCACACCCTTGGCCAATGCGCGGGCGTATTCCAGTGGCACGGTGGCGGAATCCTGCAATGCGATTCCGGTGGAATCGAACACAGTGATCTCGGTATCGCTGGTGCGCCCCGGTTTGCGGCCGCAGACCACTTCGCCAATTTCCCCGGCCAGATCTGCCTCGGTGATCAACCCGTCGCGCAGTGGCACGTTGATTTCGCCGTCGTGGCGGCATTGGCGGATGTCGTCGGTGAAGATGCGGGCGCGTTGCAGGATGCGCGGGTCGAGTTCCTGATCGCCCGCCTTGTCGGCGCCGAGGGCGGCGATATGGGTGCCGGGCGCGATCCATTCATTGCGCACCAGCGGCGCGCGGGCGGGCGTGACCGTTACCACCACATCGGCCCCTTCCACGCAGGCCTGAATGCCGGTGAAGGTCTTGATGGGGAAGGGGTGCTTGGGCTGCTGGTCTGCGACAAATTCATCAAGCGTGGACTGGCTGCGGCTCCAGATGCGGGCTTCCTGCCAGCCGAACACGGTGGCACAGGTTTCCAGCGTGCCTTCGGCCATGTTGCCCGCGCCGATGATGGCCAGCACCTTGCTGTCCTTGCGGGCCATCCATTTGGCCGACACCGCCGCCGCCGCCCCGGTGCGCATGACGGTGTGATAGCTGCCATCCACAATGGCCAGCGGAAACCCGGTTTCCGGGTGCGTGTAGATCAGGATGGAAAACACCGTCGGCAGATCGAACTTGGCGCGGTTGTTCTCGCGGATCGACACCCATTTGCAGGCGGCGGCTTCCGGTTCCTCGATATAGGACGGCATCGCCTCCCACTCACCGGGATACTTGTCCAGCACGATGTGCCCCTTGGGATCCATGTAGTACCGGCCCTCGCCGTGCATCCGGTACGCCTGCTCGACGCAGCCGACATATTCGGCGGCTGTCACCAGCCCCATCATGTCGGTGCGGCTGAGGATCAGGGTCTTGCGGTTCCGCCAACTGGTGTCCATCGGCAACGTCTCACTTCTGGTGTGGGCCAAAGCGCCAGCCTGCCCGATGGCGGCGCGCGCGGACAGGGGGGACGCGCGCGAGTCACCAAATCGGGGCTTCGTCCAAATTTCATTGCCGCAGCCGTCGCTGCTGTGCGAATTTCCTGCCCGCCGAAACGGCACACGGCCATGGAGGGGTCGCAGTATGGGAATGTCTCTAGGACGAAGGTTTGCCGGTGCTGCGTGGGCTGTGCTGGCAGTTGCCACCGCCGCCGTTCCGGCCAGTGCGCAGGAGCTGAACGGCAAGCCCGGCGCGCCGAACACCACCACGACGATTGACGGTCATGTGCTGCCGCCGCCACCACAGCCGTTTGTGGGCGACATCGGCCTGAATGCGCTGCAATCCACGCCCGGATGGCCTGCCCGTGTGGTGCCGCCCAAGGGTGCCCCGAACATTCTGCTGATCCTGACCGACGATGTGGGCTTTGCTGCGCCCAGCACGTTCGGCGGCGTGATCCCGACGCCGACGCTGGACCGCATTGCCAATGATGGTCTGCGCTATACCAACTTCCACACCACGTCGCTGTGCTCCCCCACCCGCGCCGCGCTGATCACCGGGCGCAACCATCACTCGGTGGGCTTCGGCGTGATCTCGGAAATGTCGTCGGGCTACCCCGGCTACAACAGCATCATCGGCGCCGACAATGCCACCATCGGCCGTATCCTGCTGGACAACGGCTACCGCACGGCATGGTTCGGCAAGGACCACAATACGCCCAGCTACGCGGCCAGTCAGGCCGGGCCGTTCGACCAGTGGCCGACGGGCATGGGCTTTGAGTATTTCTATGGTTTCGTCGGTGGCGACACCAGCCAGTGGACGCCGAACCTGTTCCGCAACACCACCGCGATTGCGCCCTATGCCGGCCATCCGGAGTGGAACCTGACCACGGCGATGGCGGATGATGCCATCAACTGGCTGAACCAGTTGAATTCCATCGACCCGTCGATGCCGTTCTTCGTGAAATACGCGCCGGGCGGCACCCATGCGCCGCACCACCCGACGCCGGAATGGATCAAGAAAGTCAGCGACCTGCACCTGTTCGACAACGGGTGGAACGCGGTCCGCGACCAGATTTTCGAAAACCAGAAGCGCCTGGGCGTGATCCCGGCGGATACCAAGCTGACGCCCTGGCCCAAGGATCTGCTGAAGACCTGGGATCAGCTTTCGGATGTCGAGAAGAAGCTGTTCATTCATCAGGCCGATGTCTATGCGGCCTATCTTGCCTATACCGATCATGAAATTGGCCGCGTGATCGGCCAGATCGAACGCATGGGCAAGCTGGACAACACGCTGATCATCTATATCAGCGGTGACAACGGCGCTTCGGCGGAAGGCTCGCCGAACGGCACGCCCAGCGAAATGCTGCAATTCAATGGCGTGGAACTGACGGCCGAACAGCAGATGCCGTTCTACGATGCGTGGGGCAGCAACTACACCTACAACCACTTTGCCGTCCCCTGGGCGTGGGCGTTTGATACCCCCTTCAAGTGGACCAAGCAGGTGCCGTCGTTCTTCGGCGGCACGCGCAACGGCATGGCAGTGTCCTGGCCCGCCCGCATCAAGGACAAGGGTGCAACGCGCTGGCAGTTCGGGCACATCATCGACATCGTGCCGACCCTGCTGGAAGTGACCGGCATTCCGGCGCCGAACATGGTGGATGGCGTTGCCCAGAAGCCGATTGAAGGCACCAGCCTCGCCTATACCTTCGACAAGGCCTCCGCTACCGCGCCCAGCCATCACAAAATCCAGTATTTTGAAATGATGGGCGTGCAGGGCCTGTACTACGACGGCTGGATGTTGAGTGCGGTGCCTATTCGCGCGCCGTGGCAATTGCTGGGTGCTGCCATTTCCGACCCGGCCAACGCCTACAAGTTCGAACTGTTCGACGTCAGCCACGACTGGTCGCAGAACGACGATGTGGCGGCGAAATACCCTGAAAAGGTCAAACAGATGACCGAACTGATGTTCGGGGAGTTTGCCAAGCATCAGGTGCTGCCGCTGGATGCCTCACTGTCAACACGGCTGGTGGCTCCGCGCCCGAACCTGTCGGGCGGGCGCAACGTGTTCACCTATCTGGGGCCGGTGACCGGCATTCCGGACAGTGCGGCGCCGAATGTGCTGAACACGTCCTACACCATCACCGCCGAGATCGAGGTTCCGCAGGGCGGCGGGAATGGCAACATCGTCAGTGAGGGCGGGCGGTTCGGCGGCTGGGGCCTTTACCTCACCAAGGGCAAGCCGGTGTTCACCTGGAATCTGCTCGACCTCAAGCGCGTGAACTGGGAAGGCACGGAAGCGCTGACCCCCGGCAAGCACACGCTGGAATACGACTTCAAGTATGACGGGCTGGGGTTCGCCACGCTGGCGTTCAACAACCTGAGCGGCATTGGCCGCTCCGGCACCGGCACGTTGAAGATCGACGGCAAGGATGTGGCGACCCACACCATGGAGCGCACCATCCCGATTGCACTGCCGGTGGATGAGACCTTCGACATTGGCTCCAAGACCGGCACGTCGATTGAAGACCGGGCCTATCAGCCGCCGTTTGCCTTCGATGGCAAGATCGAGAAGATCACCATCTCGCTTGATCGTCCGAAGCTGACGGAAGCTGATCTGAAGAAGCTTGAAGACGGCATGCGCGCCGCCGCCGACGCCAAGTAACTGGCAAGGTACCGGGGCGGTTCCGCAAGGGCCGCCCCGGTTACGGCGCTGCTGATACGCTGAACAGATTGCGGGCCACCGTATCAAGATGGGCGCGCATGGCGGCTTCGGCCGCCCCGGCGTCCCGCTGCATCAAGGCCTGCACAATGGCGGCATGTTCCGCGCAATAGGCCAGCCGCCGCGCGGGGCTGAAAGACCGGCGCTTGATCTGCACCCAGAGATCCTGATTGCGGATCAGCAACAGGATGTCGTGCAGGTAGTTCAGCAATTCTATGCGCGATCCGGTGAAGATGCGCTGGTGGAACGCGCCGTCCCATTGTTCGAACGCCTCCATCTCCTCGGCGGCGCTGGCCGCGGCGTGTGCTGCGGCAATGCTGTCCAGTTCGCTGGCGCTGGCGTTGGTGGCGGCGAGGGCGGCGGCGCGGGGTTCCAGAATGCCGCGCACGGCCATCATGTCGATGGGGCTGACGCCGGTGAGTTTGCCGATGATGGCGCGCAGATCCGGCGGTGCGGCCTGCTTCAGGAAGGTGCCGCGCCCGACCTCGCGCACCAGACCGCCCTCGGCGGCGATGCGGTCGATGGCAGCGCGCACGGTGTTGCGCGCCACGCCGTATTCGGCGGCCAGATCCCGCTCATTGGGCAGGCGATTGTCCGCCTGCCATTCCCCGCCTGCGATGCGTTGGCGCAGCGAGGCTTCCACATCGGCGGAGACCAGTTTCGGCACGGCGCGTCCTGTCTGAACCAGATATGGACCAATTATCAGGGCGGGGCGGGGCTGTCGAGTGCTCGCGCTGTGGTGCGGATTGCCTGGATGCAGAAGAATGACATAAAAACAATATATTGCAGTGCAGCAGGCCGCGATGACTCTGCCGGATGCGCGAAAGCGGCTTGCGCGGTGAGCCCGTTGGCGTCAGGATTGGTTCAATTGGAGCAGAGGAAACGTGGATGAAGGTGGCAACCTACCGGGTTGGCGGTGAGCGGCGCGTGGGGATGGTGGATGAGCGGCGGCAGACCGTGGCCGCGTTCGACCTGCCGCTGAGCGAGGCCGCCGAGGGCGTGCAGGCGCTGCTGGGCCGCACCGCGTTGCCGCACCTGCTGTCCCCGATGCCTCTGCGCGAGGTGACGCTGGAAGCCCCGCTGCCGCGCCCGCGCCGCAACATCTTCTGCGTCGGCAAGAACTACCACGAGCACGCCAAGGAGTTCGCTTCCAGCGGGTTCGATTCCAGCGCCGCTGCCGGGGCGGTGCCGAAACACCCGATCATCTTCTCCAAGGTGCCGGAGACCGTGGTGGCGCATCGTGACACGGTGCGGATCGACCCTGCCGTGTCGGAGGCCATCGACTACGAGGCCGAACTCGGCGTGATCATCGGCACCGGCGGGCGCGGCATCTCGGCAGACAACGCGCTGGCGCATGTATGGGGCTATACCATCATCAACGACGTCACCGCGCGCGACCTGCAAGGCCGTTACAGCCAGTGGCTGATCGGCAAGTCGCAGGACACGTTCTGTCCGATGGGACCGTTTGCGGTGACGCGGGACGAGATTGATCTGGGCGACACCCCGATCCAGTGCTGGATCAACGGCGAGTTGCGCCAGAGTGCCAACACGCGCGACCTGATTTTCGACGTGCCCACGATCATTGCCACACTGTCAGCCGGAGTGACGCTGATGCCCGGCGACGTGATCGCCACCGGCACGCCGGCGGGGGTGGGTATCGGCTTCAAGCCGCCGAAATATCTGGTTTCGGGCGATGTGGCGCGGATCGAGATCGGCGGCATCGGCGTGCTGGAAAACGACTTCCGCGCGGTGCGTGCATGAGCGGCGGGTCGCTGGGCCTGACGTTGCTGGAGATCGACGGCGAAGGTGCGCCGGTGGTGTTCGTGCACGGGCTTGGCGGCACATCCAACTGCTATCAGGCCATGCTGCCCGCGTTCGCCGGGTTCCGCTGCATTCGCCCGGACCTTCCCGGCTCGGGCCGCTCGCCGCGTGCCGGGTTGCAACTGTCCATCGGGCTGTTTGCCGAAGTGATCGCCGGCGTGATCCGCCACGTGGGCGGCGCGCCCGCGCATCTGGTGGGGCATTCCATGGGCACGCTGGTGGCGCTGCATGTGGCGGCCAGTGTACCCGAGTGTGTGCTGAGCCTGACCCTGTTCGGCCCCATCGGCGCACCGGGCGATGCGGCGCGGGAGCGGTTGCGGGAGCGTGCGCGGGTGGTGCGCAGCGGCGGGTTGCTGGGCGTGGCCGATGCGGTGGCAAGCGGCGGCGTGTCGTCAGCCTCAAAGGCTGCCAATCCGCTGCTGGGGCCGTTCCTGCGCGAGAGCCATATGCGGCAGGACCCGGAAAGCTTCGCGCAGACCTGTGAGGCGCTGGCCGGCGCCGAAGCTGCGGATTTCCGCCGCGTGCGCTGCCCCACGCTGCTGGTGACGGGCGATGAGGATGCCATCGCTCCGCCAAGTGCCGCGCAGGCGCTTGCGGACAAGATTCGCGGGGCTAGAGTCAAGACGCTGAACCGCTGCGGGCACTGGACGCCGCTTGAGATGCCGGTGGAATGCGGAAAGCTGGCTGCGGCGCATGTGCGGGCGCACGCGGCACACTGAAGGCGCAAAGCGCCACACGAACGGGAGGAGCCGGTTATGGCGGATGAGGACGGCAGGATCGGCGCGGGCGGCGTGGTGTTCACCAACGTGCGCGTTCTGGACGGCTCGGGCGACTATCCGTTCACCGGTGAGGTGGTGGTGCAGGGCAACCGCATCAAACAGGTCACCAAAGGCTCCTCACGGCTGAGCAGCACGTCCGGCATGGGCGGGCAGACGGTGATTGACGGCATGGGCGCCACGCTGATGCCGGGCATGACCGAGGCGCATCTGCATCTGTCGTGGAACAATGCGCCGGGCATCGACCCGATTCAGATGATGCCGCCGGAAGAGCACACGCTGGTCACTGCACAGATGGCCAAGGTGGTGCTGGACGCCGGTTTCACCAGCGGGCGGGGCGCTGCGGCGGCCAAGCCGCGGCTGGATGTGGTGGTGCGCAACGCCATCAATCGCGGCATGATCCCGGGGCCGCGCTATTTGGCGGCAGGGCCGGAAATCACCACGGTCGGCGGGCTTGGCGATTCGGCTCCGTCGCATATTCCGCATGAGGGGCTGAATCTCGGCATCGTGGTGTCGGGCCCGGAGGAGATGCGCCGCGCGGTGCGTACGCTGATCAAATACGGCGTGGACACCATCAAGCTCAATCTGTCGGGCGAAGAAATCACCGGCATGAAGGCCGAAGAAACCCCGATGTCCGAGGAGGAAATCGCGGTCGCAGTGCATGAAGCCAAGATCCGCAACCGGGGTCTGGCGGCACATGCCCGCTCATCCGGGTCGATCAAGCAGTGCATCAAATACGGAATTTCGGTGATCTACCACGCCTCGTTCGCCGACGAGGAGGCGCTTGATCTGCTGGAAGCCAACAAGGACAAGCATTTCGTCGCGCCCGGTCTTGCGTGGCTGATCGGGGTGGCGCGCAACGCGGGCGAATGGGGCATCAAGCCGGGCACCAGAATGACCATCGCCTATGAGCGTGAACTGGAACACGCCATCGAGACCTGCAAGAAAATGCACCGGCGCGGCATTCGCGTGCTGATTGGCGGCGATTACGGGTTTGCGTGGACGCCGCAGGGCACCAACGCGAAGGATCTGGAATACTTCGTCGACATGCTGGGCTTCTCGCCGATGGAAGCCATTTTGGCCGCCACAAAATACGGCGGCCAGATCATGAATCAGGGCGATGAGCTTGGCATGATCAAGCCGGGTTATCTGGCCGACATGCTGCTGGTGGATGGCGACCCGATTTCCAACATCCGCGTGTTGCAGGACAAGTCGCGTCTGCTGGCGATCATGAAGGATGGGCAGTTCCACAAGGCCCCGCGCATGAACGAGCAGCGCCGGCGGTTGAGCGCGTGAGCATCAGCCTCAGCACTCCGGCGGGCGGGCTATCGGCGCGGCAGGCATGGCGTGCCGTGGCGGTGCTGGCCGGATTGCTGGTGCTGTGGATGGTGCTGGGCGTGTGGCCCGCGTGGCTGGACCATCTGCTGGACGGCAAGAAGGCCTTTGTCAGCGCCGTGCTGAACGGCATCACGCTGGCCGGGCTGTATTTTCTGGTCGCCAGCGGGTTCACGCTGGTGTTCGGGCTGATGCGCAACGTCAACCTCGCGCATGGCTCGCTGTATCTGCTGGGCGCCTATATCGGCTACGACGTGGCCAACTGGACCGGCAACTGGTTCGCCGGGATCATCGCGGGCACGCTGGCGCTGGGCATCATCGGTGCCGTGCTGCAAGTGGTGGTGTTTCAGCGGCTTGCGGGCGATGAGTTGCGCCAGACGCTGGTGACCATCGGCATTTCCATCGTGCTGGCCGATGTGATGCTGGCCATCTGGGGCGGCAAAACCGACCAGTTCAGCATACCGGAATGGCTGGATGGCGCTGTGGTGACGCCGATCATCACGGCGGTGAAGTCGAACGGGCAGGTGGTGAAGCTGCGCTACCCGCTGTACCGGCTGGTGGTGTTTGCGGCGGCCCTGGTGATCGGCATCGGGCTGTGGCTGGGGCTGAACAAGACCAAGATCGGCATGATGATCCGCGCGGGCGTGGACGATCGCGCCATGCTGGCCGTAACCGGCATCAATGTGCGGCTGCTGTTCGTGGGCGTGTTTGCCATCGGCGGCATGCTGGCCGGGTTCTCCGGCGTCATCGGCGGCTCGGCGCTGTCGGTCGCCCCCGGTGAGGACGTGCGCTACCTGCTGGCATCCCTGGTGGTGGTGATCGTCGGCGGCATGGGCTCCATCACCGGGGCAGCCATCGGCGCGCTGTTGATCGGTTTGGCCGAGCAGATCGGGCTGGTGTATTTCCCCACCTACGGCGTGGTGCTGACCTTCGTGATCATGGTGGTCACACTGGCGTTGCGCCCGCAGGGGTTGATGGGCAACGCCCGCACCCGCAGCACGGACCCGGCGCGCACCGCCTCTCCCGGCGACATCCTGCACGCCGAACTGACGCCTGCGAGCGGCCTGCTCGGCGTGGTGCTGGTGCTGCTGCCGCTGGTGGCCTCGCCGTTTCTGGTGTTCCAGTTGGGG
>CAIPHQ010000320.1 GCA_903864895.1 uncultured Rhodospirillales bacterium
CGGAAACGCACTTCCGGACCCGTCGGGCAGGCGGCGATTTGACATGGGCGCGTCTCTCCCCGGTGGCGGCACTGGCACTGGCACTGGCATTGGCACTGCTTAGCGCATCTGTTTGCAGCAATAGCTATGCCAACCGGGAAAAGGTGCAAATACGCATCTGCATGGCCGCATGCCGCACTGTGCAACGCAACGTGCGAATTAATTCGGCCCGGACAGCCCCTCGGCCTTCCAGCCCTGCAATTTGCGATAAACTGTGGACGGGTTGATCTGCAACAGCGCCGCCGCGCGTGGCACATCGCTTTGGGTGGCCCGCAGCGCCGCCATGATCAGCCGCCGCTCCATCACCGCCAGCGGCACAATCTCTGGCTCCTCCGGCTGCGCCGGGGGCAGGGGAGGAGGGGGAGGAGGCGGCGGCGGCTCCGGGGGCGGGGCCACATATACCGGCGGCGGCGGCGCATACACCGGCGCGGGCGGCGGTTCGTAAACCGGCGCCGGCGGTGGTGGTGGTGGTGGTGGCGGCGGTTCGGCTTGCACCGGGCGGGGCAGCGGGCGCGGTGCTTCCGGCAACGGCGCGCCGCCGCCAAGCCGCACCACCGGGGGCGGCAGCATCGCCACATCCACCCGCTCGGCGTCCGCGTTCAGCACCACCACGTTGCGGATGGCGTTCTGCAACTGCCGCACATTGCCGGGCCAGTGATAGGCCATCAGCGCCTGTTCGGCCTCAGGCGTGAAGCCCTTGAAGGTGCGATGTTCTTCCTTGCTGAACTGCGCCAGAAACTGCCGTGCGATCAGCAGCACGTCGGTGCCGCGCTCGCGCAGCGGCGGCAGCTCCAGCGGCACCACATACAGCCGGTAATACAAATCCTCGCGGAACCGCCCGGCCTGCACTTCCAGCATCGGGTCGCGGTTGGTGGCGCAGACGAAGCGCACATCCACCTTTTCCAGCCTTGACGACCCCACCGGGGCAAAGCTGCCGGTCTGCACGAAGCGCAGCAGCTTGACCTGCATCTCCAGCGGCATCTCGCCGATTTCGTCCAGAAACAGCGTCCCGCCATCGGCCAGCTTGGCCGCCCCCTGCCGGTCGCCGGTGGCCCCGGTGAAGGCACCCTTAACGTGGCCGAACACCTCGCTTTCCAGCAGGTCGCGCGGGATGGCACCGCAGTTCAGCGCCACGAATTCCTTGTTGGCGCGCGGGCTCGACTTGTGCACCGCCTCGGCGGCCAGTTCCTTGCCGGTGCCGCTTTCGCCGGTGATGAACACGCTGGCCTTGCTGGCCGCCACGCTGCGGATCACCTGATACACCGCCAGCATGGCCGGGGACGCGCCCACGAAGCCCTGAAACCGGTCGCCAGGCTGGGCTTCCACCGCCTTGGCCAGCCGCCGCTCCAGCCCGCGCTTCTTCAGCGCCTGACCCAGCGGCGTGGACAGCGCCAGCTTGTTGTAGGGCTTGACGATGTAGTCCCACGCGCCCAGCCGCATCGCTTCCTTCAGCGCGCGGTGCGAGCCGTCGGCGGTGACCACGATCACTTCGGAGTCGATGCCGTCGGCGCGCAGCTGCTTGAACAGCTCGAAGCCGTTGTAATCGGGCAGTTCGATGTCGAGCAGAATGGCATCCGGCTGCCATTCGCGGGCCATGGACTGCGCCTGCCCGGCCGTTTGCGCGATGCGGACCTGATAGCCCATGCCGCCCAGCAGGGCGCGGGCCAGTTCGTACTGCGTGGGCGTATCCTCGACCACCAGCACCCGGGCAGCGGAAGCGTCGCTCACGGCGCTCACCCGTGGCCCGGTGGATGTCCCTCGTCGAGCTTGGCGACGAAGGCTTCCAGTTGGGAGAGCGCCGTCGCGGCCATCGCTTCGATGGCGGAAGCCGTGGCGGTCAGGCGCTCACCGACCAGTTCCGTGCGTAGCATTGCGGCCCGGCTGGCCTGTTCGAGCGATTTCGCCCCCACCGCACCGGCCGCCCCGGCAAGCCCGTGCGCCACACGCTTGAACGTGGCCAGATCATCCTCGGCGGCGGCGGCGTTCAGATTGTCGATCAGGCGTTTGACGTCTGTGGCGAAGACCCCAAGGACCACCCGCAGATCTTCCGGCGACAAGTCTTCCGCGAGTTGCCCGAAATCTGCTTCGTCCGACATGTCGTCCACCAATCAGAGGGTCATGCACGCTGCTCCGCCAAACACGGCAGATGACGCGCCCCAATGCCCGCCCGCCCGTGATCGGCGGCCATCAGGAGTTTCGCCAGCCCCAGATCCTGCAACGTCAGCAACGGCTGCCCGCTGGCTGCGATAATCCGCAACCCGAGGCGCCGCGCCGCCAATTGGCGGAACAGGAACGCAATCGCCCCGACCCCGGCCCCGTCAAGGTAGCCGACATCGGTCATATCGAGGATTACATCATGCGCCGCCGCCGCGGCCAGAGCAACGAACGGGTCGCGCAGCGCGCGCACAGCTTCGCCATCCAGCGCGCCGTGCAGCCGCAGCGGCGAGGCCGCCGTGCCCGCCCCGGCAAAAGCCGGGTTCACAGGGCCTGATGGCGCAATCTGCCGGGCGTCTATGCCGTCGAACATTGCTCATACCTCTCGAACGCGCCTGCATTCGCCCGCCGCTCCGCAAGCCACATGCCAGATGCGCCAGCAAAATATGCCAAAACCTGACACGGCCACCGGCCCGCACAGATCTATGTGCTATTTGGAGACATTTATCCACTACGATTTTATGGAAATGCGCGCGAAATCCGCGACTGATGCGGCAACCATCCGGATTTGCCACAAAAAATCCCCCCGGACATTCGGTCCGAGGGGGTTGCAAGGCGGGGAGGAAACGCAATCAGCTCCGGGCAGGCCCGGTAACAGTCCAGCTTCGCCAGTCCAGCTCCGTCAGGCCACCATCGGCAGTGCCGCCGGGCGCATCCATGCCACGGTCGCGGTCAGCCCGGCGGACAATGTGGTTTCGGCGGCCACGCCAAGGGCCGCGCGCGCAATGGCCGGGTTGCCCAGCGAACTGCGAATGTCGCCGGGCCGCGCCGTGCCGTATTGCAGCACAGGGGCGCGTCCCGCCACCTCACCCAGCGTCTCGGCCAGCGCCAGCACCGAAATCGCCGTGCCGGTGCAGGCGTTGAACACGCTGGCTTCCGGGGTGCGGTGCAGCCGGTCCATGCCTGCCAGCAAGTGGCGCACGATATCGGCGACATAAATGAAATCGCGGGTCTGCTGGCCATCACCGTTGACCGTGATGGTCCGCCCATCGCAGATCGCCTGGGCGAAGATCGAGATCACGCCGCTATACGGCGATTTCGGATCCTGCCGCGGCCCATAGACGTTGAAGAAGCGGAACCCCATGGTGGGCACGCCATGCACGCCGAACGCCACGCTGGCGTGCAGTTCCGATCCCAGCTTGTCCGCTCCGTAGGCCGATTGCGGTTGCGGGCGCGCGGTCTCGGCAATCGCGCCTGCACCCTGATCGCCGTAGATCGCCGCCGAGGAGGCATAGACCACCGGAATGCGCCCGTTGGCGCGGGCCCCGTCCAGCACGCTGATGGTGGCGGTCAGGTTGCTGCGATGCGTGCCCAGCCAGTCCTCGTTGGCGCGGGCCACCGAGGCCACGGCGGCCAGATGAAACACCCCGGCGGCCCCGGCGATGGCAGCCCGCATCAGCAGCGGGCTTGCGGCGTCGCCCACCAGCAATTGGGCACGCGGGTCCAGATTCTCCGCCTTTCCGGTGGACAGGTCGTCCACCACGCGCACGTCGTGGCCAGCCGCCAGCAGGGCATCGCACAGATGCGACCCGATAAATCCGGCTCCGCCCGTCACCACATATAGCGCCATGTCAGTCTCCTGCCCAGATCGTCGGCCTCTGCCAGCCACGGTGCGATTGTTGTGCCACACGAATTGGTTGCGAATTGCGGAAACAAGCGGCCGAAAGCAGCGCTGCATTGCAAATTGCGATGCGCTTAGCCAGCCCCCCTGCCCGCGGCATCCACCAGCGCCTGCACCAGCGTGGTGCGGGAGACCGGTTTGGTCAGATAGTCATCCATTCCGGCCAGCCGGCATTCGCGTTCAAAATCCGGCCCCCCGGCGGCGGTCAGCCCGATGATGCAGTGGCGATGCTCATGCCCGCCGCTGCGGGCGGCCGCACGTTCGCTGGCGCGGATGGTCCGCGTGGCTTCCAGCCCGTCCATCCCCGGCATCTGCACGTCCATCAGCACAAGGGTGTAGATGGCCGAATCGCAGGCCGCCACGGCTGCGGCACCGTCGGCGGCCACGTCCACGTCGGCCCCGGCCTGGCGCAGGATGGCCTTCGCCACCTGTTGATTGGTCAGGTTATCTTCGACCAGCAGCACCCGCAGCCCCGCCAGCGGGCCGGGCGGCGCACCGGCGGTCTGCGGCACCCCGGTCACAGGGTCCGTCCGCCCTGCCGCCGCAAGGTCTCGGCCTGCCGGAACAGCAGAAACAGTCCGGTCAGGCTGGCAGCCAGTGCCACGCCAAATCCCGCGCCCACAATGACAGCGTCGCGCCGGAACGGTGCCAGTGCCACGTCCGGCGGCAAGCTCAGCGCCACCGTGAACGGCGAGTCCGCCACAGGGTCCACCTGCACGCCCGGCGGTGCGCCATCCAGACCGCCACGCCATCGCGGGTCGCGGCCTTCGCCGGGGCTGAAAGTGCCAAACAGTTGCATCCCGCCATTGGCATACAGCCGGACATCCAGCGCAAACGCCTCGGCAAGCTCCGCCGCCCCCGGCATCAGCGCCACCGGGTCGAGCCGCACTGCCACCACCCCGGCAAACTGTCCCTGCGCGTCAAGCCTTGCGCGGGCGAACAGCAGCGAGCGCGCCGCGTCCTCCGGGGCGGGCAAGCCCACCACCACGCGGTCCGGGTTCGCCCGCACGCTGGCAAACCATGCGGCGGCGGCCACGTTGCCGCCCAGCGCCGCCGGATCGGTGGAATAGATCACGCCACCCGCCGCATCCGTGCCCATCAGGCCGCGCAGTTGCGGCCCCAGATGCAGTTGTTCGGACAGCGCCAGCAGGTTTTGCAACCCCGGACCGGGGGCGGCGAGTTGGGCCGCCGTATCGGCCAGCAGCACGTCGATGGCGCGTGCCGCCCGGCCGGCATCCAGTGTCAACGCCGTGGCAGCGCCGCGCGTCAGATCCTGCGCGCGGCGCTGCGCGGACTCGTAGCTGAAGGTGACCAGGGCGGCACACACCACCAGAAGCGCCAGCGTGACCACGCCGGCGGCGGCGGCAAACAGCCGCACCGGGCCGGACCGCGCATCCGGGCTCGCAGGTTCGCCACCGGTCGCGCCGCCGGGCGGCGCATCAACGGGTAAGGGTGCAGACAGCGGCATGTCCTTCCGCGCGCGGCAGGCCAGCCTGCCGGGATCAGCGCGGTTTTGTCAGAAATTGCCACGGCCTGCCACATTTGCCGCCGCGCCGGTGGCTACAGCACATGCACCCCCAGCCGCAGCCCGCGCGTGACGGCCTCGGCCCGGCTGCGCACGCCCAGCTTGGTGAAGATCGCTTCCAGATGGTACTTCACCGTGTGCGCCGAGATGCCCAGCCGCCGGGCGATGGCCTTGTTGCTCTGGCCCTCGCCCACCAGCGCCAGCACCTCCACCTCTCGCGGGGTCAGCAACGGCCGGCTGTGCGGGTCGCGCGGGGCGAAGCCGGGGTGGTCGCGCTCGGCGGGTACCCGCACCGTCAGCCCTTCGGCCAGCGCCGCCACGGCGGCGGCCACCTGCCGGTCCGTGGCGGCGGCGGGCAGCACACCGGCAATGGCCGTGTCGGCGGCGTGGGCCGCATCGTCGCTCAGCACCAGCAGCGCGCCGTCAAACGCGGCGGCATCGCCGGGCACGGCCTCACCCTGGCGCAGATCCAGCACCAGCACGTCGGCTTCGGCTTCCGGCACCACGGCCAGTGCCCGCATCAGCCCGCTCTGCCGCGCCGGGTCGCGCAGGCGCAGCGCGGCCAGCGGGCTGGCCAGCGGAACGGGCAGGGGGGTGTGATCTGCCATCTTGGCCACGGCGCTCCTGTTCATGCCGGGCGGGCCGCGATGACCACCGCCGACGTTACCAGCGCACCGCCGCGCAGCACATGCAGGGTCACGGTCTGCCCGATGGTCTCCGGCCCCAGCGCCGCCGCCACGGCGCGCGGCGTCGTCACCGGGCTGCCGCCGATGCCCAGCAGAATGTCACCCGGCAGCAGCGCCGCCGCCGCCGGAGCGCCC
>CAIPHQ010000321.1 GCA_903864895.1 uncultured Rhodospirillales bacterium
CTGGCTGTTCGGCCGTCCCGGTTTGCTGCCGGGCACGCAACGCTGATGGAAGGCATTGCGGCAGGCGTATAGTTATGCATGCTGATCGGTATGCAAGACGAAGACAACGCAGTGGCACCAAGTGGTGCCGTCAATGCCGGGATGCTTGGCGGGATGCTGAGCGTGGCGCTGCGCCGTGCGCAGGCGGCAGTGAACGATGATCTGGTCGCCCGGTTCACCGCCACGGGGGTGCGGCCCGGCCATTTCGGAATTCTGGAAGTGCTGAAGCACAATCCCGGCCTGCGGCAGGGGCATCTGAGCGACGCGCTCGGGGTCAAACGCACCAATCTGGTGCCGCTGCTGGACATGCTGGAAGCGCGCGGGCTGATCGAGCGGCAGGCCGTGGCCGGGGACCGGCGGGTGACGGCACTGTTCCTGACCGATGGCGGTGCCGCGTTGCTGGCACAACTGCAAACCATGGCGCGCGCACACGAAGCCCTGCTGGCCGCACGGCTGGGGCCGGACGGCCGCGCGCAATTGCTGGACTTGCTGGCGCGCCTGACCACGCCGATGGCCGGAGGCTAGGCGGCGGGCGGTTGCGCCCCGGTGCGCTCCACGATCAGCTTGTAGTGTTCGGTGCGCCGGTGCAGCCCGAAGTTGAACGTGGCCCCCTTGTTGATGGCGCACATGTCCAGATTCAGCGCCGCCGTGATCACTTCGTCGCCATTGGTCGCCGCCTGCGCGATGATCTCGCCGGACGGTGCGCAGATCACCGAACCTGCCAGCAAATCACAGCCTTCCTCCACCCCGCCCTTGGCCACGCCGACCACGAAGCAGGAATTCTGATACGCCCCCGCCTGCATCGACAGCTTGTTGTGGAAGTCTGACAGATTGTCGTAGCCGCTGACCCACGGCAGATGTGTGGGCGTGTTATAGCCCAGCATCACCACTTCCACGTCCTGCAAGCCCATCACCCGGTAGGTTTCCGGCCAGCGGCGGTCGTTGCAGATGCACATGCCGACATTGGCATCAAACGCCCGCCACACCGGAAACCCCAGATTGCCCGGCTCGAAATAGCGCTTTTCCAGATGCTGCCACGGTGCCTCGGGCAGATGCTCCAGATGGCCGGGCAGATGCACTTTTCGGTATTTGGCGATGATCTTGCCGG
Source organism: uncultured Rhodospirillales bacterium (assembly GCA_903864895.1). Lineage (GTDB taxonomy): Bacteria > Pseudomonadota > Alphaproteobacteria > Acetobacterales > Acetobacteraceae > CAIPHQ01. The sequence goes on from CAIPHQ010000321.1 coordinate 1,148, forward strand.
ACTTATCCACCAGAATGGATGTGTTGTAGTGGTGCCCGTCTTCGGTGAGTTCGGCGTAGCCCAGATAGAACCCCACGCCGAGCCGCACCGCTTCCTCGAACAGCGGTTTGGTGTCCGGCCCCGGCATCTCGCGCTCGAACCACGAATCCATCTCGGCGGGATTGTCGGCCCAGTAGCGCGGGAAGAACGTGGTCAGCACCAGTTCAGGAAACACCACCACCTGCGCGCCGCGCGCATGCGCCTGCCGCATCAGGTCAATCAGGCGGCGCACCACGCTGGCGCGGCTGTCGCTGCGTTGCACCGGGCCGGTCTGCGCGCCGGCAACGATCAGGGTACGGGCCATGGTTTCCTCGTGCTGCTAAGCCTGTAACCGGGAGAATGCACCGGCATGGCTCGGGTGGCCAGAGCGTGACCGAAGCGTTTGGGGCGAGTGCACTCAATTCCAACCAACAATGTCCCCATTCGGCGGCCGGTGCACGGCATCGCAGTGCCGAGGCATGGCATTACACGACAAATCCCGACACGACATGCTGGCGAGCCGGATCAAATATCCAGATGTTCGGTGAGAATTTTCGGCCAGTTTTGAGATATTTGATGGCGAGATGCGGCAGCTGCAAAACTGAATTGTTGTCCAATTGCCGGGTATGCCCCAACTGCCGGGCCATCGGTTACGATCAACAGGTACCTTGGCCGATCACAGTTCGGCTGGCAATTGCGCTGGGCGCCGGTGCGAGTGTGGGTGGCCTGATTTTTGTTACGATTTACGTCGCGTCCGTCTTGCTGTCGCAGGGTTCCAGGACGGTCCCGTTGAACGGGATAGCTACTTACGTGCTATATCTGGCCTGCATCGCCGCCGTGTTTACCTTCGCGGTCTCCCCCTGCCGCACCCGCAGGACCTGGACGCACTGACCGCCGGGTCTGCAGGCTTCAGGAGCGCCGCGCCAGCACAATCCGGTTGGTATTCGTGCCGCCCGCATTGTTGCCCACGCCCCAGCAATTCGCCGTTTTGGTAAACGCCTGCTGATTGACCATCACGCCCGGCAGCGTGAACGGCAGACCGGCGAGCGCGTTGGCGACGTGCAATTCCAGCAACACCTTGCCGCCGCGCACCTCTCCCACCTCGAACGCCACCATGCCGCCGGGGCGCACCACGCGGGCGAATTCGGTGAAGCAGTTGCGCACAAAACCTTCCCACGCCGCCACACCGCGATGTCTGGCGATGGCCACATCCGCCGGATCAATGCCCGCGAACCAGCAGCGCAGCCAGTTATCGCCCTGATAATCCACGATATCCACAAAGGGCGGTGAGGTCACCAGCAACGCCACCGAGGCATCTGCCAGCGCGGGTGTGGCATCGGCGGGGCCGGTCGTCAGCAGGGCGGGCGGATGCGCTTGCGGCAGGCCACTTTTCATCAGGCTGGCGGATTTGGCCAGAATCAGCTTCGCCACATCCCGTAGCGGCGGCGTTTGCTGGCGCGCGGCGTTGATCTTGCGCTGCGCCGTTACCGACGCCGCCTGATTCGGCGGCAGCGTATAGACCGAAAAGAACCCCGGTGAGTGCCCGGTGAGCCGGTTCAGCGCCACCATCCGGATCCAGCCATCCACCGCATCCAGCCGCCCCGCTGCCACGCGGTCCAGCAGGTAGCGGCGCAGCGCCAGAATCTGTCCCAGCGTGGCCGGGTGAAAAAACGTCAGCAGGTCGCCGCCGGTCTCGGCCGGGGCATCCGCCAGCCGCAAGGTTTCCAGCCGCGCCGCCACATCGGCCAGCGCAGGCGGGGTCAGGCGGGGCTGCACCAGTATGGCGCTGAGCGGGTTGATGTCGTTGGCGGCCGGGCGGCGGCCCATCAGGGCGGCTTGCAGCGCCGTGGTGCCGCGCCCGGAAAACGGGTCGTACACCGTCTCATTGGGTGCCGTCAGGCGCTCGATGAAGAACGCGGGCAGTTGCGGTTTGAAGCAGGCGCGGTAGCTGATTTCGTGCAGGCTGTGCGCCTGCCGCTGCCCGGCTGTCCAGTATTCGTTGATGAAGTAGCGCAGCCCGGCCTGCTCGATCTCCTGCGTGACCTGCCCGCGCAGTGTAAACGCGCGCAGGTCGGCCAGCAGATCGGGCAGGCCATCCCACATGTTACTTGGGGGCCATGCGCAGCGCGCCGTCCAGCCGGATGGTTTCACCGTTCAGCATCCGGTTGGCGATGATGTGCAGCGCCAGCGATGCGTATTCGGTGGGTTGGCCAAGGCGTGAGGGGTACGGCACCGCCGCCCCAAGGCTCGCCTGAATTTCCTGCGACAGGCCAAACAGCATCGGCGTGCCGAAGATGCCGGGCGCGATAGTCATCACGCGAATGCCAAAGCGGGCCAGTTCGCGCGCGGCGGGCAGTGTCAGCCCCGCCACCGCCGCCTTGGACGATGCATAGGCGGGCTGGCCAATCTGGCCGTCGAACGCTGCGACCGAGGCGGTGTTGATGATCACGCCGCGCTCATGGTCCTCCATCTCGTCCTGTTTGGACAGTTCGGTGGCGAACAGGCGCATCATGTTGAAGGTGCCGATCAGGTTCACCCGCACCACACGCTCGAACGCGTCCAGCGCCAACGGGCCTTCCTTGCCGACGATGCGGCCCGGTGTGGCCACGCCCGCGCAGTTCACCAGAATGCGCGCCGTGCCGTGCGCCGCCGTGGCGGCCGCCAGTGCCGCCGTAGCCTGCGCGGGGTCTGCCACGTCGCATTGCAGCGCAATGCCGCCGATGCGCTCCGCCACCGCCTGCGCCGCCGCCAGATTCATGTCCAGCAACGCCACTTTCGCGCCGCCTGCGGCCATCGCCACCGCCGTCGCTTCCCCCAGCCCCGAGCCGCCGCCCGTCACCACCGCCGCAATTCCGTCCAGTTGCATCGCCAACCCTCCTGCTTCGCCGCAACATGCCCTAGCATCCGAGTCGAGTCAGAGGAGCAAGGTAATGGCGTCGGGACTGCGCAAGGGTTTGACCAGCTATGGCGACGCCGGATTTTCACTATTTCTGCGCACTGCCTTCATCAAGGCGATGGGCTTCACCGATGACGCGCTGGACCGCCCGATCATCGGCATCACCGATACTTATTCCGACTTCAACCCGTGCCACGGCAACGTGCCGGACCTGATCGAGGCAGCCAAGCGCGGCATCATGCTGGCGGGCGGGTTGCCGATGGCGTTTCCCACCATCTCGGTGCACGAAAGCTTCGCCCATCCCACCAGCATGTTCCTGCGCAATCTGATGGCGCTGGACACCGAGGAGATGATCCGCGCCCAGCCGATGGACGCGGTGCTGCTGATCGGCGGTTGCGACAAGACGCTGCCCGCGCAGTTGATGGGCGCGGCCAGCGCCAATATTCCCGCCATCGTACTGCCCACCGGGCCGATGCTGGTGGGGCACTACAAGGGCGAGGTGCTGGGCGCCTGCACCGACTGCCGCCGCCTGTGGGCGCGGCATCGCGCCGGTGAGATGGACGCGGCCGAGATGAACGAGGTCAGCAGCCGTCTGGCCCCCACCAAGGGCACCTGCATGGTGATGGGCACCGCCAGCACCATGGCCTGCATGATCGAGGCGCTGGGCATGTCGCTGCCCGGCAGCGGTACCGCGCCCGCCACCCATGCCGACCGGGTGCGGCTGGCCGAAGCCTCGGGTGCCACCGCTGTGCGTCTAGCACGCGAGGGCGTGACACCCCGGCAAATTCTCACCAAGGCCGCGTTCCGCAACGCATTCGCGGTGCTGCAGGCCATTGGCGGGTCAACCAACGGGCTGATCCACATGACCGCCGTGGCCGGACGGATGGGCATTGATGTCGATCTGGAGGAGTTCGACGCACTGGGCCGCGACGTGCCGGTGCTGGTGGATTTGAAGCCCTCCGGCCAGCATTACATGGAGCATTTCCACTGGGCGGGCGGCGTGCCGCGCCTGCTGCGCGAACTGGCCCCGTTGCTGGATACGTCCTGCCTGACGGTCACCGGCGGCACGCTTGCCGGCAGCATCGCCGCCGCCGAGGATGTTCCCGGCCAGAACGTGATCCGCACACGGGACAACCCGATCCATCAGGGCGGCGGGCTTGCGGTCCTGCGCGGCAACCTCGCCCCCGATGGCGCGCTGCTGAAACGCTCGGCGGCCACCGCGTCACTGCTGCGGCACGAAGGCCGCGCGGTGGTGTTCGACAGTATTCCGGACATGGCCGCCCGCATCGACGATGATGATCTGGACGTGACGGCGGACGATATTCTGGTGCTGCGCAATGCAGGGCCGAAAGGCGCGCCGGGAATGCCGGAAGCGGGCTATCTGCCCATCCCGCGCAAACTGGCCCGCGCGGGCGTGAAGGACATGGTGCGGATTTCCGATGCGCGGAGGAGCGGCACCGCGTTCGGCACCATCGTGCTGCACGCCTCGCCCGAATCAGCCGCCGGCGGGCCGCTGGCGCTGGTGCAGACCGGCGACCGAATCCGGCTCGATGCCGATGCACGCACGCTGGATTTGCTGGTGGATGCGGCGGAACTGGACCGCCGCCGCGCCGCATGGACGCCGCCGCTGCCGCCGGAAGGGGCAGAGCGCGGCTATCTGCGGCTGTATCTGGAGCAGGTGCTCCAGGCCGGCCAAGGGTGCGACTTCGCGTTCTGCCGCCCCCCGGCCTGACTTGCGTTAGCCGTTGGCGGCAGGCTGCACGCTGTCGCCAACCTGACGGCTGATGCCGACCAGTTCGCGGAAGAACGCGGCCCCGCGCAGCGTGCGGCGCACCAGCACGCGGCGGCGGTCTTCACGGTCTTCCTCACGCGCCACCAGATCGAAGTGGACCAGACGGTCCATGATGCGGGTGACGCCGGGGCGGGAAATGTGCAGCAGTTCCGCCAGCGTGGAGACGGTGTGGGTCTGCTCGTCCATGTAGACCGACAGGAACGCGGTAAGCTGGCGGGCCGTCAGGTCACGCCCATCGCGGCGCACCAGCGACAGCAACGTGCCGTGCAGCACGACAATGCGCGGATCGGTGGCCAGCGCCTTGGGAACCCGCGTGCCATCCGCCGAGCCGTCGGCAAGGGCCGGATCAACGGCCACCGCGGTGGTTACCTTGATCGCACGGGCGGGAACGAAAGCGGACTTGTGCATCATGGCTGTTGCCTACTGCTTCTCGGTTGCGGGTGCCAAAAATGACACCCCATGGACCCTTTTTGGCACGATCACCTTAACTGATGATAAACGCTTGCGGCACCATTGTTTTGTCAAAAATTGTCCACGTTCAAGTGAGCTGTCTAGTCGCAATCCAACACTTTCTGACAATCAATGGCGGCCGTTTCCTATATCGCGTTGCCCCGGCGCCGCACCATGCGGCAACCGGCGTTGCCTAACCATCTCAAATTGAACAAAAAACTATATAACGACTCGAATATAGAGCGAGATCTGGCTGTCGCCAAGCCCTCCTATAATCACAAATAGAAAATATCTCCATTTCCGGCATTAACGATTGGCCCCGCCGCAGGGCACGTGCCGCACCGGCGTGCCGGTGGCTGCAGGGTGCCACTCAGTGACCCATGCCCCGCCGAATCTGGCCGAATCCATGCCATTGCACGCCGAGTCGGGCCACATTGGCAATTGTCCGGGCCCGCGCCCGATCAAGGTGAATAATTAGCGATGCCAGACCGGCACGCAGCCCGCCGCATCACCATCGGCGATTACGATAAACACCGGGCGATCACCGCCACCGGCCCGCCGCCATCGGGCCCCTGATGCTCCGCCCCGCCCGAGACGAAGATGCTGGTGGTGCCGCAAATCGCGGCCAGCGCACCACCCACCACCGCGCGGGCGTGGCGGGAGGCCGGGATGTCGCTGTCGTCCAGCATGGTGTGGCGGCTGCCGCGAATCATGCCGCTGCGCGACGCCTCCGCCTTGGCCAGCACCGCCACCAATCGCGTGGCCTCGGCCGCCGCGATGGGAATGCCGGGCGCAATACCCGCTGCCGCCAATGCGCGGGCCAAAGCTGCGGCGTCGATGGCATCGGCCATCACATCATGCGCGGCCAGCAGATCGCCCGACCATGCCGCACTGTTGCCCAGCACCATGATCTGGTTTTCCAGCAACTCCACGCCCGCCGAGGTGCTGGCGCGGCTGGAAAACAGCGACCAGTCATGGCCAATGGCAGCATCGCCAAAGCTGTCTGCCGCGGCCTCGCCCAGCGCCACCGCCACGCCCAGCGCGGAGGCCGCACGCGAATAGCCCATCGAGGCATAGGTATCCTCGGTGGCGGTATCCCGCCCTGCCCCGCGCGCCTGTTCAATGCGCGCACGGGTCAGCAGCGGGCATTTCACCTGCACGTAATGCACGTCATCCGGCCCGGTGATCCCGGCGTCCTGCATGGCCGCCTGCACCGCCAGCGCGGTTTCCCGCACCTGTGCCATGCGGCCGACCTCATGCGGCGGAAAGGCGCGGGTGCGGGCGCAACCCACCGCCAGCGCCTTGCGGCCCGCTTGCGGCGGGGCGGCGCCGTCCAGCACCTCGAACACCAGCCAGTGCGGCGACAGCCCGCCCTCGGTGCCGCCGGACATCACGAACACCACATCCTGCTCCACCGCCGCCGCGCTGCGCCCGGTCAGTCCCGCCAGCGCCGTCTTCAGGCTGGCGGTGGCAAAGCCGCGCGTGAAGTCGTTCACGCAGCCATTGCCCTCGGTCTTGCCCAGCACCGCCACCACCCGGTCCGGCTGCAACGCGCCGCCTGCGGCCAGCGCCAGCAGGCCTGACACGTCATCCGGCCCTGCGGCCGGGATGCGATGCACGCGGGTTTGGCGCGTCATGCGGCGGCGCGGGCCGGGGCGGCAGGCTGGCGCAGACGGTCCAAAAGGCGGGCGCGTTCCGCCGCCGCCTCACGCATCGCCTTTTCCTTCACATGGCCGAAACCTCGAATCTTGTCCGGCACGCTGGCCAGCGACACGGCGGTGGCCAGCGTCGCGGGCGACAGCGCGGCCAGCGCCGCAGCCATATCGGCCTCATAGTCCGCAATCAGCGCGCGTTCCGCCCGCCGCTCCTCGGTACGGCCAAACGGGTCCAGCGCCGTGCCGCGCAGGCGCTTCAGCGGGGCCAGCACGCGGAACACCCGCAGCATCCATTCCCCATAGCCGCGCTTGACCAGATGGCCGTGCGAATCGCGCTTGGCGAACAGCGGCGGGGCCAGATGGAATTCCACCCGCTCAGCCCCCTCGAAATTCGCCTCCAGCGCCGCGCGGAACTCGGGCGCGGTGTACAGGCGCGCGACCTCATATTCGTCCTTGTAGGCCAGCAGCTTGGCGTAGTTGCGCGCCACCGCCTCGGTGAGTGCGGTGGAGCCGGAGAACATGCGCCCCTCGGTCTCACGCACATGGTCCACCAGACGGCGGTAGCGTTTGGCGTAGCGGCTGCTCTGGTAGCCGGTCAGGTGGGCCACGCGCTGCGCGACCACGTCGTCCAGCGTGCGCGGCGGCGGCGGCACGCCCGGCATTCCGGCTGCGGACAGCACGCGCGGCAAATCCGCCGCCGCGATGCGGCCCCAGGCGAAGGCAGCCTTGTTGGCCTCAATGGCCGTGCCGTTCAGTTCGATGGCCTGCATCAGGCTGTCGTGGCGCAGCGGGATCAAGCCTTTCTGCCAGGCGTAGCCCAGCATGAACAGATTGGCCCCGATGGCATCGCCCAGCAGCGCGGTGGCGATGGCGGTGGCATCCAGTTGGTCGACGCTGTCCGCCCCCACCGCATCGGCGATGGTGCGGCGGAAGCGCGCCGAGGGCAGACGCCAGTCGCGGTCCAGCACGAATTCGGCGGCGGCGGCTTCATGCGTGTTCAGCACCACGCGGGTGACGCCCGGTTGCAGCACCGCGAGCGACTCGCGGGTGGCAGAGACCACCATGTCGCCCGCCAGCAACAGATCGGCATGGCCGCCGCCGATATGCAGGCCGTGCAGCGCATCGGCATCGGCGGCGATGCGGATATTGCTCCAGACCCCGCCGCCCTTCTGCGCCATGCCGGTCACATCCAGC
>CAIPHQ010000322.1 GCA_903864895.1 uncultured Rhodospirillales bacterium
CTCGGCATCACCGTGCACATCATTCGCGGCTACGGCGATACGGCGGTGGCCGAACACGCCATCGCGCTGATGTGGGCCGCCGCGCGTGACCTCGGCATGATGGACCGCGCCATCCGGTCCGGCACATGGCCGCGCACCGAAGGCATGCAACTGACCGGCAAGACCATCGGCCTGCTCGGCTATGGCGGCATCGGCACGGAAGTGGCGCGCATCGCGGGCGGCAGCGGCATGAAGGTGCTGGCGTGGAACCGCACGCCGAAAGCCGCCGAGGGCGTGACCTTCGTTGATCTGGACACGCTGCTGACCCAAAGCGACGTGCTGAGCGTACACCTGCTGCTGAACGACGAAACCCGCGGCTTCCTGTCCGCCGAACGCCTCGCGAAGCTCAAACCCGGCGCCCTTCTGGTCAACACCGCGCGCGGTGCCCTCATCGACGAAGCAGCGCTGGCCGCCGCCCTGCGCGCCGGGCGCCTGCGCCACGCGGCGCTGGATGTGTTCGTGGAAGAACCGCTGCCGCCGGGCCACGTGTTCGAGGGCCTGGAAAACGTCACCCTGTCCGCCCACAGCGCCTTCCGCACCCCGGAAGCCAGCGAGAACCTGATCCGCCGCGGTCTGGACATCGCAAGGGGGCTGGCAGGATAACACCCGAACCTGTGCCCGCCTGGCGGAATGGTAGACGCAGCGGACTTAAAATCCGCAGCCCTTCGGGCGTACCGGTTCGAGTCCGGTGGTGGGCATGATGAATGTAGATGCGACCTACAACGCGCCACTTGACATTGGACAGCGAAGCACGGCGGGTTACAAAGGTTACGGATGTGTTGGATGCTGGACCTGTGCCAAATTTTCTCTCACTGATCACCTGCGGTGATCATTCACCGCCGTCACAGGCGGTAAGATGAGCCGTGAAACTGCGATTGGCTTCGGGGCAGAGGCACCCAGTCGTTGCCCCGCGTGTGGTGGCAGCGCCCTTTCTGCATCTGGCAGTCAACGCCGGGAATGCTCGGCCTGTGGCACGATATGGGTGTCGCACCGACGCAATTATATCTATGACGATGTCTACCCAAAGCAACGATCTCACCACGACGCCGTGGTGGCGCGCTGCAAGCAAATCACGCTCCGCGCTTGGCTGCGGCGGCTGAACGCGCCGATTACGGGCCAAACAGTGCTCGAGATTGGGTTCGGCGGCGGTGCCACGCTGGAACTGGTACAAACGCTCGGCGGCATCGCCCACGGAATGGAGCCGGTGCCGGCCAATCGCGCTGCTGCGGTCGGGCTCGGAATACCGGCCGACCAAATCACAGGCGATCTGGCAAATTTTGGCGGCAAGCGCTTCGATCTGGCGATCTATCTGGATTCGTTTGAGCATCTTCTGGAACCGCGCGAGCACCTTACCGCGCTGTCAACCCTGACCGCCCCCGCATCGCGCGCCCTAGTAGTGCTGCCGGTCGCCGATTGCTTCTCCCGCCGCCTGATGGGAAGATGGTGGCCGCACGATTTGGACGATCATTGGATATTTTATTCGCGGCAGGGTCTAACCAAGCTATGGCAGGATTTTGGCTGGCAATGCACTGGTGTGTTTTTCCCTTGGAAGTTCATCAGCCTGCGCACGGTGGCACAGCATTGGCAGATCAAGACCCACCGACCGATGCCCACGTTCGGCTTCGGCGATGTTGGAATCTGGCTGAATTTCGGGGAGCGCGGCTTTATCTTCGATCGGCGCTAATCTGTTTCAAATCCGCCGTATCCAACCATCCTGCCGCCGCGAAGCAGCGGATTGCATTCAACCCAGACATGGCCATGATGTACACGTTCCACTACCGCAAGTTCGTAACTGGGCCAACCATCTCATTGCACACGACGCGACCCAATCGATCACCATATTTGCGCCCACCGGCGACCACATGCTTATTATGACGTCTGCGGTGCATTTCGTCCAGCGAGCAGCAAGGCAGGTTGGTGAGGCAGGAAGCAGATGAATTTCCGAACCAAGCAAGCAGTGGATTATTGGTTAGGCGGATTTCTGCTGTTCTGCCTGTTTCTGCCAGTACGAGTCCTCGGCATTGCTTTGCGTCGTGACCACCGCATTTCCCGGCGTAAAGGATGCGCGGTGATCAAGTTGGTCGGGGCCGGCAGCCTCCTGTTGGCCATGCCGGCTCTGCAGGCTATCCGAGGTCGATTTCCTGCGGGTAGCTTCATGCTCGTCGCCACTCGCAACGTCGTGGACTTCGCTCGCCCGTTTGGCTGGTTCGACGAGTATTGTATTATCGATGACAGCACCATCATCAGGTTGGGGGCTTCGTCGCTGCGAGCGCTCCAGATTATTGCGCGCCACTGCGACCACTTGATTGACTTGGAGGTTCATTCGCGCTTGACAAGTGTCTTTAGTGTATTCACAATGGTAAGAAACCGAATTGGTTTTGTGGACAACATCGTCTTCTGGCGGCGCGCTTTTTACACACATATGACTTATTTTAACGTTCAAGGACCGGTCTATGCATTCTATGATTTGTTGTCTGACTGGTTTGATATTGGCCGACTTGGCTTACGTGAATTCTATCAGAATTTCCATGCGAAAGTCTTGACAATCACCCTGCCCCCAAGCGTCCACCTGCCCCCCCGCTACATTGTTATAGGCCCCGGTTGCTCCGACCTCAGCAAGGAACGTGAACTCCTGCCGTCGGAGTGGCCCAAAATCATTCAACGGCGCCGGACCTCGGAAAGCAGCGTGGTAATACTCGGCGGACCACTCGACGAACCGCTGGCCAATCGGATTGTGGCCATGCTCGGCGGCGGGCTTGTGCTCTGCGGACATCTGAGCATTGAGCAATCAGCACGAGTGATCGCCGGAGCAGAATACTATTATGGTATTGATTCAATGTTGCTGCATATCGCGCGCGCCCTCGGCGTGCCGACTGTCAGCATCTGGGGGCCAAGCAAACCCTCAACATTGATGCGTCCTGGCGTGGTGGCAGACACTGTTCTGTACGGACAACTGCCCTGCTCGCCGTGCATCCATGTGCACGAAACCCCGCCATGCCGGGGGGCCCGCCCCTGCATCCCAGCGGCACTTGCCGCCACGGCTCAGGTGCTTGCGGCAGACCCCAGCGGTACATCGGAACCCGCTGTCGGTTGGGCAATCGGCCCAACCGATCCCACGGTCCGGGCAGTGCAGGTGCAGCATGACTGATCGCTGGTCCCAGAGACTCTGGCTGGTGGCGTTCCTGTTGCTATGTAGCGTTAGCACGCTACAAGCCCTGCGGATAGCCGTCGATCTCGGCGATTCGCTGTCGCCGACTGCCCCGTATGCCGAAGCAAACGCCTTGCGCGAAGTTGACGGCTTCCGCGCTCAGGGCCTTTGGCACGATTTCGGACTGGGCAATGTACTGTTCGGTCATCGATTTGCGGACGAAGGCTTCCTAGGCCACCCCGAAGATTTGGCGCGCAGCGTTAGCCTGAGCGGGGTTTACACCCACTACCCACCCGGACCGGAATACCTGCTGTATGTCGCCGAATTGATATTCGGGCCGAATTCGATCCGGCTGTTGCGGCTACTCCCAATCGTCATCGGCTGGGCCGCAGCATTGTATTTCGGACTGAGCGTCCGCCGCCGATTCGGCCATGGTACCGGCTGGCTAGTGATGTTGGCCTGCGTTGCTTTACCGCCGTTCCATGATGCCAATGTTTCGCTACATCTGTTTGGCTACGCGCTGGCACTCGTGCTGGTGGAACTCGGCCTGTGTCTCCGGCAACGCAACGGCTGGGCGGTGCTCGCCCTGGTAGGGTTTCTTCAAGGATGGCTGTCATTCGACTACGTATTCTTAGTCACGTTGATCCCGTTGGCGCTGGAACTGGCTATGCAGCGCATCGTGCCCGAACAGCCGGCAAGGGCAAGAACAGGCTTGAAGCGCAGTTTCGCGGCCGGGGCTGGATTCGCGGCGGCACATGTTCTGCACCTTGGTCAGGTCGCAGCTTATTATGGCTCACTGCCGCATGCTTTGGCCGACATGGGCAGCGCAGCCGCGTTTCGCGCCGGCCAAACCGAAGCCCATGGCCTTCTGGAACATGCGCAGCAGGGGCTGTGGATCGTGTCGTGGTATGCGCTCTCGCCGTATCCGGTAAGCCTTCCTTTCTATCAACCCGACGCAGAGTATGACTACGCTGACTTCATCTTCCGCTTCCTCGGCCTGACGATGGCCGCGTGGTGCGTCGTGGGTGTGATCGCACTGGGACTGGCAAGGACCGCTGGAGGCCGGCGCACAGGGGGTCGATCACCGGTGGCCGGCTGGCTGACGATCAACCTGCTCGGGTTGGCAGTTTGCTCAGTCTGGATGCTGGCAATGCAGAACCACGCCCTGGTCCACATTCAGGTGCTCTACCGCCACCTGTTTTTCTGGTTCTTCCTGGCGCTGTTGTTCTTCGCTGTGCGGCTGGCGCACTGGCTGCCGGGCGGAGGCGGCGGTCCCGAAGGACAGAATGGTCCTCGCGCATGATCGTTCTGCGCAGGTGAATCTGGGCTCGATACTCACACCCCACCCCAAACCTCCCGCGCCACCTCCACACACAGCCGCAACTTCGCCCACTGCTCCGCCTCGGTGAGCAAATTCCCCTCCTCCGTGCTCGCAAACCCGCATTGCGGGCTCAGCGCCAGTTGTTCCAGGGGCAGGTATTTCGCCGCCGCGTCGATGCGGCGCTTCAGATCGTCCTTGCTTTCCAGCACGCCGGATTTGCTCGTCACCAGCCCCAGCACCACCACCTTCTTCCCGCGCGGCACGAAGCGCAGCGGTTCGAAGCCGCCGGCGCGGCCGCTGTCGTATTCCATGAAATACGCGTCCGCCTCGATGCGGTTGAACAGCGTCTCGGCCACCGGTTCGTAGCCGCCCTCGGCAATCCAGGTGGAGCGGAAATTGCCCCGGCAGAGATGGATGCTCACCACCATGTCCTCGGGCCGCCCGCGAATGGCGGTGTTGATCAGGTCCGCATACACGTCGAGCAACCCGTCCACATGCTCGCCGCGCGCCTTCAGCCCCTCAATCTGCGCCGGGTCGCACAGATAGGCGATGTTGACCTCATCGAGTTGCAGATAGCGGCACCCGGCCTCGGCAAACGCGCCCACCGCGCCGCGATAGGCCTGACCCAGATCGGCGAAGAACTCCGCCATCTCGGGATACACATGCGCGTCAATCGCCCGCCGCCCGCCGCGGAAATGCAGCACGCTGGGCGACGGGATGGTCTGCTTGGCGGCAAGCCCTGCGGCGTGCGCGGCGGTGAAGCGGTAGTCGTCCACAAAAACCGGCCGGTTCCAGCCGATCCGTCCGGTGACTTTCAGCGCGTGCTGCAGGGTGGCGCCGTGGAACTGCACCTTCTGCTCCGGCTCATACATCGCCACGCCATCCAGCCCGGCGAGGAAATCGAAGTGCCAATAGCTGCGGCGGTATTCGCCATCGGTGGCCGCGCGCAGGCCGAGATCACGCTGGCTGGCGATGGCGGCTTCGATGCACCGATCCTCCACCGCGCGCAGCCCTGCCGCATCCAGCGTGCCCGCCGTGCGGGCGGCGCGGGCGAGGCGCAGCGCCTCCGGCCGCAGCAGGCTGCCGACATGGTCGGCGCGGAACGGGGCGCGGGTGCGGGCCAGCGGGGCGGTTGCGGTTTCAGGCATTGTGGCAACTCCTTGGTCGGTGTCAGCCTATCACCCCGCGCCGCGCCGGGGGCAGACTGGCCGGAATGTCATTCGCGCAACACTTGCAGACGATGCTGCCCATGCTTCTATCAGGTCAGTCTGTCCGCCCGATAAAGGAGACCACAATGCGACGCGTTGCCACCGGACTGGCACTCACCGGCGTGCTCGGACTGTCCGCGTGTGCGGTGCAGCCGCCATCGGGCCCCAGCTTTGCCGCCATGCCGGGCAGCGGCAAATCCTATGAGCAGTTTCAGATGGATGATGCGCAGTGCCGCGACGCCGGGCATTACGCCAGCGGCAACCCGGCGGCTGCCAAGGCGGGTACCGACCAGGCGGTGGGCAACGCGGTGGTCGGCACCGCGCTGGGTGCTGCGGCAGGTGCGCTGATCGGCTCGGCGACCGGGCAGGTGGGGGCGGGGGCTGCGGTGGGCGCGGGCGTGGGCCTGCTCGCGGGCAGCGCCGCCGGGGCCAACTCGGCCAGCGTGTCGCAGTATCAGTTGCAGCGCAATTACGACATCGCCTACGCGCAATGCATGGCCGCCAAGGGTGAGGCGGTGCCGCCGGTGGCCAGCCCCGAGGTGGGCGCGTATCCGTCCTATCCGGCCTACCCAACCTACGCCCCGGCGTATCCACCGGCCTATATGGGGCCGCCGCCGTATTACTATGGCCCGCCGGCCGGCGTGGGCATCGGCGTTGGGTATGGTTGGCGGCGGCCGTACTACTGGTAAGCGGCTATCCGGCGCTGGCCTTGCGCCGCTTCGGCGCCGGGGTTGCCACCGGCTCCGGCTTCGTTTCAATCCCGGCGGCAATCGCCTCCAGCCGCGCCAGAATGCGCAGCCCCACCGCGCGGTGCCCGGCGCGTTGCAATGCCTCGGTCTGGCCGCGCCGCGCCAGCGCCGCGCCGCGTGACAGGTCGCGCAGAATGGGGGCCAGCAGTTCGGCCGCGTGCGCCACATCTGCCTCCGCCCAGCTTTGCCCCTGCCAGTGCGGGTAGCTGTCCGGCTCTACCGGGCGCAACGTGTAACCGGCCACCAGCGCATTGGCCTCGGTCATGAAATCCATGTTGCCGGACCATCCGGTGCCCAGCGCCAGCCGCCCCAGCGCCATCGCCTCCCCCAACCCGCGCCCCAGCCCTTCCGAGCGGTGCAGTGAGACAAAGCAGTCGCACGCATTGATCAGGCTGCGCACGCCCAGATTGTCCAGTGGCGTGTCGATGACTTTCACGCCCGGCAGGTTGCGGAACTCGGTTGCGGCGTCTTCCGCCCCCCGCTCCATGTTCTTCACCTTCAACACCAGTTGCAGGTCACGGAACGGCTCGGCTTGGCGCAGCCGCCGGAACAGGTCCAGTACTGCCAGCGGGTTCTTGCGCGCGGCGTAGGACGACACGTCGAAGAAATGCAGCAGCACGAAGGCGGATTCACGAATGCCGAAATACCGCCGCGGCAGCAGCGGGCCCGGCTCGGTCTCGATGGATTGGCCGATCACGTGGCTGTCCAGCCCCGCCGCCTTCAGGCTGTCGCGCACGAAGGCGGAAATCGCCCAGATCTCGTTGAACTTCGCCAGCTTCTCCGCCCAGACCTGCGGGTAGCGCGGCAGTTCCCAGGCCGGGATGATGATGTTGTAGCCCTCGGCGAACACGTTGCCCGCACGCTCGAACGCGGCGATCACGTTGTCCACCTCGTCGCCGTTGACGTGAAAGATCCGGATGCCGGCCCCCACCTTGGCGGTCTCTCGCGCATTCAGCAGGTCGAAATGCGCGGCATCGGTGCGCTGCGCGTAGCGGAAAATGTCGTACACCCGCGCGTCAATCTGCACCGCCGCACAGGCCGAGACATGGCTGCGCAACTGCTCGCCCATGCCAATCGGCGCGAACGGGTGGCCGATGATGGTCACCGGCAGCGTGTCCAGATCGGCCATCACGCCCACCGCTTCACGGTCATGGCGTCGCGCAGCGCTTCCAGCCAGCGATGCCCGAAGCCGGTATCGGGTTCCAGATGCGCGCCCTCGGCCCACTCGTTCCACGCGTTCACGAACAACAGCCGTTCTTCCCCCATCAGGAAGCGGCGCGCCTCGTCGATCTTTTCCTCGGCATACACGCGGAACGCTTCCGGCGAGGCCCCGTCGAAGCTGGTGCCCTTCATCGGCTGGCGCGGCGTGTTGTCCCAGCTTGGGAACACCGCCGGGTAACGCACATAGGGCACCGTGTCGCGCTTGGTGAAAGCGCGCACCGTCTGCGGATAGTCGTAGCGGTAGCCGCTCCAGCCTTCCTTGACGATGGCGGCCTTGGTCTCGGCAGGGGTGGCGCGGCCATGCGGCGGGAATTCCACGCAGGCATCGAAGCCGATGGCCTCCGGCTCGATGCCTTCGTCCACCGCTTCCATGCTTTCCACATACACCAGATGCACGCCCGCGAACCCGGCGCGGGCGAAGGCGGCGCGGCAGTCATCGGCGAAGCCGTGAATGTCGGGCAATTTCAGCGGGCGATACACCAGAAACACCGGCTTGCCGTCCACACGCAGATAGCGCGGGCCGGCGGCGTGCTCCACCGCATCGGCAATGATGCTGGCCAGCGTCGCGGCGTCGTAACTTTGTTCCAGCAGCACTTCGCGCGTGCCGCCGTCCCAGTGCTTGGTCCAGTTCTCGTTGGCCCAGCACAGGCAGTAATTGAACGCGATGTCCGGGTTGGCGCGCAGCACGTCCAGCGGCGCGCCCAGCACGCGGCGGCTGCCAAAATTGTAGTAATACACGCAAAACCCGGCGAGGCCGTAGCGCGCCGCCAAGTCCGCCTGCCGCCGCAGCGCATCCGCCACGCGCAGGTCATAAAACCCCAGATCGGTTGGCAAATGCGGCTGGTAGTGGCCTTCGTAGCTTGGCCGCGCCTTGACCACGTTGGTCCATTCGGTGAAGCCGCTGCCCCACCACAGGTCGTTTTCCGGCGTGGGGTGGAACTGCGGCAGGTAGAACGCAATCGGCCGCAGCGCGTTCAGCCGTGCCAGCAAATCCGCCCAGCGTTCGCTCAGCAGCGCCTGATTGCGGGTGATGCGCCGCAGCTTGCGCGCCTGCGCCTCCCGGTTGGTGGACACACTCAGCCAATGCACCACATGCGCGCTGTGGACGTAGCGCACCCGGTGCCCGGCATCGATCAGCCGCAGGCACAGATCGGCGTCCTCGCAATAGGCGGGCGCGAAAGCCGGGTCGAACAGCCGCTCCCCCACCGCCGAACGGCGCAGCAGCAGCGCCGCGCCCGAGCAATAGGTCACGTCGCGGTTACGGCAATAGCCGCCCTCGTTCGGGTCGGCGAACAGGCCGATCATCTCGCTTTCGCCGTTGATGCGGATATGGCACCCGGCTTCCTGCAAGCGTCCGTCCGGATACAGCAGCTTGGGCCCTGCCGCCGCCACCGCAGGGTCGGCATCCAGTGCGGCCACCAGCGCATCGAGCGCACCGGGAAGAGGCTGCGCGTCGTTGTTCAGGAGCAGCACATATTCGCCCCGGCACTGCGCGAAGGCGGCGTTGCAGTTGCCGATGAAACCCAGATTCTGCGTCTGGCGCAGATAGACAAGGTTTGGCACGTCAGCCAGATGCGCCACGTCCGGGTCGGTGGAGCAGTCATCCGCCAGCACCACCTCGAAGGCCACGCGCGGCGCGGATTTGGCCACTGCCAGCAGGCAGGCGACCGTGTGGTCCAGCTCGTTGAACGCGGGCACCAGAATGGACAGGCGCGGCGCCTCGGCCACCGGCAGTGTGATGCGCGCAAGATCCTTCAGCGGCGTGCGCGACACCGCCACTTTCGGCGGCTTGACCTTCACTGCGTCCTTACGGGCCTGCTGCGCCTTGTCCAGCACGCGGCGCATGGCGTCGTCATCGGCCAGTACCGCCTCGGGTGTGACCGCGAAGGGTTCGGCCACCGCCACAGCCGCCGCCGGGCCTGCCGCTGCCGCCTGAACCGGGCGGGCGCGCCGTTCACTGGGAATCTGGCGCCCCTCGGCGCGGCCATGTGTCAGGTAATGCAGCAACGGCGGAATGCCGGAATCGGCCACATCGGTATAGCGGCGGCGATACAGATTGCCGTCGAACGAGGGGCCGGGGGACAGTCCGGCCGCATCGCCCATGGTCACGAAATGCCGCAGCGCGCCGTAGGGTGTCTTGGGCGCATCGTCATGCTGCGCGGCATACCACGCCGGGTCGAACCACGCGTTCGGCCCAAGACCTTCGGCAAGCCCGGTGGTCAGCAGATGGCGCAGCAGGCCGTTGGCGGGCGCACGCTCGCCAAGTTGTTCGGCGTACCACACCATGTCGAAATACGGGCTGCTGGACAGCAGGTCATAATCCAGCAGGTCCACCAGCGCGGACATGTCGGGCGGCTTGCCCAGCGCCACGGGGTCTTCGGCCAGAATATAGCGCAGGTCGATCATCGGATGCGGCGGGCGAAGCGCCGCCAGACCCTGATCGACAAAATGCACCAGCGGATCTTCGCCCGCCTGCATTGCCTGTGGATTGGTGGCCGCATAGAACTGCGCGTCGAAATACACCGACAGCGCCGGGCGGCGGTCCGGCGGCAGCGCCATGTAGCGCCCGACGCTGCTGATATCGCCGCGCCCGGCGCCCAACGCCGCACGGAACATCTCGCCGTCGATCAGCGGCGAGCAGAGCGCGCGATGCACGCGCATGACAACGTCGCGGCTGATTGGTTTCGCCATGCTGCTGGTTAACCCGAACCTGTGCGCGAAGAAAGGCTTACCTGCTGCCTTAGCTCTCGCCAGCGCCGGTCACGCGCAGAATTCCGGTCCAGACGTCGATTTCCGGCTTCAGGGCCGGGTTCGGAATCCGGCCTTCCGCCGCACCCGAGCGCATGTAGTGGTCCGCCCCGGACGCGACATCGCCACGCTGCACCGCCAATGCCACATCCTTGTACAGCCCGGTGTAGAATTCCTCGTCAACCTCCACCGCGCACCCAAGCCGGCCCTCAAAGAAACCGGTCTCGACAAAATGCCGGTGCAGATCGGGTATCTTGCCCGCCGCGGCCGCCTCACCAATGTCGGGGTAGGTCGTCTCGTAAAATTCGGCTGAAAATGGCAGTTGCATGACGATCCGCTGCAAAAGGGTGCGCAGCAACTTGGCATCCACCGCAATCTTCGAGCGGCTGTTCAGCCGGTCGCGGTTAATTCGCATTGATTGCAGCAGAAGATCGATATGCGGCAGATACAGGGTCTCTTGCATACGCGGCCTCCTGGCAAAGGTTAATGCTGATCTGATGGAAATCGTTTAGCCAAGCCGCGCGCCGTCCGCAACCGGCTACGGTCCCAGCAAACGCCGCTCCGCATCCGTCATGCGATAAGTGTCGCGCCCCCAGCTGACCTGTTCGCGCAACACCCGCGCCGGCGTGCCGGCGGCCGCCACGCGGGCGGGGATCGGCCCGTTCACCAGCGATCGCGCGCCGATGACCGAACCGTGCCCGATGGAGGGACAGTTCAACAGCAACGCGTCCTGTCCCAGCCAGACATGCCGCTCCACCACCGTCGTCACGGGCTGCCGGCCAATCGGTGAGTCGGTCACAAGGTCCCACAGCGCATGCATGTTATGGTTACGCACCCACACCCCGTTGGAGATCAGTGCGTCGTCGCCAATGGCAACCCCCCGTCCTTCGCCCTCGATCTCGATGCTGCATTCCACCGCCGTGGCACCCAGGCCCCAGTAAAGGAACTGCTCGTTCGAGCGCATGAACAAATCCGTCAGCCCGACCAGCCCGCCGCCGGTGACGGTATTGAAGAACACGGTGCAGTCCCGCCCCAGAATGCGGATCACACCGTTCAGATTGCCGTGCCAGCCGCGATTGTCGATGAACAGCAGATTGCCCGGCCCGCCGGTCTGGATGCGCAAATTGCCCACCGGCCGGTCCGGGTCAGTCACCACCAGCATCATGTCGGGGCCGTCCAGCAGATGTATGCCGAGGGCGTTGGACTGCGGATCGCGCCCGGTGAGGAATTCGAAGTCCCGGTCGGCGAAGCTGTCTTGCCCCACCGCCGTCACCGCAGGGGTCAGGGCGGACTGCAATCGGGCTTCCGCGGTGGCGCTGAGTCCGGGGATCATGGCGGGTGGCAACTCCTCCGCCGGCTGGCCCGGCCTGAGCGTCCCGGAACTGTCATGTGATGTTGGCTATTGTCAAACGCCATTGTGAAGCGCGCGGTTGCCCGCAATGGTCCATCCTGCCAAGGTGCGGCAGAACGCCAGTGTTTCGGGTGAGGCTTGAATGCGGCTTTTGGTGACTGGCGGGTGCGGCTTTATCGGCTCCGCGGTGATACGGCACGTCATTCGTGCCACAGACCACAGCGTGGTCAACGTCGATAAAATGACCTACGCGGCCAGCGAAGACGCGCTGGAAGAAGGGCTGCGGCATAACCGCCATGTGCTGATCCGCGCCGACGTGGCCGATGCTGCGGCGATGGCGCAGGTATTCGCCACCCATCAGCCGGACGCGGTGATGCATCTGGCCGCCGAGAGCCATGTGGACCGCTCCATCGATGGGCCGGGTCCGTTCATCCAGACCAATGTGGTCGGCACGTTCATCCTGCTGGATGCGGCGCGCAATTACTGGATGGGCTTGCCCGCCGGGCGCAAGGCAGCGTTCCGCTTCCACCACGTCTCCACCGATGAGGTGTTCGGCGCGCTGGAGCACGGCGACCCGCCGTTCACCGAGACCACCGCCTATGACCCGCGCAGCCCGTATTCGGCCAGCAAGGCGGCGTCGGACCATCTGGTGCGGGCGTGGCAGCACACCTACGGGCTGCCCACCATCGTCAGCAACACCACCAACAATTATGGCCCGTGGCAGTTTCCCGAAAAGCTGATCCCGCTGGTCACGCTGAACGCGCTGGAGGGCAAGACCCTGCCGGTGTACGGCGACGGCTCCAACCAGCGCGACTGGCTGTATGTGGAAGACCACGCCGAGGCGCTGGTGCGGGTGGTCGAACAGGGCGTGCCCGGTGCCACCTACGCCATCGGCGCGCGCCAGCCACGCACCAACCTGCAAGTGGTCAAGGCCATCTGTGCGGCACTCGACGCCCGCGTGCCCGACCCGGTGGGGCCGCGGGAGCGGCTGATCCGCTTCGTCACCGACCGGCCGGGCCATGATTTCCGCTACGAGATCGACCCCACCCGCACGGAAGCGGCCCTGGCATGGCGTGCGCCGCATGACTTCGAGCGTGGCCTTGGCCTGACCATCGACTGGTATCTGGCCAACCGGACATGGTGGGAAGGCGTGCGCGCCGGCCGCTACTCCGGCCAGCGCCTCGGCACCGCCGAGCAACCCGCGGCGGCAAAGACCTGAGCTGACAAGGCATCAAAGCGTGAAAAAAGGCATCATTCTGGCCGGAGGCTCCGGCACACGGCTGCACCCGATGACCATCGCGTCATCGAAGCAATTGCTGCCGGTCTACGACAAACCGATGATCTACTACCCGCTGACGGTGCTGATGCTGGCGGGCATTCAGGACATTCTGGTGATCTCCACGCCAGCCGACCTGCCGCAGTTCCGCCGCCTGCTCGGGACCGGCGAGAAACTCGGCGTGAAGTTCACCTATGCCGAACAGCCCACACCGGACGGTCTGGCGCAGGCGTTCCTGATCGGGCGGGACTGGCTGGCCGGTGAGCCCTGCGCGCTGGTGCTGGGCGACAACCTGATCTTCGCCGACCACCTGTCCGTGCTGCTGCGCGCTGCCGCCGCGCGGGACGCCGGGGCCACCGTGTTCGCCTATCAGGTGCGCGACCCCGAACGCTACGGCGTGGTCACGATGGGCAAGGATGGCCGCGCCATCGACATCGTGGAAAAACCCACCGCGCCGCAGTCCAACTGGGCGGTGATCGGGCTGTATTTCTACGACCACCGGGTGGGTGAAATGGCCGCGCGGGTGAAGCCCTCGGCGCGCGGTGAGCTTGAGATCACCGATCTTAACCGGATGTACATGGAAGAAGGCTCATTGCACGTCGAACGCCTCGGGCGCGGCTGCGCGTGGCTGGATGCGGGCACGCCGGACAGCCTGTTGCAGGCGGCGACTTTCGTGCAGACCATCCAGTCCCGTCAGGGCATGCTGGTCGGTTGCCCGGAAGAAGTGGCGTTCCGCATGGGCTGGATCGACGCGCAGGCGCTGCGCGGCCATGCCCGCGCACTGGGCAAGACCGAACTCGGCCGCGTGCTGGCCGATCTGGCCGATGGGCTGCATAGCTGACAAGGGGTCCGCCGCGATGAAGGTCGAACGCCTCGCCATCCCCGGCGTGATTCTGGTCACCCCGCCGAAATTCGGTGACTCGCGGGGGTTCTTCTCCGAAACCTACAATCTGCGCCGCTTTGCGGATGCGGGCATTGCCGGGCCGTTCACGCAGGACAACCACAGCCTGTCTGCCAAACGGGGCACCCTGCGCGGCCTGCACTGCCAGATTGCCCCGCACGTGCAAGGCAAGCTGGTGCGGGTGATCCGCGGCTCCATCTGGGATGTGGCCGTGGATATCCGCCACGGTTCCCCCACCTTCGGCCAGCATGTCGGCGTGGAACTCAGCGCCTCGAACTGGAGCCAGTTGTGGGTGCCCGGCGGCTTCCTGCACGGCTTCGTCACGCTCGAACCCGATACCGAGGTGAATTACAAGGTCACCGGCGACTATGACCGCCCGTCCGAGCGCGGGGTGATCTGGAACGACCCCACGCTGGCGCTGCCGTGGCCGGTTGATCCCGCCGAGGTCACGCTGTCGGACAAGGATCTGGTGCTGCCGAAACTGGCCGACTGCGACGTCTGGTACCGGATCTAGCGCCGTGGCAACCGCACCCATTCTGGTCACCGGCGGCACCGGTCAGGTGGCGATGGCGCTGGAACGGCTGGCAGGCAGCCGCACGCTGCGCCGGGTGGGCCGCCCCGCGTTCGATTTCGACCAGCCGGACGGGTTGCACCCGCTGCTCGACGCGGTTGCACCTTCGCTGGTCATCAACGCTGCCGCCTATACGGCGGTGGACAAGGCCGAAAGCGAGCCCGATGCCGCCACGCGGGCCAACGCCACCGGCCCCGGCCTGATCGCGCAGTGGTGCGCGCGGGCGGGCGTGAAGCTGATCCATATCTCCACCGACTACGTGTTCGACGGCACCAAGGGCGCGCCGTATGTGGAGGAGGACGCCACCAGCCCCACCGGCGTGTACGGGTCCACCAAGCTGGCGGGGGAGCAGGCGGTGCTGGCCTCCGGCGCGCAGGCCATCATCCTGCGCACCTCATGGGTCTATTCGGCAACCGGCAAGAATTTCGTGCTGACCATGCTGAACGCGGCGCGCAAGACCAATTCGTTGCGCGTGGTGGCCGACCAGCGCGGCTGCCCGACGGCCGCCGACGATCTTGCGATGACAATTCTCGACATTAGCGACCGCCTGATGAGCAACGGCTGGGACGCGGCACTGGGCGGCGTGTATCATGCCGCCGGGCGGGGTGAGACGACGTGGCATGGTTTGGCCAGCGCCGTCTTTGACCGGGCGGCGCAGCATGGTCTTGCCAGACCGGACGTGGCCCCGATCGCCACCGCCGACTGGCCGACGCCTGCGCGGCGGCCGGCGGATTCGCGGCTGGATTGCGGCAAGCTGGAGCGGCTGTTCGGGCTGCGGCTGCCGCCTTGGCAGGAGAGCGTGGCACGCACGGTGGACGCCACATTCGGGTAGCCGGCACGCAGCTACGCGAGTCCCTGCTTGGGGGGCGCGTGGCGATTCTGTTGTCCACGTACAACGGCAGCGGCTACCTCACCCCGCAACTCGACAGTTTCATCGCCCAGACGCATCCGCGCTGGACGCTGTACTGGCGCGATGATGGCTCGGCAGATGCCACCCCGGCGCTGCTGACACAGTTCGCCGCGCGCGCCGGGAACGAGCGCTGCGTGCAAGGCGGCGGCGGGCCGGCGCGGCTGGGCATCGCCGACAGTTTTCTGGCGCTGTTGCGCACGGCGCTGCCCACGCTGGCCGAAGGCGACGCGGTGGCCTTCGCCGATCAGGACGATGTGTGGCTGCCGGAAAAACTCGCCCGCGGCATGTCAGCCTTGGCCGAGGTGCCGCCCGGCGTACCTGCGCTGTATTGCGCGCGGCAGGTGCTGGTGGACGAGCATCTGCAGCAAATCGGCCTGTCGCCGGAATTCAACCGCCCGCCCGGCTTTCCGGCAGCGCTGACGCAGAACATCGCGACAGGCTGCACCATCCTGCTCAACCACGCCGCCGCCACGCTGATCGGTGGCAGCCGCCCGCTGCCCGGCACGCTGCATGACTGGTGGAGCTACATGCTGATTGCCGGTGCCGGCGGCGTGGTGCTGACCGATGACGCGCCGGTGCTGCTGTATCGCCAGCACCCCGGCAACGCAGTGGGCGCGCAACGCTCCCGCATTCGGCGCGCCATGGCCGCCGCACGGCGCGGCCCCGGCCCGTTCATGACCGATTTCCGCCGCCATCTGGACAGTCTGGCCGCCCACGAAGCGGTGCTGACGGCGTCCGCCCGGCAGGATATCGCCGTGCTGCGGCAGGCGGTGGCAGGCGGGATGCGCCAGCGCATGGCTGCGTTGAACCTGCCCGGTCTGCGCCGCAATCACTGGAGCGAGGGGATGCTGTTCCGGCTGTGGTTCATGATCGGCTGACCTGCCAGCCGCACCCGGCCAGTGCGGCCAGCATGTGCGGCGGCGGCGGCGCGGTGGCGGACAGCACCGGGTCGAGCGGCAGGCGGATCGCGCGGGCCAGCAGATGCAGCCGCCCGGCGCCATTCCCGTAAACCGGGTCGCCCAGCACCGGGCAGCCCAGCACCGCGCAATGCGCCCGCACCTGATGCGTCCGCCCGGTGCGCGGGCGCACTTCCAGCCACGTCATGCCATCCGCGCGGCCCAGCACGCGCCAGTCACTCACCGCCATCTGTCCGCCCGGCCCGGCCTGCATCCGCCAGCCGGATTTGGTGCTGACTTTCAGCAGCGGCGCATCGGCGGTGCCGCTGTCCGCCGCCGGCGCACCCTGCACCACCGCCCAATAGGTCTTGTCCGCCTGCCCGCCCGCAAACGCTGCCTGTGCTTCCAGCAGCGCGGCACGGCGCAGCGCCACCACAAGACAGCCCGCCGTGTCCGCATCCAGCCGGTGCGCCAGCCACGGGCCATCCTTGCGCCGCGACAGCGCGGGGAAAAAATCTTCCACGCTGGCACCGCCGCGCGGCCCGGCATGCACCGGCAGCCCGGCGGGCTTGTTCAGCACCGCGAAGCGCTGATCCTGAAACAGAATGGGGATGTCCATCGCGCGCAGGTTGACAGCAGCGCCGCGCAGGCGGAAGCCGCCGCCATGAAACCCGACACCATTTGCGGCGCCCCGGCCGTCGCCGCCCTGTTCGCCCGCCGCCCGCAGGACGCGCTACGGCTGTTCTACACCGAGGCCTTCAAGCAACAGGCCGGGCCGTGGTGCGCCACGCTCGCCGCCGCCCACAAGCCGTACCGGATGCTGCCGCCCGAGCAGATGGAGAAAGTGGCGGCCACGCCGCATCACGGCGGCGTGGCGGTGGTGGCCAATCCGCGCGACATTCCGGTGTTCAACCCGGCCAAGCCGCCGGACGGCAAGCTGTTGCTGGTGCTGGATGGAATCGGCAACCCGCACAATCTGGGGGCCATCGCCCGCAGCGCGGCGTTTTTCGGCGTGCCCGCGCTGGTGATCGGTGACTCACCGGGGGCCGCCCTGCCGTCGGACGCCGCCTATCGAACCGCCGAAGGCGGGTTGGACCTGCTGCAAGTCTACCGCTGCGACGCGCTGCCCGCCGCACTGGTGGCGCTGTCGCGGCATTTCCTGACGGTGGCAGCCTCGCTCAGCCCGAGCGCGCTCACCTTGCCGGACTTGCCGCGCGACAAGCCCATCGTGCTGGTGCTGGGCAATGAGGAGCACGGCATATCCGGCCCGGTGCTGTCCGCCTGCCGCCGCCGCGTGCGGATTGATGGCAGCGGGCAGGTGCAAAGCCTGAACGTGGCGCAGGCCGCCGCCGTGCTGCTGCACACGCTGATGGGTTGACGGCGCGGCACGATCCGGCAGGGTCACGCCATGCGCATTCATATCCAGACCCCGGCGGATGACACCGAGTTCGGTTTCACCCCGGCCCAATTCGCCACCGCCGCCGCAGCGGCGGGTGAGCCGCCGTACAGCCTGAGCTTCGGCCACACGCCGGAGGATTTCGCCGCCGTGGCGGATCAGGTGGAGTTGCTGATCGGCAGCACACCGCTGCTGAAACCGCTGCGCTTCGGTGCCCTGGC
>CAIPHQ010000323.1 GCA_903864895.1 uncultured Rhodospirillales bacterium
CAGCAGGCCGACACCGGCACCAAGATGATTCATATCGGTGCGAACACCCGCAGCACCATTGTCAGCAAGGGCATCAGCGCCGGCCACTCCAACAACACTTATCGCGGCCTGGTGAAGATGATGCCCAAGGCCGCCGGCGCGCGAAACCACACACAATGCGACAGCCTCTTGATCGGCGAGCAATGCGGTGCCCACACGGTGCCCTACATCGAAAGCCGCAATCCCACCGCGCGCATCGAACATGAAGCCACCACCTCAAAAATTTCCGAGGACCAGCTCTTCTACTGCCGCTCGCGCGGGCTGTCCGAAGAAGAATCGATCGGCCTGATCGTCAACGGCTTCTGCCGCGAGGTGCTGAAAGAGCTGCCGATGGAATTCGCCGTCGAGGCACAGAAACTGCTGGCGGTGAGCCTGGAAGGATCGGTTGGCTGATATGAGCACGCTCAGGATCGAGGGCCTGAAGGCCAGCATCGGCGACAAGGAGATTCTGCACGGCATCGATCTGGTTGTACCGGCCGGCGAGGTGCACGCCATCATGGGCCCGAACGGCTCGGGCAAATCCACCCTCTCCTACGTCCTCTCCGGTCGTGACGGCTACGAGGTCACCGGCGGCATCGCCACCTACGGCGACGCCGACCTGCTGGCCATGGACCCCGAGCAACGCGCCGCCGCCGGCCTGTTCCTCGCCTTCCAATATCCGGTGGAACTCCCCGGTGTGGGCAACGCGAATTTTCTGCGCGTGGCGCTGAACTCCATCCGTCGCACCCGCGGCGAGCCGGAGCTGGACGCCGTGCAGTTCCTCAAACTCGCGCGTGCAGCAATGAAGTCGCTGTCGATGCCCGAAGACATGCTCAAGCGGCAGGTCAATGTCGGCTTCTCCGGTGGCGAGAAGAAGCGCAACGAGGTCCTGCAGATGGCGATACTCAAGCCGACGCTGGCGATCCTGGATGAGACCGATTCCGGGCTGGACATCGACGCGCTGAAGATCGTCGCCGACGGTGTCAACGCCCTGCGTGGCCCTGATTTCTCCGCCCTGGTCATCACCCATTACCAGCGCCTGCTCGACTACATCGTGCCCGACCGCGTGCATGTGCTCGCCCATGGCCGCATCATCCGATCGGGCGGGCCGGAATTGGCGCTGGAGCTGGAAGCCAACGGCTACGCGCAGATCGTGGCGGAGGCGGCCTGATCGTGAGCGCGCTCACCGGCGGCTCGACCGCCGCCACCTCCTTCCTGTCGCGCTTCGCCGGCCTGAAAACCCAGTTGCCGGGCAATCTGGCCGAACGTGAGGCCGCGTCAGTGGTTTTCGCCCATGCCGGCCTGCCCGGCCGCAAGCTTGAGGCGTGGAAATACACCTCACTCGCCCCACTGGCCGATGCCTCCTTTCACGAGCCGCTCACCCTGCTCGCACCCTGCGACGACCTGCTCGCGCTGGTGCCACCGCCGGCCCTGGCGATGGACTGCCCGCGCCTGATCTTCCGCGACGGCCGCTTCCGCGCCGACCTGTCCACGGCGCCTGGCTTTTTCAGCAGCTTCGCCGACGCGCCCGAGCTCGCCGCTGATCCGCGCCCGATGGTCGCGCTCAACACCATGCTGACCGAGGACGGCGCGGTGCTGGATCTGCCTGAGGGAATGGATGGGGGCACGCTGCTGCTGGTCCATCTCGCGTCGGACCTGCATGGCCAGCCCACCGCCGCGCATCCGCGCCACATCATCCGCCTCGCCAAGGGCGCGCGGCTTGAGCTGATTGAGATTTCCGTTGGCTCTGGCAGCTATCTTCACAACCCCGTCTTCCAGATCGCGCTCGCCCCCTTCGCCACCCTCACCCATGTGCGGCTGCAAAGCGAAGCCGCCGTCGCCTATCACCTCGCGACGCTCAACGTCTCAGCCGACACCGGCGCGTTCTATGACAGCTTCACCTTCACCGCGGGCGCCCGCCTCTCCCGCGCCGAAACCTCGGCCACAATCGCCGGCGAGGCCGCACGGGTTCATCTCGATGCAGCGCAGCTTCTGGCCGATCACCAGCACGCGGACATCACCACCATCCTGCGCCACGCCGCCCCGCATGGCGCGTCGCGCCAGACCGTGCGCAACGTGCTTGATGGCCACGCCCGCGGCGTGTTCCAGGGCCGCATCGAGGTCGCCCGCGGCGCGCAAAAGACCGATGGCTACCAGATGAACCAGGCCCTGCTGCTCTCGCCTGATGCCGAGATCGACAGCAAGCCGGAGCTGGAGATCTTCGCCGACGACGTGAAATGCAGCCATGGCGCCACCGTTGGCGAACTCGATGCCGATCAGTTCTTCTATCTGCGCGCCCGCGGCGTCCCAGCCGATCTTGCACGAATGATGCTGGTGCGCGCCTTCCTCGCCGACTCCATCGACGCGCTCGCCAATGATGACGCCCGCGCGATCCTTGACCATGTGCTCACCACACGCTGGGGAGCCGCCGCATGAACGACCGCATGACACATCTCGACGTCGCCCTGCTGCGCCGCGATTTCCCGATCCTCTCGGAGACCATTCGCGGCAAACCACTCGTGTTCCTCGACAGCGCGGCCTCAGCCCAGAAGCCACGCGCGGTGATCGATGCGATGGTCGGTGCGATGGAGCATCAATACGCCAACATCCATCGCGGCCTGCATTGGATGAGCGAGCGCACCACCGAGGCCTACGAGGGCACCCGCGATCTCACCGCCACCCTGCTGGGAGCGAACTCTCGTGAGGAAATCGTCTTCACCCGCAACAGCACCGAGGCGATCAATCTCGTCGCCCACAGCTACGGCCGAGGGATTCTCAAGCCCGGCCAGGCCGTGCTGATCAGCGAGATGGAGCATCACTCCAACATCGTCCCCTGGCAGATGCTGCGCGACGCGCACGGAATCGAGTTGCGCGTCTGCCCGATCACCGACGCCGGCGAACTGGACATGGCGGCCTATGAGGGCTTGCTGGAAGACCGCAAGGTTGGCCTGGTGGCGATCACCCACATGTCGAACGTGCTCGGCACCTACACCCCAGCCGCGCGCCTGTGCGCCCTGGCTCATGAATACGGCGCGAAGATCCTGCTCGACGGCAGCCAGGCCGTGGTGCATCGCCGGGTGGATGTAAAATCCCTCGATGCCGACTTCTATGTATTCACCGGCCACAAGCTCTACGGCCCCACCGGTATCGGCGTGCTCTGGGCTCGCGCCGAGCTTCTGGAAGCAATGCCGCCTTTCCTCGGCGGCGGCGACATGATCAGCTCGGTGAGCTTCGAGCACAGTAGTTGGGCGCGCATCCCCCATAAATTCGAGGCCGGCACACCCGCGATCCTCGAAGGCATCGGCCTGTCGGCGGCGATCAAATATGTGAACGCCGTCGGCTTCGACGCCATTGCCGCGCATGAGCAGGCGTTGGTGGAACACGCGCTCGCCCGGCTCTCCCCTATCCAGGGCCTATCGATCATCGGCCACGCGCAGGATCGCGGCGGCGTGATCTCCTTCACGATGGAAGGCGCGCACGCACACGACATCGCCACGCTGCTCGATCGGGCCGGCATCGCGGTGCGCGCCGGCCATCATTGTGCCGAGCCGCTGATGCGCCGGATGGGTCTGGACAGCACCGCGCGCGCCAGCTTCGCGCTTTACACAACGCAAGAGGAAATCGACATTCTGGCGGACACGCTGATCCGTGTGCGGGAGTTTTTCGCCTGATGTTCGAGGATGTGCGCGATCTCTACCAGGAAGTGATCCTTGACCGTGGCCGTCATCCGCGCCACGCGCAGCGCCTCGACGCGTTCGACGCCACCGCCAAGGGCGACAACCCGATGTGCGGCGATCGGGTGCAGGTCTGGGTGAAGCACAACGACCAGGGCGCGGTCAGCGATGTCGGTTTCGAGGCCCGCGGCTGCGCGATCTCAATCGCCTCGGCAGACCTGATGGCCGAGGCCGCGATCGGCCACACCGCGACCACCTTACGCAAACTCTCTGCCGACTTCGCCCAGCTCGTCACCTCCGGCGACTGTCCAGACTGCGCCGGTCTCGAGACATTGCAGCCGCTCTCAGGCGTGTCTGAATTTCCCTCGCGCGTGAAATGCGCCACCCTGCCCTGGCACGCATTGCTGTCAGCCATTGATGCGGAGCCCGGCCATGGATGAACTGACCCAACCCCCCGCGCCCGGCAGCTGGACCCCTGACGGCGAGACCGCCCCGGCGGTGTCGGAAGATGCTGTGATCGCCGCGATCGCCACCGTCTATGATCCGGAAATCCCGGTGAACATCTACGAACTTGGCCTGATCTACGTGATCGAAATCGCCGATACCAACAGCGTGAAGGTGGAAATGACCCTCACCGCACCGGGCTGCCCCAGCGCGCAGGAACTGCCGGTGCAGGTGCGCGACGCCGTGCTGAAAATCCCCGGTGTCAGCAACGCGGAGGTTCTGACCGTATGGGATCCGCCCTGGGACCCGAGCCGCATGACCGACGAAGCGCGCCTCGCACTCAATATGTTCGGATGACGATGATGGACACATCAACAACGCCAAAGCCCGCCCGCAAGCGCGAACTTCCCAAGCTGATGACTCTCACTGAAGCGGCCGCAACGCGCCTGCGCGACCTCTACGCAAAGGGCGAACATGGCAAGCTATTGCGCATCGGCATCAACACCAAAGGCTGCTCCGGCCTGTCCTACGACATGAGCTGGACCGATGCGCCCGCCGCCACCGACGAGGTGGTAACTGATCGCGACGTCACCGTTCTGGTCGACCGTAAGGCCAGCCTGTTCCTGATCGGCACCGTGATGGATTACGAGGTCAAGCCGCTCCAGGCCGGCTTCAGCTTCATCAACCCCAACGAAAAGGCCCGGTGCGGCTGCGGCGAAAGTTTCAGCGTCTAGCCGGGTCGCCCTTGGCCAGGGCTGGGTTCCGTGAGTATTCTGCACGGCGAATAGTCACTCAGCGCGGGGGTATCCCTCGCGGATTCCGGGGCGCACCACAGCGATGACAGACCAGCTCGATATTTCGGTCGTCGTGCCCTCCTACAATGGCGCGGCCAGCATCGCTTCCACACTTGAATCGATCCTGGCGCAAAGCCTTGCTCCGCGCGAAATCATCGTCATCGATGACGGATCCTCCGACGACACAGTCGCCATCACCCGCGGCGTGTCCGCTGACATCATCATCATCCAGACCGAAAATGAGGGCGTACAGGCCGCCCGCAATCTCGGCATCGCCCGGGCCGCCGGCAGCTGGATCGCGCTGTGCGACCATGACGATCTCTGGCTCGCGGGCCACCTTGCCGCCCACGCCGCGCTGATCGCCGCCGAACCGTCTGTGCAGTTCAGCTTCAGCAATTTCCATACGATGCGCGACGGCGCCATGCTGCCAGGCGACAAGTTTGCCGACGCGCCCGCCTGGTTCTGGGATGCACCCGGCCGGCGCGTGCTCCCGCAAGGCTGGGTGTTCGACCAGCCGATCGCCGAGCGCACCTTCCGCTTCCATCCGATCTTTCCCTCTGCAATTCTAGCATCGAAACAATTGGTGAGTGACATTGGTGGTTTCGACACCGCCATTCGCGGCTTCTCCGCCGAGGACGGCGAGTTCATCCTGCGCTGCCTATATGACAGCGTGGTCGGCGCTATCCCTGAACCGACTGTGATTATCCGCCGCCACGACAGCAATTTCTCCGGCGATCAGGTCCGCAACCTGATCGACGAGGTCCGCCTGCTGGCCAAGATTCGCGACGGCCATGCCCAGGCTGCACCTTTCCGCGCCACCATCGATGACGAAATCGCGCTGCGCAGCCTCGCGGCCCTGGATGCCGCGTTTGCCGCACAGGATCACGCCTCGGTGCGCCGCATCTCCAAGGAATTCACCGCCCTGCCCGGCGGCCTCAAACCTAAACTGAAACAAATCATTGCCGCGCTGCCGGATTCGCTCGGCCTGCCACTCAACCGGGCGATGCAGCGTGCGGTGGGAGGCCGTGTAGCCACTGAGGCTGACCGCCGCCGCTGAGCCTCAGCGCAGCGCCCGCCGTGGCCGTGTCCTGGCAGCTCGGCTCAGCACCAGCACCGATTCCAGCCGCGGCGAAAACAGAAACTGATCAATCGGCGTTGCTGCCTCGACCACGAACCCCGCAGCCAGCAGCGGCGCGAGGTCGCGCGGCAATACCGCCGGATTACAACTGACCATGACCAAGCGCGACACGTCGGAGGCGACGATCGGCCCGATCTGCGCGAACGCCCCGCCATGCGGCGGATCGAGGACGATGGTCGCCGCACCATCCAGTTCCTTCGCTTGCAGCGGCTGTCGCGCGAGGTCGCGCTGGAAGGGCTGAACCGGCCGCCCCCCTGCCGCGCGACGCAGCGCCGCGAAAGCCGCCGCATCCCCCTCATAGGCCCGCACCGTCGCACGCTCTGCCAGCGCGAAGGTAAGTGTGCCCACTCCCGCATACAACTCGATGATGCGCGACTTGGCCGACAATTTCTGCGGCAATCCCGCCAGCACCGCCGAACGGATGGCATCCTCACCCTGCTGGGAGGCCTGCATAAACGCCCCCGGCGGCGGCTCCACAGGAACGCCATTGAAATGATGCAATGGCGGGCGCATCAGCGCCAATGTCTCGGACACGCCCCCCCGATAGGCCCAGCTGATACGCGGAATGCCCCACAGGGCGGCAAACTCCGCCAACCTGCGCCGATCCCCCGCATCCGGCTCGCCGTCGCCCGAGAGCAGAATATCCGGCCCGCTCTCCAGCAGGTTCAGCAACACAGAACCGTCCTTCTTCAGCCCGCTAAAGCTGTTCAGCGTTGCCCGCAGCGGGCCGAACAGCCGCACCAGATCGGGATGCGCCACCAGACAATCCGGCAGATCAATCGGCGCACCGGCGCGGCCATGCAGACCAAGCAGAATGCCGCCAGGCCCACGTCGCGCAGCCAGATCCAGCCGACGGCGAGCCCGCAGCGGAGTACGCACCAAAGCGGCCGGCTCAAGGTCGCTGCCGGCCTGGCGCAGCGCCTGCACCAGCAGGCCGCGCTTGAAGCCGGCATAGAGCGCATCGTCGGCATGCTGCAGCGCGCAGCCGCCACAACTGCCGAACTGCGCGCAGGGCGGCGCCACACGGTGCGGGCTGGGTTCGACAACCTCTCGGAGCACCCCATGCCCACGCGGCAGCCGATCGGCCAGCACAATTTCGTCGGGAAGGCTGAGCGGAATGAAGGCGGCGCTGCCATCCTCCCAGGCGGAAAGCCCGTCGCCATCCGCGCCCAAGCGGGTCACCTGCAGGCGTGAGGGCACAACGCTCATCGCAGCGTTTGCTGCCGGCTCAGCCGACATCGCTCTCCGGTGCGGCCTCGATCTCGCTCTCGGAGGTCTCGGCATGTGTCAGCTTGCCGCGACGGGGCAGCATCATAAAGGCGGGCACGTCATCGCCGAAGCCAACCACTGAAGGGCCCAGATCCTCGCGCCGATAACCGTTGGCATCACGCCCCCGATCGCGATCCCGACGCGGCTCGTCACGCGTCCGATCATCGCGGCGTGGTTCATCGAGCCGGGCGTCGTCGCGCCGCCCATCGTCACGTCGGGGGCGCGGCACTGGCAGAGCGGCAATTTCAGGCTGCGGGGCTTCCACCGGATAGGGCTCGTCCGCCTCGACAACTGGCACCGGCGCCGCCTTCGGGCGACGCTCCCGGCGCGGCCGTTCCGGCTTGGCGGCATCCTCGGCTACCGGCGCGGCCTCACGCGACGGGCGCGCGGCGGCCGGCTTGCGGCCGACGGCCGGCTTGCGACCACGCCGGCCCCTGCCTGACTCCTCTGACCACTCAACCGTGTCCAGCCCGTCGATCACGATACGCGGAATTGGCTGCCCTGTCAGCTTCTCAATCGCCTCAACCGCCAGACGATCCTCTGGCGTGGCCAGCGTGAACGCCGCGCCGCTCTTGCCTGCGCGGCCGGTGCGGCCAATGCGGTGGACATAATCCTCGCTGTGATGCGGCACGTCGAAATTGAACACATGCGATAGCCCGCCAATGTCGATGCCGCGCGCCGCGACATCCGAACACACCAGCAGCTGCAACTCGCCGCTCTTGAACTTCTCAAGTGTGGAGAACCGCACGGACTGCGCCAAATCGCCATGCAGCGCACCGACCTTAAAGCCATGGCGACCGAGCGATTTGTAGAGAATATCCACATCGCGCTTGCGATTGCAGAATACCAGAGCGTTCTGCACCTGCTCCACCCGCAGGAGCCGGCGCAGCGCCTCGCGCTTGTCGTGCTCGGCGACCAACGCATAGCCGGCCTTAATGGTGGTCGCGACGGACGCAGGGGCGGAAACCGTCACTTCCTTGGGATTCTGCAGGAACGCATCGGCCAGGCGGCGGATCTCCGGCGCCATTGTTGCGGAGAAGAACAGGGTCTGCCGGTTGCGCGGCAGCAAATTCACGATCTTCTCGACATCGGGAATGAAGCCCATGTCAAGCATGCGGTCAGCCTCATCGATCACCAGCACGCGCGCATCGGTCAGCAGCATGCCGCCACGCTCGAAGATGTCGATCAGTCGGCCGGGCGTGGCGATCAAGACATCGACCCCCTTCATGAGGAGGTCCTTCTGGTCGTTCATGCTCTCGCCGCCGATGATCAGCGCGTGGGTCAGCTTGAGATGCTTGCCATAAAGCACGAAGTTTTCGGCGACCTGGAGCGCCAGCTCGCGAGTCGGCTCCAGAATCAGGCTGCGCGGCATCCGTGCGCGGGCGCGCGAGCCGGACAGGATGTCCAGCATCGGCAGCGTGAAACCGGCGGTCTTGCCGGTGCCGGTCTGTGCCACGCCCATCACGTCGCGGCCCATCAGGATGACCGGAATGGCCTGTTCCTGAATCGGCGTCGGCGTCAGGTAGCCCATTTCCTCGACGGCGCGGACAATCTCCGGCGACAGGCCAAGCGCGCCAAAACCACGCGGCGCCGGGGTTTCGTCCTCATCGCTCGCCTCATCGGCCTCGGCATCCGCTTCGGCATCAGGCGCAGCCGCTTCGGTCTCACCTTCGCTGTCGGCCTCGGCCCACGCGGCGGCTTCTTCGGCATCCTGCCGGGCAGCTTCCAGCGCAGCCTCATCCGGCTCGGCGGTGGCAGGCGGCGCGTCCGCCTGCGCCACAAAAATTGGCTCGCTCACGGCGGCGGGCGCCGCTGCGGCTTCATGGGCGGCAACCTGCGGGTCCGCCGGGGCGGGCAGGGTCTCGGGCAACGGCACGGTATCGGTCAAAACGGATGTGCTTCCACTGCGGCGCCGGGGCGGCCGCGCCAAGTGCGCGTACCCACTTTCGCTCCTGCCGGCGAACTGCTGCGCCATATCCGAGAAGGGGGCCGAGAAGTCAAGGTGAACAAGGGCCGGGGCCGCCCTGCGCCACGCACCGGGCAGGCAAATTGCCGCATCCGCCCGGCCAATTTCGCCACGCTTTGCGCTATAATCCCGCCATACAGCGAAGGAGGACATGCTGATGTCACGCGTGCAGCGATTTGCCGTGCTGTTCACCCTTGCCGCCGCCGCCGGGCTGGCTTTGCCGCATCCGGCGCAGGCGTGGTGGCGCGGCGGGGCCGGGTTCGGATTCTATCCGTTCGCACCGCTCCCCTACGCGTATTATCCGCCGCCGCCCGTGTATTACGCGCCGCCCCCGGTGTATTACGCCCCGCCGCCGGTTTATGCGCCGCCCGCCTATGCGCCCGCTGGCCCGGCGCAGTCCTGCTACGCCGGGCAGTATGTCTGCCCGCTGGAACAACCCGTGCCGCGAGGGACTTACTGTTCCTGTCCGTCCAACAACGCAGGCCGCGTGACCGGACAGTCGGGATGACAGCCCCGGGCCTGCCACCGCCCATCGCGGACTACGCGCTGATCGGCGGCGGAGGCAGTGCGGCGCTGGTCAGCCGGGCCGGCAGCATCGACTGGCTGTGCTGGCCGCGCTTCGACAGCCCCGCCTGCTTCGCCGCCCTGCTGGGCACGCAGGCGCACGGCTTCTGGCGCATCGCCCCGGCGGACCCGCTTGCCACGACCACGCGCAGCTATGCGGGCGATTCGCTGGTGCTGGAAACCCGGTTTGAGACCGCAACCGGCACCGTCACGCTCACCGACGCCATGCCGCCGGGCAACGGGACAGGTGCCATCGTGCGGCGCGTGCGCGGCGAGACCGGGCAGGTGGCGATGCAGATGGCGCTGGCGCTGCGCCCCGGTTATGGCGCGGCGCTGCCGCTGTTAAGCCGCCTTGAGGATGGTGCGGTGCAGGCCACCGCGGGGGCGGACACGTTTGTGCTGCGCGCAAATGTGAAACTGGCCGTCGATGCCGGGACCGTGACTGCGCCGTTCATGCTCCCGGCGGGCAAGTCTGCGGTGTTCGTGCTGCAATACGGGGCAGACCCTGGGCCGCTGGATGCCAGCGCCGCCATGGCCGCCACCTCCGCCGCGTGGCGGGACTGGGCCGCGCCACTTGCGGGCCGCCCGCCGCACCTGCGCCGAAGCATGCTGACGCTGAAGGCGCTGATCCATACGCCCACCGGCGGCATGGTGGCCGCCCCCACCACCAGCCTGCCGGAACAGCCGGGCGGCAGCCGCAACTGGGATTACCGCTATTGCTGGCTGCGCGACTCGGCTCTGGCCGTCTCGGCGCTGCTGCGTGCGGGGTTGACGCAGGACGCTGCTTCGTGGCGTGGCTGGCTTCAGCGCGCCATCGGTAGCGACCCCGCTGGTGTGCAGATCATGTACGGGCTGGGCGGTGAGCGCGACTTGCCGGAATGGGAGGCCGATTGGCTGCCCGGCTATCACGGTGCCCGCCCGGTCCGCATCGGCAACGCCGCGCACGGACAGTTGCAACTCGACGTGTTCGGCGAGGTGATGGACGCACTGCACCGCACCGCTATGGCTGGGCTTGGCGTGCCGCCTGACCTGTGGGCGCTGCAATGCGGCCTGTTGGGGCACCTGCTCACCATCTGGCAGCAACCGGACGAAGGCATCTGGGAAACCCGTGGCGGGCGGCGGCGCTTCGTGTTCTCACAGGTGATGGCATGGGTGGCGTTCGACCGCGGCATCCGCACTGCCGAGGCATTCCACCAGCCCGCGCCACTGGACCTGTGGCGGGCGGTGCGGGCCGAAATTCACGCCGCAGTTTGCCGCGACGGCTTCGATGCCGCCCGCGCCAGTTTCACGCAGAGTTTCGGCAGCCCCGAACTGGATGCCAGCGCGCTCATGATCCCGCTGGTGGGCTTCCTGCCGCCTGATGACCCGCGGGTGCGCGGCACGGTGGCGGCCATCGAGCGGGACTTGCTGGCCGATGGTCTGGTGCGCCGCTACCGCAGCGAATCGGGCAGCGACGGATTGCCGCCCGGTGAGGGCGTGTTTCTGGCGTGCAGTTTCTGGCTGGTGGAGGTGTATGCGATGCAGGGCCGCGTGGCGGAGGCCGAGGCGCTGTTCGCGCGGTTGCTGGGGTTATGCAACGA
Organism: uncultured Rhodospirillales bacterium; assembly: GCA_903864895.1. Lineage (GTDB taxonomy): Bacteria > Pseudomonadota > Alphaproteobacteria > Acetobacterales > Acetobacteraceae > CAIPHQ01. The sequence continues at coordinate 11,448 of CAIPHQ010000323.1, forward strand.
TGCCGGCCTGCTGGCCGAGGAATACGACCCCGCCACCGGCACGCTGTTGGGCAATTTTCCGCAAGGCTTCAGCCATCTCGCACTGGTCAACGCCGCGTTGACGCTGGACGCCGCGCGCTGAGCCTATTCGGCCGGGGCCGCCACCGCCGCACTTGGCCGCCGCCGCTTCGGCTGCAAGGCCAGATACACCACCGGCGTGGTGTAGAGCGTCAGCGCCTGCGACACGATCAACCCGCCCACCACCGCAATCCCCAAGGGCTGGCGCAGTTCCGCCCCGGTGCCGAACGCCAGCGCCAGCGGCAAAGCGCCGAACAGTGCCGCAAGCGTGGTCATGATGATCGGGCGGAACCGCTCCAGACAGGCGGCATGGATCGCCTCCAGCGGCGTCTTGCCGAAGCTGCGCTCCTGCTCCAGCGCGAAATCCACCAGCATGATGGCGTTCTTTTTCACGATGCCCATCAGCAGCATGATGGCGATGATCGCCATGATCGACAGCGTGGTGCCGGTGACCAGCAGCGCCAGCAGCGCGCCCAGACCTGCCGAGGGCAGTGTGGAAATGATGGTGATCGGTTGCGTCAGGCTTTCGTACAGCACGCCCAGCACGATGTAGATCGCCAGAAACGCGGCGGCGATCAGCACCGGTTGCGAACTCAGACTGTCGGCAAAAAACTTGGCGTTGCCGCCTGCTTCCGTGCGGATGCTGTCAGGCATGTGCAGGCCGGCAATCGCCGATTCAATCCGGGCCAGACCCTGCCCGAGCGACGTGCCCTCGGTGGTATTGAAGCTGATCGTCGCCGCCGGAAACTGGCCCTGATGCCGCACCGCCAGCGGGGCGGTGCCGCGCTCGACATGGGCCAGGCTCAGCAGCGGCACCTGCACTCCGCCCGGCGCGCCCACGCGGATGCGGTCCAGATAGGCCGGGTCGGTCTGCAACATCGGGTCGGATTCCAGCACCACCCAGTACTGGTTGCGCTGGGTGTAGATCACCGAAATCTGCCGCTGCGCAAACGCGTCGTTCAGCGCGTTGTCGATGGCCTGCGCGGTGATGCCAAGGCGGGAGGCTGCCTCGCGGTCGATCACCACATTCACCTGCGGGCCGGCGCGGTCCTGATCCGATGAGACTTCGCTCAGCCCCGGCGTGTGTTGCAGCACGTCTTCCAGCTTGGCCGACCACAGGCGCAACTCGGACAGGTTGGGGCCAATCAGCACATACTGGTTGTTGCCGCCCTGCCGCCCGCCGCCGCGCAGGTCCTGCGAGGAATACAGAAACGTCTGCACCCCGCCGATTTTGGCCAGTTGCGGGCGCAGGCGCGCGATGATGGCTTCCGACGACACGCCGCGCTCGCGCAGCGGCTTCAGGCTGATAGTGAGTTGCCCGCGATTGAGCGACGACCAGCCCTGCGTGATGCCGATGGTGGACCCCACCGCCGCCACCGCCGGGTCCGCCATCACCACGTCCACCACCGCCTTCTGCCGCTCGGCCATCGCGGCGAAGGAAATATCGGGGCTGGCGATGGTGCTGCCCTGCAACAGGCCGGTGTCCTCGGTGGGCAGGAAGTCCTTGGGTACCACGGTGTACAGCCACACGGTCAGTCCCACCGTGGCGATCGTGACCAGCAGCATCAGCCGCCGCCACCGCAGCGCCCAGCCCAGTGTGAGGGCGTAGAACGCCAGCACCGCATCCAGCCCGCGCTGGATGGCCCGGTCCGTGCGCCGCCAGAAACCGTTGCCCGTGTGCGCCACGGGGGTTGCGATGAAATGCGCGCACAGCATCGGTGTCATGGTCAATGACACTGCCGCCGAGATGGCAATGGCCAGCGTCAGCGTGGTGGCGAATTCATGGAACAGGCGGCCCATGATGCCGCCCATGAACAGGATCGGGATGAACACCGCGACCAGCGAGATACTGATCGACATCACCGTGAAGCCGATCTGCTTGGCACCGATCAGCGCCGCCTGCATTGGCGTCTGCCCGCGCTCCATGTAGCGGACAATGTTCTCGATCATCACGATGGCATCGTCCACCACGAAGCCGATCGAGATGGTCAGCGCCATCAGCGAGAAATTGTCGAGCGCGAAGCCTTCCGCCCACATCGCCGCCAGCGTGCCCGCGATGGACAGCGGCACGGTCACGCCCGCCGCCACGGTGGGGATCAGGCGGCGCATGAACACCACCACCACCATCAGCACGAGGGCGACGGTGATCAGCATGGTCCACTGCACGTCCTCCACGCTGGCGCGAATGGTGGTGGTGCGGTCGGACAGCACCGTCAGTTTCACGTCGGGCGGCATCCATGCCTGCAACTGCGGCAGGGCGGCCAGCACCGCATCCGTGGTCTCGATGACGTTGGCGCCGGAGGATTTGGTGAGCGTCAGCAGGATGGCGGGCTGTTTGCCGAACCATGCCGCCAGACGGGTGTTGGACACGCCGTCGATGACCGAGGCGACGTGGGACAGGCGCACCACCGCGCCATTGCTGGTCTTGACCACCAGCGGCGCGTATTCGCGCGCCTTGGAAATCTGCCCGTTCAGCCCGATGCTCTCGGCGCGCTCCGGCCCCTGAAACCCGCCGGTGGCCCCGGCCACGTTGGCGTTGCGGATGGCATTCAACACGTCCTGCGCCGACAGATGCGCTGCCGCCAGCGCCGCCGGGTCCAGCCGCACCCGCACGGCAGGTTTTTCCGCGCCGTTCACCTGCACCTGCGCCACGCCCGGCACCTGCGCCAGGCGCTGCGCCAGAATACTGTCCGCCGCGTCATACACCTGCGCCATCGACAGCGTGTCGGACGTCAGCGCGATGGTCAGGATGGGCATTTCCGCCGGGTTGAACTTGCGGAAAAACGGCCGCACCGGCAGGTCGGACGGCAGATCGGTGGCGGCCGCGTTGATCGCCGCCTGCACGTCATGCGCCGCCCCGTCGATGTCGCGGCCAATGTCGAACTGCACGATCACCGAAGTGGACCCGGTGGCGCTGATCGAGGTGATTTCCGTCACCGCCGGAATTTCACCCAGACGGCGCTCCAGCGGCGCGGCGATGGAAGTCGCCATCGTCTCCGGGTCCGCCCCCGGCCGTCCGGCGAACACCACGATGGTGGGAATATCCACGCTGGGCAGCGGGGCAACCGGCAGGAAGCGGTAGGCGACGATGCCGGACAGCAGCAGGCCAAGCGCCAGCAGGAAGGTGGCGACGGGGCGGCGGATGAACGGGGCGGAGAAGTTCATGCCAAATGGCTCCCTCTCCGCCCGCGCTTGCGGGGGGAGAGGGCTGGGGTGAGGTGGGCGGTGCGGCGAACGGATGGCTCAGTGGTGGCTGAGCCACCCACCTGACCCAACCCTCTCCCCCGGCGAAGGGCGGGCGGAGAGGGCATTGCTGGTGCGCGCCGTGTCACTCCGCCGCCGCCGCAACCGGCCCGGCGAAGCGCAGCCGCAGGCGTTCCATTGCCAGATAGATCGCGGGCGTGGTGTACAGCGTCAGCAATTGGCTCAGCAGCAGGCCGCCCACGATGGTGACCCCCAGCGGAAAGCGCAGTTCGCTGCCGGTGCCGTGGCCGATCACCAGCGGCACCGCGCCCAGCAGGGCGGCGGCCGTGGTCATCATGATGGGGCGGAAGCGCAGCACGCTGGCTTCGGTGATCGCCGCGCGCGGGTCGAGCCCGCGCGTGCGCTCGGCTTCGATGGCGAAATCGATCATCATGATGGCGTTTTTCTTCACGATGCCCATCAGCAGCACCACGCCCACCAGCGCCACAAGTGACAGGTCCGACCCCACCAGCATCAGCGCCAGCAACGCTCCGATACCGGCCGAGGGCAGCGTGGACAGGATGGTGATGGGGTGGATCACGCTTTCGTACAGCACGCCCAGCACGATGTAGATCACCACCACGGCGGCCAGAATCAGCCACGGCTCGGTGGCCAGCGACTTCTGGAACTCGGCGGCATCGCCGGAATACTGGCCGCCGATGGTGGCCGGCATCCCGATGTCCTGCTCCGCCGCCGCGATGGTCTGCACCGCATTGCCCAGCGATGCGCCGGGGGCGAGGTTGAAGCTGAGCGTGATCGACGGGAATTGCCCGTCATGCGTCACCGCCAGCGGGGCGGTGGTGCGTTCCAGCCGTGCGATGGTGCTGAGCGGAATCTGCACGCCGCCCGCCCCCGGCACGCGCAGCGTGTTCAGCACCGAAGGGTCCGTCTGCCATGCCGGGCCGGCTTCCAGCACCACGCGGTACTGGTTGGCCTGCATGAAGATCGTGCTGACCTGCCGCTGGCCGAACGCGTCATACAGCGTGTCCTGCACCGCCTGCATCGACACGCCCAGCCGCATCGCGGCATCGCGGTCCACGCGCACGAAGGTCTGAAACCCCTCGTCCTGCCGGTCGCTGGTCACGTCCCGCAGATCGGGCAGGGTTTGCAGCTTGGCCAGCAACAGCGGCGACCAGTGCGACAGTTCGGCGGCGTCGGTATCCACCAGCGTGTACTGAAACTGCGTGCGGCTGACGCGGGTGCCGATCTGGATGTCCTGCACCGGCTGCATGAACACCGACAATCCGGGCACCGCGGCCAGTTTGTCCTGCAAGCGCGCGGCAATCTCGCTGGCCGAGGCATCACGCTGGCGGCGCGGGGCCAGAACGATGGTCAGCCGCCCGGTGTTCGGCGTGGGGTTGATACTGCCCGCGCCGACGAACCCGATCACCCCGGTCACCGCCGGATCCGCCTGCACGATCTCGGCGGCGCGGGCCTGCAAGCCGATCATGCGCGGGATGGAGATGCTCTGCTCGCCCTCGGTGACCGCCACGATCACGCCGGTGTCCTGCAACGGCAGGAAGCCTTTCGGCACGATCACATACAGCGCAATGGTGCCCGCCAGCGTGGCGGCGGCGATCAGCAGCACGATGGTTTCATGGCGCAGCGACCACAGCAGCGTGCGCCGGTAGCCTGCCAGCATCGCGTTGAAGCCATGCTCCATGGCGCGGGCGAAGGCGTTGGGCTTGCTCTCGGACTCGGGGCGCAACAGCCGCCCGCACATCATCGGCGTCAATGTCAGCGACACCACCGCCGAAACCACCACCGACACCGACAGCGTGACCGCGAATTCGCTGAACAGCCGCCCGACCACGCCGGTCATGAACAGCAGCGGAATGAACACCGCGACCAAGGACACCGTCAGTGACACGATGGTGAAGCCGATCTGTGCCGCGCCCTTGTAGGCGGCTTCCAGCGGCGGCACGCCCTGCTCAATGTAGCGAACCACGTTCTCGATCATCACGATGGCGTCGTCCACCACGAAGCCGGTGGCCACCGTCAGCGCCATCAAGGACAGGTTATCAAGCCCGTAGCCGAGTTCGGCCATCACCCCGAACGTGCCGATGAGCGACAGCGGCAGCGCCACGGCGGGAATCACCGTCGCCCGCCAGGAGCGCAGGAACAGGAAGATCACGCCCACCACCAGCGCGATGGCCAGAATCAGCGTGGCCTGCACATCGGCTACACTTGCGCGGATGGTCTCGGTGCGGTCGGCCACCACGGTCATCCTGATGCCGGCGGGTATGGCGCGTTGCAGGTCGGGCAGCGCCTTCTTGATGCGATCCACCGTCTGCACGATGTTCGCCCCGGGCTGGCGCTGGATGTCCAGCACCACCGCGGGGCGGCCCTGATAGCGGGCTGCCACGCGCTCGTTTTCCACGCCGCCCACCACGCTGCCGATGTCGCTCATGCGCACTGCGGCCCCGTTGCGGTAGGCGATGATCAGGCTGCGATACGCCTCCGGCGACAGCAACTGGTCGTTGGCCCCCAGCGCCATCGACTGGCGCGGCCCGTCGAACCCGCCCTTTGCCCCGTTCACGTTGGCCGCCGCAATGGCGGTTCGCACATCCTCCATCGCCAGCCCGTAGGCAGCCAGCCGGGCCGGGTCCACGCGCACCCGCACCGCCGGGCGCATGTTGCCCTGCACCGACACGCGGCCAACCCCGTCGACCTGGCTGAGCTTGGGTTGCAACAGCGTGTCTGCCGCGTCGCTGACCCGGTCCAGCGTGATCGCGTCCGATTCCAGCGCCAGCGTCACGACGGGCGTGTCGGCGGGGTTCACCTTGGAATAGACCGGCGGATAGGGCAGCGCCTGCGGCAGCGTGCCCGCCGCCGCGTTGATGGCGGCCTGCACGTCCTGTGCGGCGCTGTCGATGCCGCGCGCCAGCGAGAATTGCAGCGTGATCTGGCTGGTGCCCTCGGAGCTCACCGAACTCATCTCGGTCAGCCCCTGAATTTCACCGAACTGGCGTTCCAGTGACGCAGTGATCAGCGTGGCGACCGTGTCGGGGCTGGCCCCCGGCATCTGCGTGGTGACCAGAATGGTCGGGAAATCCACCTGCGGCAGGGCAGAGACCGGCAGCGCCCGGTATCCCATCAACCCGCCCAGCAGCACGGCAATCGCCAGCAGGCTGGTGGCGATGGGCCGCGCGATGAACGGGGCGGAGATGTTCACGAGGCGCCGTTGGCAGGCTTGCGGCTGGCGGTCTCCGGCGCTTTGCCGCCCTGCGGC
>CAIPHQ010000324.1 GCA_903864895.1 uncultured Rhodospirillales bacterium
CGATGGTAGGCGCCAATGTTCCACATCCCGATATCGTCACCCATGATGACGATGATGTTCGGCTTGGTCCCGGCCGGGGTTGCTGCATGCGTCAGAGCCGGGGCCATCGTGCCAATCACCAAGGCACCCAGCAAAAGTGCCCTTGTCAATCTGTTGATCTGCATTTTGCGTTTCCTCAACAGGCATTACACATGTGCTCGGCCCATCCGCGCACCTTGCGGACACTAACACGCCAGACTTGCATCTTATCAAGCGGCACACTTCCAATAACCACGAATCCGGCGCGGGCGGCTGCAAGGCATCGGCGGTATTCGGCTGTTGGAGTGCGGGCGCGGCACCGTCGATCTGCACCCCGCCGCCGCAAGCCATGAACAGCATTGCCGGTGGTGTGCCAGCGATTTGCGGCCAACCTATGCCCGCTGAATCAAATCCCACAAATTGCCGTACCGGTCCGCAAACACCACCACCGTCCCATACACCTCCACACGCGGCGCCTCGGTAAACGTCACGCCCCGCGCGGCATAGGCAGAATAATCGCGCCAGAAATCGTCGGTGTGCAGGAACAGGAACACCCGCCCGCCGGTCTGGCCGCCCACCAGCGCCGCCTGCGCCGGGGTGGCGGCCTTGGCCAGCAGCAGCGCGCATTGGCTGCCCGGCGGGCGCACCAGCAGCCAGCGCTTGTCCGGCCCAAGCGGCGTGTCCTCCACAAGGTCGAAGCCCAGCACCCCGGTGTAGTACTGCTTTGCCTCGTCGTAATCGGGCACCAGCAGGGCGATGGCGGCGAGGGTTTGCGGCATGGTCAGTCCAGTACGGCGGCGTGCGCCGGTTCTTCGCGTTTGGCCGCCGCCGCCTGCACCCGGTTCGGCGTGCCGGGTTTGCGCATGATGAACAGCAGCAGGATGGCCGGCAGCGTGACCCACATCATCAGGCGGTAATCGTCGATATAGGCGATGATCTGCGCCTGATTGTTGATCATGCCGTCCAGCATCCGCGCGCCGCCACGTGTGGCGGGGTTGACCATCTGCCCGGCCACGCCGCCCATCTGCAACGCCCGGTTGAACGGCGTCACCGCCGCGCCGAGTTCGGCGTGCACCACCTGAATGTTATGCGCCAGCATCGAGGACGTGACGGACACGCCAATCGCACTGCCGACATTGCGCACAAGGCTGAGCAAGGACGCGCCATCAGTGCGGTCCGCCCCCGGCAGCGTGGCGAACGCCACCACCTGCAACGGGATGAACACGAAGCCCAAGGCCGCCCCCTGCACGATCAGGGTTGCAATCAACTGCCCGGCACTGACCCCCGGTGTCCAGTAACTGCCCTCATACAACGACCACACCAGCAGCAGCAGGCCGAACCCGATGATCCAGCGCGGGTCGATCTTGCCCGAAAGCCGCCCGCCAATCACCATCGCCACCATGGTGCCGATGCCGCGCGGGGCCATCACCAGCCCGGCGGTGGCCACCGGATAGTTGCCGAGGTTTTGCAGCCACGGCGCCAGCAATGCGGACGTGGCCAGCAGCACCACGCCCACCGCAAACATCATCACCAGGGACGCGGTAAAATTGGCATCGCGGAAAATGCGTTTGCTGATGAACGGCTTTTCCGCCGTCAGCATGTGTACCACGAACAGGTACAGCCCCAGCCCGCCCAGCACCGTCTCGGCAATGATCTCGTTCGAACTGAACCAGTCCTGATCCTGCCCCCGGTCCAGCATCATCTGCAGCGCGCCGATGCCCAGCGCCAGCACGGCAAAGCCGGTCCAGTCGAATTTCAGGCCGGGGTTCACCGGGGCTTTCGGCATGAACGCCGCCAGACCCGCCACGGCGAGAATGCCGAACGGCAGATTGACGAAGAACACCCAGCGCCAGTTGTATTCCTCGGTCAGAAACCCGCCCAGCGTGGGGCCAAGGATCGGGCCGACCATCACGCCCACGCCCCAGATGGCCATGGCCGAGCCACGCTGATGCGGCGGGTAGATGTCCAGCATCACCGCCTGCGACAGCGGCACCAATGCCGCGCCAAACACGCCCTGCAACAGGCGGAACACCACCATCTGCGGCAGCGTCTGCGCGATGCCGCACAGCATGGACGCGGCGGTGAACCCCACGAGACACAGGATGAACAGATTCTTCCGCCCGAACCGCGCCGCCAGCCACCCCACCGGGGCGGTGAAAATGGCGGCGGCAACGATATAGGACGTCAGCACCCAGGTAATCTGGTCCAGCGTCGCCGACAGGCTGCCCTGCATGTAGGGCAGCGCGACATTGGCAATGGTGCTGTCCAGCGCCTGCATCAGCGTGGCGATCATCGCGCACACCACAATCAGCGCGCGAAACGGCACCACCTTGAACGGCGCGGCGGCGGCGCTCACGGCATCAGGTCGGACAGGCGGCGCTCATGCCCGGTGTCGATTTCGGCCACCACGCTCATGCCCGCGCGCAACTCCGGGCCGCCGGGCTGCCGGTCCACCCGCACCCGCAGCGGCAGGCGCTGCACCACCTTCACCCAGTTGCCGGATGAGTTCTGCGCGGGCAGCAGCGAGAATTCCGACGCACTGGCCGGTGCGATGCTTTCCACAATGCCGTGCCAGACATGGCCGGGATACGTATCCACCGTCACCCGCACCGGGTTGCCGACCTTCACAAAGGTCAGTTCGGTTTCCTTGGGGCTGGCTTCCACCCATAGCCGCTCATCGGAAATCAGCCCGAACGCGGCGGTACCGGCGGTCAGGAACATGCCGGGCTGCGTGGCATCCACGTTGGTCACAATGCCACTGAACGGCGCGTGCACCTGCGTGTGGTCCAGCTTGCGCTGTTCCTCGTCAATTTGGGCCTTCGCCCACTGGTATTGCGGCATGGTGGTAATATCCACGTCCGCATTGCCGCCCAGCCGGGCCAGTTGCACCGCGGCCAGTTCGCGCAGGCTTTCCAATGAGGCCTTGTCGGCGGCCAGCTTGTAGCGGGCGTCGTCATATTCCGCGCGGGTAACGCTGCCGCCCTTCACCAGATTGGCAAACCGCTCGAAACTGGCTTCATCGGCCTGCACCTGCGCCGCCTTCACCTCGGCGTCGCGCAGCATCCGCACATAGTCGCGCTTGCTGGCCTCCAGCGTCAGCGCGGTCTGCGCCAGATTGGCCCGCGCGGCGGCCAGCGCAATCTGAATCTGCTTGTCCAGCAGACGGAACAGCAGGTCGCCCTTCTTGACGTGCTGTCCCTCCTTCACCGCCACTTCGCCGACAATGCCGGAAATATCGTCGCTCACCGCGAGTTTGGCCGCGCGCACATAGGCGTTGTCGATGGCCAGCACCCGCCCGCCCTGCAACCAGAACCAGCCCGAACCCACCGCCACCGCCGCGATACCGCCCAGCATCAGCACCGGGCGCAGCAGGCGCAGCTTCGAGCGCGCGGGTGCGTCCGCGATACCGCCGGCTGTGGTGGCGGAGGCCATCAGGCCACATCCTTCAGCGGCTTGTGGCGGCAGGTGCTGACCAGGGTCGCTTTCATGCGGGTCAATCCTTCAATCATTGCAGCTTCGGTGGCGCCGTCCATGCCGCCGGTGGCCATGCGGTGCATGTCCTGCCGCTCGTGCTGCAAATCGGCCAGCACCGGGGCGGAGGGCGGCAGCAGATGCAGCCGCCAGATGCGCCGGTCGCGCGCATCCGGCCGCCGCTCCACCATGCCGCGCGCTTCCAGCCGGTCGATCAGCCGCGCCACGGTGATCGGCTCGACTTCCAGAATCTCGGCGAGTTCCTTCTGCGACAGGCCCGGTTGGCGATCCAGCCAGAACAGGATCACCCATTGCGCCCGCGTCATCCCATACGCCCGCGCCCGCCGGTCCGCCTCACCGCGCAACATGCGGGCGACGTCGTGCAGCAGGAACAGCAGGTCGGCGGATTGGGTCACACGGCCGATGATAAGCAGCGTTATGATATACGCGAGTGGCGATTACATGCGCCGGGCGCGGGGCAGGGGTGAGGCGCGGCGCTACCTGTCTGCCGCCGCTCTATAAGCGGTGGTCTTCGGGTCCCGCTTGATGGCGGCCGCTGCACCGCCCGTCAGCATCGGCAGCGCACCGGGGTCAACGTCCGCCCGCGCTAGTCCCCGAACAGCTTCCCCGGCATCCCGCCCGCCCGCGTGTAATCAATGCGCGTGTAGCCGCCGCCCTGATACGCCTCGATCACATCGTCGCCGCTCACCTTGCCCATCACCTGATTGGCGTAGGCATCGGCACTGTCCTGCGGCTGCCAGCCCAGGCGGTCGCGGTCGTCCTTGCCCCAGAACGTGCGGCTGTTGTTCGAGCAGCCCCAGATGATGGCGCATTCGGTCGCCGCCGCCAGCGTGGCGCGCTCGCACAGGCGGCACAGATCGCCGTAGGACAGCCAGGTGGACAGCATTCGCTGCTCGGTGGGTTCCGGAAAGCACGAGCCGATGCGCACCGACACGCTCTCCACCCCATGCTTGAACCAGTACATCCGGCCCATCAGTTCGGCATAGGCCTTGGTCAGTCCGTAATACCCGTCCGGCAGTTGCGCGCAGTCCGCATCGATTTTCTCGCTGCGCTCATGAAAGCCGATGGCGTGGTTGGAACTGGCCATCAGCACCCGCGCCCCCTCGCGCCGGGCGGCTTCGTAGATGTGGTACAGGCCGCGAATGTTCGGGCCAAGCACCTCCTCGAACGGGCGCTCCACCGAAACGCCGCCGAAATGCAGGATCATGCCGCAGCCCTCGGCCAGCCGCAGGATCGCCACGCCGTCGTTCAGATCGGCCTTGGTGAACGTGCAGCCGGGCGGCACCGCATCCGGGAACGGCGCGATGTCGGTCAGTTTCAGCGTCCAGCCGAGACCGGACAGATAGCGGGTCAATTGCCGGCCCAGCGCGCCGGATGCACCGGTCAGCAGCACGGGCTTGGCGGGAATGTCGGTCATGCAGCAGTCCTCAAAGATCGTTGAACAGCGCCACCGGCGCACCCGCCACCGGGGCCTTCATGCGAAACAGCCCGCCCATGGTGGGGTGGGCGGCCAGCAATTCGGCCGGGCGGCCTTCGCGCAGCGTGGTGACGTAAATGTGCCCTGCGGCAAAGCAGGGCATGGACGGGGCAGGCACCGCCGTGGGGAACGATTCCAGCAGCGCGCCCGCCGGTGAGAACCGGTTCAGGCAGGCAGCAGATGTGCCCGCCGACCAGTAACACCCCTCCACATCCATCGCCGCGCCATCCGGGCGGCCCTGCGCCTCGGTCACATCGGCGAAGCGGCGGCGGTTGCGGATGGCCCCGGTCGCAGCATCGAAATCCCACGCGTCGATGTAGCTCTTGCGGCTGTCGGAATGGTACATGATCGTCCCATCCGGCGACCATGCCAGCCCGTTGGCGGTCTGGTAGCCGCCGGATTTGCGCTCGGCCCGCCCGTCCGGCGTGATGCGCCACAGCGGCGCTTCGCTGGTTTTGGCCGGGCTTTCGTCACGCCCGCCCACCCAGAAACAGCCATCCGGCCCCACCTTGCCGTCGTTCAGCCGCACCGTTTCAGGCTGATCGAGCGGGCCGGAGAGTTCGGTGATCTCGTCATTGTCCGGGTTGAACAGCACCACGCGGCTGCGCAACCCCACAACCCAGCGGCCCGAGCGGCAGACGCCGAAGCTGCCGATCAGTTCCGGCAATTGCCAGGTGATCATGCTGCCATCGGCCACACCGAAACCGTGAATGCGGCCCAGCGGGATGTCGCAGAACAACACGAGGCCGCGCCCGGCATCCCAGGTGCAACTCTCGCCGGTCTCGCATTTCACATCCCAGACGAGGTCCATCTCAGCCGTCCTTGCCCGGCAGTTCGATGCCCGCCAGCGCCTCCCACACGCGGATCACGAAGGCGTCGTCCTTGCCGCCATGGCCTGCGGCGGCGGCGGCGAGGAACAACTGATGCGCCGCACTGGCCATCGGCAGCGGGAAGGTAAAGGCGCGGGCCTGATCCAGCACGATGCCCAGATCCTTGACGAAGATATTCACCGCCGACAGCGGCGTGTCGTCACCGGCCAGAATATGCGGCACGCGGTTCTGGAACATCCACGAATTGCCGGCCGACGTGGTGATCACATCATACAGCGTCTGCGGGTCGGCTCCGGCGCGGATGCCCAGCGCCATCGCCTCGGCAGCGGTGGCGATATGCACCCCGGCCAGCAACTGATTGACCATCTTCACCGTGCTGCCCACGCCCACCGCATCGCCCAGGCGCCAGACCTTTGCCGCAATCGCGTCCAGCACCGGTTGCGCAACGTCGAACCCGGCAGCGGGGCCGGAGGCCATCACCGTCATGGTGCCGCCGCGCGCGGCCACCGACCCGCCGGACACCGGGGTGTCCAGCATCACCAGCCCCAGACCGGCCAGTTGCGTGTCCAGCGCGCGGGCGGCTTCCGGCGCGATGGTCACACAACACAGCACCACGCAGCCTTTCGGCAGGTTGGCCGCACAGCCATCCGCGCCGAACAGCACCTCACGGGTCTGGGCGATGTTGACCACGAACACCACCAGCGCCTGCAGATCGCCGGGCAGATCGGCAGCGCGTGCCACGGCATTCCCGCCAGCGGCCACCAGTTCGGCGCGCACCGCCTCACGCGGCTCGCACCCGGTCACCTGATGGCCCTTGCGCACCAGATTGAGTGCGGCCCCCATACCCATGGTGCCCAGACCGATAACGCCGACGCGCATTGCCGTTTCCCCGAGTTGCGTTGCTGCTACCGCCCGTAGCGGAATCGCTCAACCGCCGCCACCAGGGCGCGGCGCACCCCAGGCTCCAGCGCCGAATGTCCGGCATCCGGCACCACGGTCAGCCGGGCCGAGGGCCACGCGGCGGCCAGCGCGAACGCGGTGTGCGGCGGGCAGATCACGTCGTAGCGGCCCTGCACGATCTCGGCCGGGATATGCGCGATGCGCGGCATCCCGCCCAGCAATCCACCGGGCAGCCCGCCCGCCGTGGCTTCCGGCGGCAGAAACAGGTCATTGGCAAAATAATGCGCCTCGATCCGCGCCAAGCCCAGCGCGGTGCGGTCCTGCGCGAAACTGGTCACCGTGTCGGGGCTGGGCAGCAGCGTGCTGCACGAGCCTTCATACACCGACCATGCCCGCGCGGCAGGCATATGCACCGCCGGGTCGGGGTCGGTCAGGCGGCGCAGGTAATTGCCCAGAATATCGCCGCGCTCGGCTTCCGGCAGAAAGCCCGCGAACGCGCCGTGCGCGTCGGGGAACAGGGTGGCGATGCCGTGCAGGAACCACTCCACTTCCTCCCGCCGCCCCAGAAACACGCCGCGCAGCACGCAGCCGTCCACCCGGTCGGGGAAGGCCTGCGCGTAGGCCAGGGCGAGCGTCGAGCCCCATGAGCCGCCGAACAGCAGCATCCGCTCCAGCCCCAGATGCCGCCGCAGCGTCTCCACGTCGGCCACCAGATCGGGCGTGGTGTTGGCCTCCAGACTGCCCAGCGGGCGGGACCGCCCCGCGCCACGCTGGTCGAAAATAATCACCCGCCAGTGCGAGGGGTCGAAAAACCGCCGGTGCACCGCACCGGCCCCCGCCCCCGGCCCGCCATGCAGGAACAGCACCGCCGCGCCGCGCGGGTTGCCCACCTGCTCCCAGTACAGCACATGCCCGCCGCTGACCGGCAGGTATCCGGTTTCGAATGGGCCGATCTCGGGGAACAGGTCGCCACGGGGCATGATCAGCAGTTTATACAGGCTGCTGTGCGGGGCGAAACAGGCGCGCGGAGGATTGTGGATGGAACGGGTCTGGATCGGCCTCGGCGCGATGGCCGGATTGCTGGCGGTGGCCGCTTCGGCGGTGGTGGCCCATGCGCTCACCGATGAGGCGGCGCGGGCCGTGGCCGCGAGCGCCACGCAGATGCTGGGCTGGCACGCGCTGGCATTGTTCGGCATCGGGCTGTGGGCCCCGCGCGGCGGCCTGTTCGCGCATCTGGCCGGGGCGGCGTTCGGACTCGGCCTGCTCGGGTTTTGCGGCGCGGTGTTCACGCTGGCGTTCACCGGCCTGCATGCCGGGCCGCTCGCCCCCATCGGCGGCAGCACGCTGATGCTCGGCTGGCTGCTGCTGGGCGTCTCGGCCATCCGTCCGCGCCGATGATCCAGTCCGCCTATCTGGCGCCGGAGGGGCTGGAAGCCACGCTCACCGAGGAATTGCGCCGCGCCGGCGTGGCCATCACCGCATGGCACGGCCGTCTCGCGCTGTCCGCGCAGCCGCCGGTGCCCAGCGCGTGGGCGCTGGACGTCTGGACCGCGCCCCGTGAAATCGAGATCGGTTCGATCAAGTCCGCCGCCGATGCACTGCGGGCCATGCAGCGCAACTGGCAGGCCTATGGCGTGGAGCACCACCGCCGCATGGCGCTGATCACCGAGCGCCTGCCGCCGGTACGGGCGAAAAAACGGGTATTCCCCGAACCCGCCCCCGCCGCGCATCTGGGCGCATGGACACTGCTGGCCCCGGACCGGCTGCTGGCCAGCCCCACCAAAACCAGCCCGTTCGTCAACGGCGAATGCCTGTTCGAGGAAGACCGAGTCGGCCCGCCCAGCCGCGCCTACCTGAAATTATGGGAGGCGCTGACCCGCCTCGGCGCGTGGCCGCAACCGGGCGAAACCTGCCTCGACCTCGGCGCATCCCCCGGCGGCTGGACCTGGGCACTGGCGCAACTCGGCGCG
>CAIPHQ010000325.1 GCA_903864895.1 uncultured Rhodospirillales bacterium
GCAGCACACTGTCGCGAGATTTGCCGCCATCCAGACCGATGTGCTGGACCCCGCTGCCGCCGGCCTGCTGCCCGCACTGTTGGCAGCCAAGGTGCCGGAAGGCCCGGCCCACGCTGCGCAGGTGCTGCTGGCGGGGTGGGACGGCACGGCGGCGATGGACGCGCCGCAACCACTGATCTTCAACGCCTGGGTGCAGGCGTTCCGTGCGGCGCTGCTCACCAAGCTGGGCGTGACCGGCGAGGAATTGTCCGCTGCCGCTCCCTGGCCGCAATTGCTGCGCCATGCGCTGTCGCCGCAGGGCGCGTTGCTGTGCGGCGGTGACTGCGCGCCGCTGCTCGTGGACAGCCTGCAAACCGCCGTGACCGCGCTGGCGGCGGAGTATGGCCCAGACCCGGCGGCGTGGCGCTGGGGTGCGGCGCATCAGGCGGTGTTCGCCCACCCGGCGCTGCGCCTGATCCCGCTGCTGGGCCCGATGCTGGAAGGCCGCATCGCCACCGCGGGGGACGGCAACACCGTGGCACGCGGCGGCACGGGGCTGCACGGCTTCCAGTCCATTCACGGGCCGGAGTTCCGCGCAGTGTATGATCTGGCCGATCTGGAGCGCAGCCGCTTCGCGCTGGCCCCCGGCCAGTCCGGCAACCCGTTTACCGCTCTGGCCCGCAACCTGCTGGCGCGCTGGCGCGGCGGCGTGTCGCTCAGTCTTGCCGCACACCCTGCCGAAACCGCAGTACACCTGACCCTGACCCCCAGCGAGGCAGCGCCATGACCGAGTCCGGCCCCGATTTCATCTGGCTGAGTGACGCCGAACTGACCGGCGGCACCATCGGCCGCCGCATCGCGGCATTTCTGATCGACGGCATCATCGTGGCGCTGCTGTGGGTTGTGCTGCACACGCTGCTGGTGGTGTTCGGTGTGCTGACGCTGGGTTTGGGCCTGCCGCTGCTGGGGCTGCTGCCGTTCCTGCCGCCGCTGTACAACTGGCTGTCGCTGCTCTCTCCGCTGTCGGCCACACCGGGGCAGGCGGTGATGGGGTTGATGCTGCGCAACAACGATGACCTGTCGCCCCCAAGCGGGTTTGCCTCGTTGATCTGGGTGCTGGGCTTCTATGTGTCGCTGGCGCTGTCCGGCCTGCCGATGCTGCTGGCGCTGTTCAATGCGCGCGGGCGCACGCTGCATGATATTGCCGCCGGACTTGTCGTGGTGCGCGCACAAGCGTTGACCCGGGCGGGTCACATCGGGAACACTGGCGGCGGAGGTGCTCCGTTCGCATGAGCTACAAGCCGCCGCGCCGGCCCCAGTTTTTTTACACCACCGCCCCGCTGCCCTGCCCCTACGTGGCGGGGCGCACCGAACGCAAGGTGGTGACCGAAATCGCCGGCCCAGACGCCGACGGGCTGCACGACCGCCTGTCCCGCGCCGGGTTCCGCCGCAGCCACAACATCGCCTATGCCCCGGTCTGCCCCGGTTGCAACGCCTGCGTGCCGATCCGCATCCCCACCGCACAGTTCGAGCCGGACAAGTCGCTGCGCCGCATCGCCCGCGCCAATGCCGATGTGGAAGGCTATGAGGTGCCGCCGCGCGCCACCGCCGAGCAGTTCCAGCTGTTCCAGCGCTACCAGCAGGCGCGGCACAGTGACGGCGACATGGCCACGATGAGCTTCTACGACTACCGCGCGATGGTGGAAGACACGCCCATCGACAGCTGCATCATCGAGTTTCGTGACCGCGATGACCGTCTGCTGGGTGCCTGCCTGACCGACCGGCTGGGGGATGGGCTGTCGGCGGTGTATTCCTATTTCATGCCCGGCATGGACCGCCGATCGCTGGGCACGTTCGCCATACTGTGGCTGATCGCGCGGGCGAAGTTTCTCGGTCTGCCCTATGTCTATCTGGGTTACTGGGTGCCGGAGAGCCGCAAGATGGCCTACAAGGCGCGCTTCAAGCCGAGTGAAATTCTGGTGGCCGGAACGTGGCGCACTTTGACCGATGAGGCCGCCGCCATCGCGCCTGCGCTGGCGCGGCAGACCGAACCCGCAACCTGACCTGCCCGCCCGCGCATCCCGGAAGGCCCGCCATGCCACGCCGCGTCAAACTGGGCCTGTTGCTGGCCATCCTTGCCTGCTTTGGCGCGGCCCCGGCCGTGGCGCAGGTGAGCGGGACGGTGGGGTTCGAGGTGTTCCTGCCGCTGCGCAATCAGGCGGCGCTGGACGCGCTGCTGGAAGACCTGCACCGCCCCGGCAGCCCGCAATTCCATCGCTGGCTGACGCCCGCGCAGTTCACCGCCCGCTTCGGCATTCCTGCCAGCACGGCGGCGAGGCTGCGCGGCGCGCTGTCCGCACAGGGGCTGCACGCCGAGGTCAGCGGCAGCCATTCGCTGCATGTCACGGGTGATGCGGCGGTCATCGAGCGCGTTCTGACAGCACGGCTGGCGCAGCGCGGGCGGCGGTTGGTGGCCGAGGGCCGCGTGGTGCTGCCGCCGGCGCTGGCCGAGGCGGGTGCTGTTGTGGCAGCGTTCGACCCCGCCATCCGGATGCGCCGCCATTCCCATACCATTCCGGCCATTCAACCGGACAACCGCAACGGCACCACCGGCAATTACTGGTTCGACGACCTGAAACAGGCCTACAGCTTCCCCGCCTTCAGCGTGGCCACCGGGGCCGGGGCCAGCATTGGCGTGCTGATGGCAGGCGATTTCCTGCCGTCCGACATGACCACCTATTTCAGTCATGAAAATCTGGCGGTGCCCAACTTCACCTCCACGCCGGTTCTGGGCGGCGCGCCGTTCGATCCGGCGGGGGATTCGGCCGAAACCACGCTGGATTTGCAGCAGACCGGCGGCATGGCGCCGAATGCCAATATCACGCTGTACAATATCCCGGACCTGTCCGACGCTTCGATCCTTGCCGGTCTGACCACCATGATCGAGGCAAACAAGGTCGATGTTGTCAGCATGTCGTTCGGCGGGCCGGAACTGGGCTACACCGCCGCCTATAACAGCGGCGTGGACTATACCGCGCTGCTGGGCACCTATGATTCGCTTTACAAACAGGGCGTGTCGCAGGGCATCACCTTCGTCGCCAGTTCCGGCGACAGCGGCGCGCTTTCCATCCCCGCTTCGGCCTGCTTTGCCACCGGGGCCAAGAAGGGCTGCGGCGTGTTCCTGCGCAGCGTACAGTATCCGGCCTCCAGCCCCTATGTCACCGGCGTGGGCGGCACCAATCTGGTGACGGTCCACATCACCAAAAGCTTTGATTCCACTTACACCAGCGAGAACGCCAATTACGACCCGCTGGGGTCGGACAGTTTTTTCAACACACCAGCAACCGGTGTGATCTGGGGGTCGGGCGGCGGTATCTCGACCTATTTTGCCCAACCGAGCTACCAGACCGGTATTTCGAGCGTGTCGCGCAAATGGCGGCTGGTGCCTGATGTGGCGTTGCACATGGGCGGCTGCCCCGGCAGCGCGGTGTTTCCCTGCGGGCCCAACCGCAGCGGCGATATTTCCATTCTGAACGGCGCCACCGTGGGCGTGATTGGCACCAGCGCGGCCGCACCGGATTTTGCCGGGCTGCTGGCGTTGCGGGTGCAACTGACGCACGGGCGGCTCGGCAACGAAAATTACCGGCTGTACACGCTGGCCCGCGCACAGGCTGCCGGTGCCAAGCCGCTTGTGTTCCGCACCACCATTTCCGGCAACAACGGCTACGCCACCACGCCCGGCTATAATCTGGTGCTGGGCAACGGCACCGTTTTCGGCGCGGCCTATCTGGGCGTGGCCAATCAGCCGCTGGCCGGGATACCCAAGTCGGCCAGCAACCCGTAGCCGCGGTCAGGTAAAGCGGCTGGTCTTGGGGAACCCGCTCGGCGGCAGCTTGCCCACCAGCCCGCGGTCGCCCAGCCATTCGCGCAGCGAGGCTGCCGATTCATGGCGGCTGCGCTCCCCGGATTTCCACGTCAGCCCGTCCGCCAGACGGAACACATGCGCGAAGTCCAGCGTGGCATCCTTGTAGCGTTGCAGCGTGACGCCGGTGCCGCGCGCCAGTTCCGGCACCTGTTCCAGCGGGAACACCAGCAATTTGCGGTTGGTGCCCATGATCGCCACATGGTCGCCCTCGGCCAGCACGCACAGCACCGCACGCTCGCTCTCACGCAGGTTCAGCACCGTGCGCCCGGTGCGCTTTTCGGCCAGCAAGTCATCAGACTTCACCAGCAGCCCGCGCCCGGACGCGCCCGCCAGCAGGTAGCGCGCGCCCTCACGCGGCACGAACAGCGCCACCACCTCGTCCTCATTGGCCAAGTCCGCCAGCAGGCGCACCGGCTGCCCATCACCCCGCCCGCGCGGCAGGTCGGCGGCTTTGAGCGTGTAGGCGCGGCCATTGCTGCCGAACAGGCAGAGCCGGTCGGTCGTCTCACAGGTCAACAGCATCCGCAGGCTGTCGCCTTCCTTGAATTTCAGATCGGCCCCGTCGGCCAGATGCCCCTTGACGGCGCGGATCCAGCCCTTGTCCGACAGGATGGCGGTGATCGGCTCCCGCTCCACAAAGGCGTCGTTGCTGACGTCCATGGGGGCCGGGGCGGCCATGATCAGCGTGCGGCGATCGCCCAGCGGCCCGCTGCCGAACTTCTTGCCGATATCGGCAATTTCCTGCCCGATGCGCTTCCACTGCCGCGCCGGGTCGGCCAGCAGCGTGGTCACCTCGGCCTGCTCCCTGGTCAGGGCCGCGTGTTCCTTGCGGATTTCTTCTTCTTCCAGCCGCCGCAGGCTGCGCAGGCGCATGTTCAGGATGGCTTCGGCCTGGATGTCGGACAGCGTGAACGTGGCCATCAGCGCCGGTTTGGGTTCATCCTCGTAGCGGATGATGCGGATCACCTCGTCCAGATTGAGATAGACCGACAGGAAGCCGTTGAGGATCTCCAGCCGCTTTTCGATGGCTGCCAGCCGGAAGCGGGAGCGGCGGAGCAGCACTTCCTGCCGGTGGTCCAGCCATTGCCGCAGCACCTCCTTCAGCCCCAGCACCCGCGGGGTGCGGTCGGCGGTCAGCACGTTCATGTTCAGCGGGAAGCGGCTTTCCAGCGCGGTGGCGCGGAACAGCGTTTCCATCAACACCGGCGGATCAACGGTGCGGCTTTTCGGCTCCAGCACGAGGCGCACCAGTTCGGTGCTTTCATCCCGCACGTCGCCCAACAGCGGCAGTTTCTTGTCTTCCAGCAACTGCGCGATCTGCTCGATCAGCCGCGCCTTCTGCACCTGATACGGAATTTCGGTGACGACGATGGACCATGTGCCGTGCTTGCCCGGCTCCACCGCCCATTTCGCCCGCACCCGGAAGCCGCCGCGCCCGGATTCATAGGCGGCCAGAATCGCGTCCCGGTCCTCCACCAGCACGCCGCCGGTGGGGAAATCCGGGCCGTGGATGAAGGTGAGCAGTTCGGTGGTGGTCGCCTCCGGCTTGCGGGCCAGCAGGCTGGCGGCACCGCAGACCTCCCCAACATTGTGCGGCGGAATCGACGTGGCCATGCCCACCGCGATGCCCGCCGCGCCATTGGCCAAAAGGTTCGGGAAGCCGCCCGGCAGCACCACCGGCTCATGGTCCTCACCGTCATAGGTGGCGCGGAAATCCACCGCGTCGTCGTCGATGCCGGTCAGCATCGCGCTGGCCACCAGCGTCAGCCGGGCTTCGGTGTAGCGCATGGCGGCGGGGTTATCGCCGTCGATGTTGCCGAAATTGCCCTGCCCGTCGATCATCGGGTAACGGGCGGCGAAATCCTGCGCCAGACGCACCAGCGCGTCGTAAATCGACTGGTCGCCATGCGGATGGAACTTGCCCATCACGTCGCCGACGATGCGGGCGCATTTCTTGAACCCGGCCGCCGGGTCCAGCCGCAGCACATGCATGGCGTAGATCAGCCGCCGGTGCACCGGCTTAAGCCCATCGCGCACATCCGGCAGTGACCGGGACATGATGGTGGACATGGCATAGGCCAGATACCGCTCGGACAGCGCGTCGCTGAGGTTGGTGTCTTCGATGCGTCCGGGCACGTCGTCGGTCATGCGGTCTCACTCTGCGCTAGGGCGGCGACGCGGTCGTACAGCGCCAGCCGCGCCGGGGGCAATGGCCGGTGATGGTGACCGAAGGCATCACGGGCGAGGAAATGCCCGGTCAGCTTCAACCCGTCGCGCCAGTCGGCGGGTGTGCCCTGCTCCTCATGCAGCAGCAGCACCGGCAGCGGCAGCAACCGCGCCCGCCATTCGCCCGCCGCCTCCTCCGACACCGCGCGCCCGGTGCGGGGGGATACGAACGCCAGCCGGGCATTGCTGCCAGTGACGGCGCAGGCCGAAAAATCCAGCCCGTAGCCCAGATCGGCCAGCAGGGCGGCTTCCCACCGGATCAGATCCGCCAGCAGCGCGGCGCCCTGCGACAGATGCGCCAGCAGATGCAGCAGGCCGCCGAACACGCGCGGATGCGGCTCACGCTCCGGCAGCGCGCCTTCGGCGACCGCGCAGGCGGCACGCAGCATCTCCAGCGTCAGCGGGTCGTCCATCGCCAGTGCTGCCGCCGGATGCACCAGTTCGGCGGAGATGCCGCCCAACTGATCGGCCAGCCGCCCCACCCAGCGCGCCTGCACGATGTTGCCGGGCTGCCAGATGGCCGCCTTGCCGCGCGACAGCCCGCCCCGCGCCAGCCCGCGATGGGTGCCGTGCGCCTGCGTCATCACGGTGGCCACGGCATCAGCCTCCCCGTACGGGCGGGCTTCCAGCACGATGGCGGGGGCGTCCCAATCCATGTGATGTTCTTAATATGTTCGCCGCCGAGAGTCGAGCAGGCACGCACTACGCGGCGGGCGTGTCCGGCAGGCGGCGGTGCAGTTCGTCCACCAGATGCTCGATGGCGACCGGCAGACCCAACTCCTTGCCGCTTTCATCATGGTCGTGCGTGAAACCGACATGCGTGCTGAGACGGTTCAGCATTTGAATGATTTGGGTGGCTTGCCGCTCGGTGCGCATGTTGACCTGCAAGTCCAGATGGTCGCGCCGGGCCACGATCAGGCTGATGCGGTTCTGCTTCATCAGCACGAACGCGGCGATCAGCACCGCCTCGTAGGCCGCGATCAAGGCCAGCAACGGGAACGGGAACGGGTCGAACGTCAATGCCTGCGGCAGCAGGCCGGAATTGGCAGCTACCCAAGCGATGCCACCCAGCACATGCAGGGCCACAAACGGCACCGATCCGGCAAAACCGCCAATGGCATCCACCAACGCCTCGGCGCGTGAACGCCGCTCCAGAGCGCCCTCCTCAACCTTGATGATCTTGTCGATATTCTCGGCGACCGAAGCCGGGGCGCTGTCTGGCAATGGGGCGTTCACCTGCGGCTTATCCACGATGGCCCCTGCATATGGGGATGCGCCGGGCTGCCGCGGTGAATATCGGGCAGTGATCGCATTTGGGCGTTCACGAGAGCGGGACGCGGGGCGAAGATGCAAATCCTCGGGCGGCAGGGTATGCTGAGGCCATGAGCCAGACAGCCCGATTGTCCATGACCCTCGAAGCGTTCGAATCCTGGCAGAGCACCCAGGACAACTGGTTTGAATTTGTTGATGGCGTGCCGTTGGGAATGGTCGGCGCGCGGCGGAATCACGACCGGATTGTGATGAATGCGGCGCGCGACCTCGGAACCCAGTTGCGCGGGCGCGCATGCCAGCCGTTCAGCGAGGCGGTGGGTGTGCGTATTCCCGGCGGCAACATCCGCCGCCCGGATTTGGGCGTTGATTGCGGCCTGTTCGACCCCCAAGCAACCTCCACCGCCACGCCGAGCCTTGTGATTGAAGTACTGTCGCCATCAACACGCGGCTTCGATCAGGCGCGCAAGCTGGAAGAATACAAGACCATTGAGTCGCTTCAGTATATTCTTCTGGTGGATACCGAAGCGCCGGAAGTGTTGCTGTGGCAGCGCGCGCCCGGCCGCAGTTGGCAGTTCAGTGCCGTCGCTGGATTGGACGCGGTGATCGTGTTTCCGGCCCTCGATGCGGCGTTGCCGCTGTCTGCCCTGTACGAAGGCCTGACCTTCCGTGCCCCGCCGCATCTGGTGCAGGACGAGCCATAGCCTACCCCGCCAGCGCCGCCTCACGCGATGCCACCACCCGGTTACGCCCGCCCTGCTTGGCCGCGTACAGCGCCGCATCCGTCCGCCCAACCCACTGCGCCAGCGGTTCGCCGGGGTCGTAGGCGGCGGCCCCCACCGAGACGGTGACGGTGCCGATGCTCTGGCCGGACCCGCGCAGCACCACCTGATGCCCGGCGAAGGCGCTGCGAATCCGCTCCCCGGCTTCCACCGCCCCGTCCAGCGTCAGGCCGGGCAGCACCACGGCAAATTCCTCCCCGCCATAGCGCGCCGCCACGTCGCCCTCCCGCAGGCCGGAACGGACGGTGGTGGCGGCGAGTTTCAGCACCTCATCGCCCACCGGATGGCCCCAGCGGTCGTTGACGCGCTTGAAATGGTCGATGTCGATCAGCATCAGCGTCAGGTCGCGGCCCTCGTTCATCGCCGCCCCGGCATGGGCTTGCAGCGCCTCGTCAAAGCTGCGGCGGTTGGCAAGGCCGGTCAGCGGGTCGGTATTCGCCTCCCGCCGCGCATCTTCCAGCGTGCGCTGCATGGTCTGCATCAGTTCGGCGTTGCGGGTGAGTTCGGACTGGATGCGCGCGGTGCGGGCGGCAATGTCCCGCGCTTCACCCAACAGGCCCTGCACCAATGCGCCGATGCTGACTTCATTGGCGGCGAACTGACCCGACACGCTGCGGATGGCGCGGCCGAACTGCCCGGCGCCGTCATGGGCTTCCCCCACCAAGGCCTGCAGCTGAGCCAACGTATGCTGCATCTTGTCAGCGGTATCGCGGATGATGCGGTAATCGGCCACGTTGGCAATGAAGCGGTCAAAAATCCGCTCCATCGCGCCGGGACTGACCGAGGTGCGGTTGGTGCGGATGATGTCGATCACCCGGCGCAGGCCGGGGTCTGCGCCGCGATGGTATTCGTACCAGACGGCGAAGGTTTTCGGGTCGAGCTGCAACCCGTTATCGGCAATCGCCTGCAACGCGGCGCTGGCGTAGTCCGCGCCTGCGTCCTGTTCCCCGGATTGTATCACCGCCCGCCCCTTTGTCCCGCCCACCCCGCTCCGGCCTTCTGCCGTGACGCGTGGATGCAGTGTGGTGGGGCCGGGTGACCAGCGCGTTAACTGTTTCCGCTCAGGCGGGCTTATTCAAAATCAGTCGGCAACGAACGGTCGCGCCAATGCATGAACATGCGCCGCACTTGGTGCGGCAGCACCCGCCCGGTGGACAAATCTGCGGGCAGGTCAGCCTCGGCAAAGAACGCCACCTCGGATGTCTCAAGGCTCGGCGTGGCTGTGCCGCCGGTGATGTCGCATAGGAAGAACAGCTTGTAGGCCGAGAACGGCGACGGGCCGTGCCCCTGCCGTGTGCGGTCCCATACGGCGGCGAGTTTGCTGACGCGTACGGTGAAACCCGATTCCTCAACCACTTCCTTGGCGGTGTTTTCAGCCGGCGTGAGGTTTACATCGCCCCACCCGCCCGGCAGGGTCCAACGCCCGGCATCCTGAACCTCGCGCACCAGCAGAATGCGGCCCTGCGGGTCAAACGCCGCACCGCGCACGTCGATTTTGGGTGTGGCGTAGCCTTCCTGTGCGCGGAACAGACCGGCCACCACGGACAGATCGGCCCCGCCCGACTCCGCCATGATGCGCGCGGCCAGCGATTGCAGCGCGCCATAGCGTTCCAGATCATACGGGTCGCGGGCGAAGGTCAGGCCGGTCTGGGCGATGGCCTGAATTTCGCGTGCCCAGCCCAGCCAGTCCGGCTCGGTCATTCCGGGTCCACCGGGCGCGGCCGCCCGTCGGCGCCGATGGCGACGAACACGAACGTGGCGGAGGTGACCTTGTCCACCTCCCCGTCCCGCCCGCGCCGCCAGGCTTCGATGAACACGCGGATGGAGGTGCGGCCCACGCTGATGATGGTGGCATACAGGCTGACTTCATCGCCCACGTGTACGGCGTGGTGGAAGCTCATGGAATCCACCGCCACGGTGGCCACCCGGCCGCGCGCCCGGCGCAGCGCCGCCGAACCACCGGCCAGATCCATCTGCGCCATCAGCCAGCCGCCGAAAATATCCCCGTTCGGGTTGGTATCGGCGGGCATGGCGATGGTGCGGATGACCGGCTCACCCTCCGGCCGGGCTGAGGCGCTGCTCACGGATTGTCTTCCAGACCAATGGCACGCAGGCGGGCCCCTTCCTCATCCCAGCCCGCGCGTTCCTTGACGTTGAGGAACAGATGCACCGGGCGGTCGAGCAGGCGGATCAGTTCGGCGCGCGCCTTGGCGCCGATGGCGCGGATCTTGTCGCCGCCCGCGCCGATCAGAATGCCCTTGTGGCCGGGGCGCGTGACGTAAATCGTGGCGTCCACCCGCACCGAGCCATCCTTGCGCTCCTGCCAGCTTTCGGTTTCCACCGTCGCGGCGTAGGGCACTTCCTCATGCGTCTGCATGAAAATCTGCTCGCGCACGATCTCGGCGGCCAGCAGCCGGTCCGGCAGGTCGGTCAGGTCGTCATCCGGGTACAGATACGGGCCTTCCGGCATCGCGGCGGCCAGATAGTCCAGCAACTGGTTCAGCCCGTCGCCGGTGTTGGCCGAGACCATGAAGGTCTCCGCAAACGGCACCAGTTCGGTCAGTTGCGCGGTCAACGGCAGCAGGCGCTGCGGCGTGATCAGGTCCACCTTGTTCAGCACCAGCCACACCCGCCCGCCGCGCTCGCCCAGCTTGCGGGCGATGCCGGCGACATGGTCGGTCATGCCCGCCTTGGCATCGACCAGAAACAGCACGAGGTCGGAATCCTGCGCGCCGGTCCATGCGGCGTTGACCATCGCGCGATCCAGCTTGCGCTTGGGCGCGAAGATGCCG
Source organism: uncultured Rhodospirillales bacterium (assembly GCA_903864895.1). Classification (GTDB taxonomy): domain Bacteria; phylum Pseudomonadota; class Alphaproteobacteria; order Acetobacterales; family Acetobacteraceae; genus CAIPHQ01. Next base: position 10,974 of record CAIPHQ010000325.1, read on the forward strand.
GGCGTGTCCACCAGCAGAATCTGCGTCTCGCCGCGCATCAGGATGCCCAGCACGCGGAACCGGGTGGTTTGCGCCTTGGGCGAGACGATGGACAGTTTCGCCCCGGTCAGCCGGTTCAGCAGCGTGGACTTGCCCGCATTCGGCGCGCCGACGATGGCCGCGAAGCCGCAGCGCGTGGTCATGAACTGTGCCCTACCCCAAGTTTGCGCAGCAAATCGGCGGCTGCGTCGCGTTCGGCGATCCGTTTGCTGCCCGCCCGGCCCTCGCCGCGCTGGCCTGCGGCGGCAACCGCGATCAAAAACACCGGGTCATGCGGCGGGCCTTCGCGGGAGACCATCTCATACACCGGCAGCGCCATGCCACGCCCCAGCAGCCATTCCTGCAACGCGGTTTTTGAATCCTTGGGCGGCGCGGACTGTGTCTGCATCGCCTCAGCCCACGCCCGGCGCACGAAGGCGCGGGCGGGCGGCAGCCCGCCATCCAGATAGAGCGCACCAATCAGCGCCTCGGTGGCATCCGCCAGCACGGTGGCGAGTTTGCGCACCCCGGCGCGCGACTCGCCTGGCGCCACGGCCAGCACGGCGGGCAGGCCCAGTTGTTCGGCAATGGCGGCAAGGGCCGGTTGGGAGACCAGTTGCGCGAGCCGTGGCCCCAGCGCGCCTTCCTGCTCGTTCGGGTAGCGTTCGGCCAGCCACTCGGCAATCAGCAACCCGAGCACGCGGTCGCCGATGAACTCCAGCCGTTCGTTCGACCCGGCCCCGGTGGACGGCACCGACCGGCCGCGCCCGGCCGGTTTGGCGATCACGGCGGAGCGGTGGGTCAGTGCCTCACGCAGCAGACCGGGCCGGGTGAACACATGGCCCAGAATGGCCTGGGCCTGCCCGGCCCCCGGTTCGGTCAGTGGATCGACGTGAACAGGCGCGACCAACGGATTTCCAGCGGCCATTCCCACACCTCCCACCAGGGGGCGGTGGCATCGACCGAGAAGAAGATAAACTCTGCGCGCCCGACCAGATTTTCCAGCGGCACATAGCCGACATGGTTCAGCACACGGCTGTCGAGGCTGTTGTCGCGGTTATCGCCCATGGCGAACACGTAGCCCTCGGGCACGTGATATTCCTGCGTGTTGTCCAAAGGCTGGTCGTCCGACGCCTTCAGGATTTCGTGTTTGCGCCCGCTGTCCGGCAGGGTTTCGATATACCTCTTCAGCATCATCTTCGGCCCGTCGCCATCGGCCACATATTCCCCGTCGGCGGCGCGCGGCACCACGGTGCCGTTGATGTACAACTGGCCGTGGATCATTTGAATACGGTCGCCCGGCAGGCCAACCAGACGCTTGATGTAGTCGGTGGAGTTGTCACGCGGCAGCTTGAACACCGCCACGTCGCCGCGCTGCGGCACGCTGCCGAAGATTCGCCCGGAAAACAGCGGCAGGCCCAACGGCAGCGAGAAGCGCGAGTAGCCGTAACTGTATTTGGACACGAACAGGTAATCACCGACCAGCAGCGTCGGGATCATGGAACCTGACGGGATGTTGAACGGCTCGAAGGCGACGGTGCGGATACCGATGGCGATCAGCATCGCATAGACGATGGTCTTGATCGTCTCAACGACGCCGCCGGCCTTGCGCTTGGCCATGGTGGGCTGATTGGACATCAGATTCGGCGCATCGGCAGAAAAATGGCCATGGGTGCTTCATCCGCTCCGGAAACGGCGCGGATGAAGCCCACCCGCCCCGGTGATGTCAAGCAATGCCCGCCTGCGGAGCCGGGCGTGCCGAAATGATCACCTGCGCGTAGGCATAGGGGTATTCGTCCGTCATGGTCAGATCGACCTGCGCGGTCATCCCCGGCGGGGTGATCTCGGCCAATCGCGCCGCGGCAAGGCCCGTCAGGTGCAGTGTTGGTTTGCCGCCGGGCAGGTTGACCACACCCAGATCCGACATGAACACGCCCTTGTTGAACCCGGTGCCCAGCGCCTTGGCGCAGGCTTCCTTGGCGGCGAAACGTTTGGCGTAGGTGCCGCTGCGGTTGGTGCCATTGCGCCGGTCGGCCTTGGCACGCTCGGTTTGGGTGAACACGCGCAGCAGAAACCGCTCGCCGAACCGCTCCATCGCGCGCTCCACCCGGCGGATGTCGCAGATGTCCGAGCCGAGGCCGAGGATCATCCGCGCGCCCGCTCCACCTGATGCACGCCGCTGGAGGCGCGCAGGCCCGCAATCACGGTGGCCAGATGGCGTACGTCGCGCACTTCCACATCGACCAGAATTTCAAAGAAGTCCTGCTGGCGGTTGACCACGCGCAGATTGGCCAGCGTGCCATCGTGCTTGGCAATGGCGTTGGTGACGGTGGCCAGCGCTGCGGGGGAGTTGTAGGCGGTGACGGTGATGCGCCCGGTATGCCCCTCCCCGCGCGCATCGCCCTTGAAGGCGGAGGCTTCCCAGTCCACGTCGATGAACCGCTCCGGCGTGGCGGCGAAGCTTTCCAGCATCGGGCAGTCCTGCGCGTGGATGGTCACCCCCTTGCCGGTGGTGACGATGCCAACGATGCGGTCGCCGGGCAGCGGGTGGCAGCAACCTGCGTAATGGATCGCCATGCCGGGCACCAGGCCGCTGATGGGCAATTCGGCGGCTGGCTTGCCCGCCGGGCGGCTGCCGGGGCGCGGGGCCAGTGTGGGCAGCATGCGCGGGGCGCGGCGCAGTTCCGGGTAAGCCGAGGCCACCACGTCCTTGGCGGCGATGTTGTTGTTGCCCACGGCCACGTACAAGTCGTGGATGGTGGGCAGTTTCAGCCCCTTCAGCGCGGCTTCCAGCACTTTTTCCGAGCCGTCCACGCCTTCCTGCCGGAACGCCTTGGCCAGACTGGATTTGCCCGCATCCAGATGCTGCTGGCGCTGCTGCTGCTGCACGTAGCGGCGGATGCGCGCGCGGGCCTTGCCGGTGACGACGAAGCGTTCCCATTGCGGGCTGGGCGTGCCCGCGCGGGAGGTCATGATCTCCACCTGATCGCCGTTTTGCAGCGCGTGGCGCAGCGGCATCAGGCGGCCATTTACCTTGGCCCCCACGCAGGTATCGCCCACCTGCGAGTGCACCGCGTAGGCGAAATCCACCGGCGTGGCGCCGCGCGGCAACTGGATCAGTTGCCCTTTCGGCGTAAAGCAGAACACCTGGTCCTGGTAGAGTTCCAGACGGGTGTTTTCCAGAAACTCGTCCGGGGTCGAGTTCTCGAGGATTTCCAGCAGATCCTGCACCCAGCGGAAGCGCTGCGCCTCGGCGGCGGCGGCGTCCTGGGTTTTGTAGATCCAGTGCGCGGCAACGCCGTTTTCGGCAACGTCGTGCATTTCGGCGGTGCGGATCTGCACCTCGATCTTCTGGTTGCGCGGCTCGCGCAGCGTCACCCCGGTGTGCAGGCTCTGGTAGCCGTTGGATTTGGGGGTGGAGATATAGTCCTTGAACCGCCCGGCGATCACCGGGTAGGCGGCATGCACTGCGCCGAGGGCGGCGTAACAGGCCTCCCGCGTCGGCACCACGATGCGGAACGCCATGATGTCGGACAGTTGTTCAAACTGCACGTTGCGGCGCTGCATCTTCTCCCAGATCGAGTAGGGCGATTTCTCCCGCCCCGTCACCTCAACCACCTCGCCGCCATGCTCGCGGCATACGCGCACCAGTTCCTCGCGCACTTCCTCGATCACGTCCGCGCCCTGCCCGCGCAGGAAGTTCAGGCGGGCGTGGATGGAGTCGTACGCCTCCGGCTCCAGTTGCGCGAAGGACAGGGTCTGCAGTTCGTTCTTCAGGCTCTCCATGCCAATCCGCTCGGCCAGCGGGGCATAGATATCCATGGTTTCGCGGGCGATGCGCTTGCGGCGGTCCGGGTTGGTGACGAAGTGCAGCGTGCGCATGTTGTGCAGGCGGTCGGCCAGCTTGACCAGCAGCACGCGAATGTCGCGGCTCATCGCCAGCACCAGCTTGCGGAAATTTTCCGCCTGCTTGGTGCGGTCGGATTGCAGTTCCAGCCGGGTCAGCTTGGTGACGCCATCCACCAGCATGGCGATCTGCGGCCCGAAGGCGCGTTCCAGATCGAGCAGCGTGATGCGGGTATCTTCGATGGTGTCGTGCAGCAGTGCCGTGGCGATGCTGCCCACGTCCAGCCGGTAATCGGCCAGAATATTGGCCACGGCGACCGGATGGGTGAAATACGGGTCGCCGTTGTCGCGCTTCTGCGCGCTGTGCGCGTCTTCGGCCAGCGCATAGGCGCGCTCAAGCAGGGCGGTATCGGCCTTCGGGTCGAAGGCCAGCACCTTGGCCACCAACGCGGCTGCGCTGGTGGCAGGCGGGGCATCACGCCGCGGCGGGGTCAGTGCAGACGCGGCGGCGGTGCCGTCCGGCGCGGGCCGTGCGGCATGTCGCCAGGGGTCGGCCGCGCCGCCGGACACTGCGGGCCTAGCGGCGGCGGCCGCCGAGTTCAGCTTCCAGCGCTGCTTCCAGTTCGTCCGGGTTCAGTTCCTCGGTGTCCACCGGCAGCACCTGCGCCTCTTCCTCGGCCGAGATATCCTGCAGGCCGAAGATGTTCTGGTCGGTCGGGATCAGGTCCAGCACTTCCTCGTCGGCAGGCTCGGGTTCCGGCGCGCGGGACAGGGATTTCACGAGGTCGCTGTTCAGCTTGTCGAGGCTGATGGTCGACTCGGCAATCTCGCGCAGCGCCACCACCGGGTTCTTGTCGTTGTCGCGGTCCACGGTGATTTCTTCGCCGCGGCTGAGGTTGCGGGCGCGCTGGGCGGCCAGCAGCACCAGTTCGAACCGGTTGGGAATACGCTCGACGCAATCTTCAACGGTAACGCGCGCCATGAGGCAAGCTCCACTCGGCCACGCAAGCGCGCGCAGCCAGCCAATAAGGTGATCTGTGAGAATAGGTGGCCGGGCCCTCCGCAGCAAGGACTTTGCTGCGGCACAGCATCGCGCCGGACGCCGTAACCGCCTGCTACAGCCGGGCGATGCCTTGCGGTTCCAGCCCCGCCGCCAGCGCCGCCGCCCCCTGCCCCAGCAGTGGATGCACCCACGCCGGCGCCACATCGGCCAGCGGCAGCAGCACGAAAGCGCGCTGATGCGCGCGCGGATGCGGCAAGACGGGGCCGGGATCGCTGCGCAACACGCCATTCAGGTCGATCAGGTCCAGGTCCAGCGTGCGCGGCGCGTTGCGCTCCCCGCGCACCCGCCCGCCCAGCGCCTCGATGGCGTGCAGGCGGGCCATCAGCCATGCCGGGTCAGCCTCCCCCTCCAGCCGTGCCACGCCGTTAATATAGTCCGGCTGGCCGGAGGGCGGTTGCGGCGCGGTGCGGTACCAGGGGGAGAGCGCCAGCACGCGCAAACCGGGCAGACCGCGCAGCGCCTCGGCGGCGGCGCGGCAGGCAGCCAGCGGGTGTTCACCGTGCGTCCCCGGCAGGTTGGCACCGATCGCAATCAGGATCATATCTCGACTCCGATGCCCAAAAATTGCGCAAACCCGGCTTTACAATCGGTCATATGGTCTTCATTGTCAGCAGACGCGGAACGGTCATGATGAGTCGTGGCATTCAGCTTGTGTGATTGTCCAGTTGGCGCTTCAGCCTAGCCCAGAGAGGGTTCATTTGATGCATTTCCTTCCCACCGAACGGACAGCCCTGTTTATCGACGGGGCCAACCTGTATTCCGCATCGCGCAACCTTGGTTTTGATGTCGACTACCGAAATCTTCTGGAGTATTTCCGGCGCAAGGCGCACGTCATCCGCGCTTACTACTACTCGGCGGTGGTGGAAACCGAAGAGTACTCGCCGTTGAAGCCGCTGACCGACTGGCTGGCTTATAACGGCTACACGCTGGTCACCAAACCCGCCAAGGAATTTACCGACGCCACCGGCCGCCGCCGGATCAAGGGCAACATGGATATCGAGCTGGCCATCGACATGCTCGAACTGGCCGACAAGATCGACCATGCCGTGCTGTTCAGCGGTGATTCGGATTTCCGCCGTCTGGTGGAAGCCGTGCAGCGCCGGGGCGTACGGGTGTCTGTGGTGTCGTCCATCCGCACCGCGCCGCCGATGGTGGCCGACGAACTGCGCCGTCAGGCGGATCAATTCGTGGAACTGGCGGAAATCGCCCCCGAATTCACCCGCCGCCAGATGGAGCCGCGCACCGTCTCCCGCCCCGGCTCACCGCCGCTGCGGCAAACCCCAGCCGAGCCGTACGCCGAGCCGCACGACGCCGATTGATGCCGCCTGCATCGGGGCTGGCGCAGCCGCAGCACGATTGCGCCATCTGCCCGCGTCTGGCCGCCTATCGCGCCGCCAACCGCGCCGCCAATCCGGACTGGTTCAACGGCCCGGTGCCGGGCTTCGGCCCGCACGGCGCGCCGTTGCTGGTGGTGGGGCTGGCGCCGGGCGTGCGCGGGGCCAACCGCACCGGGCGGCCGTTTACCGGCGACCATGCCGGGATATTGCTGTACCAGTCGCTGGATCAGTTCGGCTTCTCGCGCGGCACCTATCGCGCCGACCCGCAGGACGGGCTGGAACTCACCGGCTGCCGCATTGCGAACGCGGTGCGCTGCGTGCCGCCCGGCAATCTGCCGGAGCCGAAGGAAATCAACGCCTGCAACCCGTTCCTGCGCAGCGAACTGGACCATATGCCCGCGCTCCGGGTGATTCTGGCGCTCGGGGTCACGGCGCATAACGCGGTGCTGAAGGCGCACGGAATGCCCGCCGCGCGGCTGAAATTCCAGCACGGCGCGCTGCACGCACTGCCCGGCGGCGTGCGGCTGGCGGACAGCTATCATGTCTCCCGCTACAACACGAACACCGGCCGCCTGACCGAGGCGATGTTTCATGATGTCATGCGCGGGATCGTGGACGTGCTAAAGCAGGCGGCATGACCGCCCGTCCCCCGCCGGATGCCGATATCGAAGCCGCCATTCTGCGGCTGACCGGGGCCATTGGCCCGGCCAAATCCATCAGCCCCGCCGATGCGGCTCAGGCATTGGCCACCGAGTGGCGGCCGCTGCTGGGCCCGGTGCGGCGCGTGGCGGTGGCTTTGGCGCGCGGCGGGCGCATCGACATTCTGCGCAAGGGCAAGCCCATCGACCCGGCGGAGATGATCGGCGTGATCCGCCTGCGCATCCGCCCGGACGCCGGGACCGCAGAGACGGTGGAGACTGTGGAGATTACAGAAACTGCCGAGACCCCATGACCGCCCTGCTGCCGCGCCTGCTTGGCCAGTTCTACCCCGCCTGCGCGCAGGACGGCACCGAGGGCTTGCCGGTGCCGCCGCCGCTGGATTTCAGCACACTGAAACGCCCGCGCCCGAAAAACGCCTGCCTCGCCGCCCCGCCCGGGATGCATGTGCTGCCGGATATTCTCACCCGCCTGCGCCACGTGCCGCCACTGCGGTTGTTTCAGGCGTTGCAGGCGGTGGCCGAGGCCACGCCGCGGACAACCTTGCACGTTGTGTACAGTGATTTAATGCAGGCGCACTATGTCTGCCGCAGCAATCTGTGCAACTTCCCCGACCTTGTGGCCCTGCAGGTCACGCCGGATTCCATGCCGTTGCTGTATTCGCGCAGCGTGTACGGCGAACTGGATTTCGGCGTGAACCGCACCCGGCTGGTGGCGTGGCTGACCGCGCTGGATGGCGCGATCGGCCGAATCTGAGCGGAGAGTGAGTGCATGCGCGGCCTGATCCCCTTCCTGAAGGACGCGTGGCGGCTGATCTGGCCATATTATTCGGGGAAGTCCGAGGAACGCTGGTCTGCACGCGGGCTGTTGCTGCTGTACACCGCGCTGAAATTCAGTGCCGTCGGCATCAACGTGCTGTTCAGCTTCTGGAACAACGCCTGGTTCACGTCCATTCAGGAAAAGAACTGGGACGTGTTCATCAACCTGCTGCTGTTCGGGCACGAGGTGAAGGGCAGCTATCTGCCGGGCTTCGTGGCGTTTGCCTCGCTGGCCATCGGCCTGCATGTCATCCGCGTGTATGTGGCGCAGTTGCTGCAAATCCGCTGGCGGCGCTGGATGACCAGGCAGTTGCTCGACCGCTGGCTGGCCGACCGCGCCTATTACCGCATCAGTCTGGCCCGCACTGCCAATGGGGCGGCAACCTACACCGACAACCCGGACCAGCGCATTGCCGAGGACGTGCGGGATTTCATTGGCGATGCGGTGGGCAACACGCCCGGCGTGCTGTCACTCAGCATCGATCTGCTGTCCACCATCGTCAATCTGGTCTCGTTCATGACGATCCTGTGGGGCTTGTCCGAGCCGCTGCACCTGCTGGGCATCACCATCGACGGCTATCTGCTGTGGGTTGCGGTGATCTATTCGCTGGTTGGCACCGCGATCACGCATCTGGTGGGCCGCAAGCTGGTGCCGCTGAGTTTCCTCAAGCAGCGGGTGGAAGCCGATTTCCGCTTCGGCCTGATGCGCGTGCGCGAGAACACCGAGGGCATTGCCCTGTACGGCGGTGAGGCGGAGGAAAAACAGTCGCTGCACATGCGGTTCACCACATTGGTGCAGAACTGGCGGGCGCTGATGGTGCGGCAGGCGTATCTTAACATGCAGACCAGTTTCTACGGTCAGGTGGCCAGCGTGTTCCCGTATGTCGCCGCTTCCCCGGCCTATTTCGCGGGCAAGATTGCGCTGGGCGCGCTGACGCAGACCGCGCAGTCCTTTGGTGAGGTGCAGGGCGGGCTGTCATGGTTCGTGGACTCGTACGCCACGCTCGCCTCATGGCGCGCCACCGTGGAACGCTTGACCACGTTCAATCAGGCCATCGACGTGGCCCGCGCGGTGTCGTTCGAGGGGGTGCGCCCCGAGGCGCGCAAGGGCGACGGGTTTGCGCTGCACAACGCCAGCATCACGCTGCCCGGCGGCAAGGTGCTGCTGGAGCATGTGGATCTGGTGCTGCCGCCCGGCCGCCCGGTGCTGATCTCCGGCCGCTCCGGCAGCGGCAAGTCCACATTGTTCCGCGCCTTTGCGGGCATCTGGCCGTTCGGCAGCGGCGGCGTGCAGCGCCCGCTGGGCAGCACGCTGTTCCTGCCGCAGCGGCCGTACATCCCGCTCGGCACGCTGCGCCACGCGGTGTGCTACCCGGGCAAGATGGCCGAATTCTCCGACGCGCAAATCCATCAGGCGCTGGATGATGCCGGATTGGCGCATCTGTTCCCCCGTCTGGACGATGAGGATGTGTGGTCGCTGACCCTGTCCGGCGGCGAGCAGCAACGCCTTGCGCTGGCCCGCGCGCTGTTGCTGAAGCCTGACTGGCTGTTTATGGACGAAGCCACCGCGAGCCTGGACCCGGCCTCGGAAACTGCGTTGTACCGCACCGTCGCCGAACGCCTGCCGCACACCACGGTGGTGTCCATCGCCCACCGCCCGGCGCTGGCCGAGATGCACGACCGGCATCTGGTGCTGGAACGCGGGCAGGATGGTCCGGGCCAACTGGTGGAGGCACGGCCGCAGTAGCCGCGCCGCCGCAAATGTCATTCTGATTTGATTGCGGTATGGTGTAGGCTGCGCCCATCTTTGATGAGGTCAGCCTCGCCATGGCCGGAAGCACCATTTCCAGCAAGATTTTCAACACCGCCACGCTGGGCGCGCTGGGCTATGCGAGCCCGCTGACCATCACCGCCACCGGGTGGATTGCGCCATCGGCCTATGGGGCAAACGGGGTGTACGGAACCGTGGCGGGCGCACGCGTGACCAATTTCGGCACCATTGCGGGAGCGGCCGGTTTCAACAGTATCGCCGGTAGCGGCGGCTTGGGCGGCGCTGGCATCAAGCTCAACATGGGCGGCACGATCACCAACAGCGGCACCATCGCCGGTGGCGCGGGTGGCGCGGGCGGCACTGACAGCGGGTATTTTTCCGGCGGGGCGGGCGGCACCGGCGTGCTGCTGGTGGCAGGCGGGTCGGTGTCCAACACCGGCAGCATCGCGGGCGGGCTTGGCGGAGACGGGGGCTATATCGGCATCGGCGGTGAAGGTGGCGCGGGGATCGTGGCGCAGGCGGGCGGCACCGTCTCGGGCAAGGGCAACATCACCGGCGGCGATGGTGGCACCGACTATCAAACCGGCGGCAATGGCGGCGGCGGCGTGCGGCTGGATGCGGGCGGCAAGATAACGGTGCGTGGCACC
>CAIPHQ010000326.1 GCA_903864895.1 uncultured Rhodospirillales bacterium
CAGCGCGCCCGCCTTCACGCGCACCGGCAGCACGCGCGCCGGATCGGCGAACACGCGCGACACGGTGCTGGCACCAACCCAGCGCACCGGGGCGACAGCGCCAGACGCGGTGAGGACAACATCGCCGGCAGCCAGGTCCTTCACGGCTTTCTGTCCGTCAACCATGGCGATCATGGTCTCGCCGAGGAAGCAGAACAGCGGCGCCGGGCCGTTGAACGCCAGGTTCCAGTCGCCGGATGTCACGATGTCAGACGCAAAATTTCCGAACGTTCCGGTATCGTTCACCGCCGGTTGCGTGGACGTGGCAGGCACGACGAACAGAAAGTGAGTGGTCGGGCTGTCGATCACGGGTACGGTGGTGTCACCGCCAATCGTCATCACTTGCGCAATGAAGCCTGGAACGCCGTTGATGATCGCGGTGCCGATATAGCGCAGGTCGTTCGCATACGACGCATCAAACGCACCGAAGTTATCGGTATAAAAGATATTGTTGAAGCCCGACTCGCCCGTAAACCCACGGTCGCCGGCCGAGCCGAGCGTTTCCGTCGGCGAGGAATGACCCAGAAGCTGGTTGCTGAAGCCGCTGACATCCGTGCTCGACGGGTCGGAGATCGTGAAACCCTGCGCATCCGCGCTGGTAATGGTAAAAACTTGCCCAGTACCGGTAACCGACGTGATGTTGATATCGTATGCATTATAGCTTGCCATGGTGATCCCCGCCGAACCCGAATTGCCGCACTGGCGAGAAGATTGCCAGCCGAAAGCACAAGTGTCAAGTTTCGTAATGCTCCGCGTAGCGCGCGCCCTGCCGATGGCGACGCAACCCGACATCGCGGGCCTGCATTGCCGCCGCAGGCGCGGCCCGCTTCAATGAGTGAATGGATTTGCCCGCCCCCGCCCCAGCCGCAGCATTGCCGGACCCCGCCTTCGTGCTCACTCGGCCATTGCGGCAAACCGCGCCGCTGGTATTCGCCTCACCGCATTCGGGCTGCAATTACCGTGATGATTTCGTGGCAGCGGTCCGCATTGACCGGCTTGGCCTGCGCCGAAGCGAGGACAGTTTTGTCGATGAACTGTTCGAGTCCGCACCCAGCCTCGGCGCGCCGCTGCTGGCCGCCACCTTCCCGCGCGCCTATTGCGACGCCAACCGCGAAGCATGGGAACTCGACCCGGCGATGTTCGAGGAGGCGCTGCCGGATTGGGTGAACACCACCAGCGCGCGGGTGGGCGCGGGCTTGGGCACCATCGCCCGTGTGGTGACCTCAGGCGAGCCGATTTACCGGCGCAAGCTGCGCTTTGCCGATGCCGAATCGCGGGTTCGCACGCTGTGGCAGCCGTTCCATGCCGCGCTGCGCGGCCTGATTGACGAAACATTGGCCCGGTTCGGCCGCTGCGTGCTGATCGACTGCCATTCCATGCCCGCCGCGGCCCCCATGCCACGGGGCGCGGTGGATGTGGTTCTGGGCGATGCCCACGGCACCTCGTGCTCACCGCACACGGCGCGCAAGGTGGAACAGGCGCTGGCCGGGCTTGGGTACAAGGTCCGCCGCAACGATCCGTATGCGGGCGGTTACATCACCCGCCACTACGGCCGCCCGCGCGACGGTGTGGAAGCCCTGCAGATCGAACTGAACCGGGGGCTGTACATGGACGAGTCGCGGATCGAAAAATTGCCGCAATTCGGCGCGATCCAGCAGGACATGGCCAGGCTGATCGCGGCGTTGGCCACCGGCTAGGCGGCGGCCCCAAAAAAAGTGGCGGCGCTTTGCAGCGCCGCCAAGTTTAGGGAGGAAACGTCCAAGAAGCAGGAGATCGGCTTGCCGCCCTGCTGCGAGACGGAATGTAGGCCACCGATCATTCGTGTGCAAGCGATTTTTTGCGGTGCAGCATGAAACCCCCGCAACATTCATGTCGACCGCCGCGCCGGAGAGCCGCGCTTAACCAAAACCGGCTATCATGCCTGTATGACCGTGCCACAACGCCTGTCCGCCATGGCCCTGCTGCTTGCGATTTTGCTCGCCGCCCCGGTGTGCGCGCAGTCGCTGTGGCCGGCGGCGGGGTTGCCGGTGGTGCAGCACACCATCACGGCCCGGCCCGCTGCCGCCCCATTGGCCGTGCAGACGGCGGCCGTGGCCTCACCCGGTCAGCAGTGCCGCCGCGCCATCCGTGCCGCCGAGCAGGCAGCGGGCATTCCAAGCCAGTTGATGGCCGCCATCGCGCGGGTGGAAAGCGGCCGGCGGGAGGCGGATGGCAGCGTCAATCCGTGGCCGTGGTCCATCAACGCCGAGGGCACCGATCACATTTACGACATCATGGCCGAAGCCATTGCCGCCGTACGGGCATTGCAGGCGCAAGGGATGCGCTCCATCGACGTGGGGTGCATGCAGGTCAACCTGCTGTATCACCCGGATGCTTTTGCCACGCTGGAGGATGCGTTCGACCCCGCCCGCAACGCCGAATACGCG
>CAIPHQ010000327.1 GCA_903864895.1 uncultured Rhodospirillales bacterium
TGATCTGCACCGCCCACAACCTCCTCAAGCTCGCAGCCGCAGCCGCTTGAGCCGCTCACTCGCCAACCAGCAATCCAGATCAACCCTTCCCGCGCATGCTTAACCCAGCGATCATCAATTACCGGGACAGGCTCCTAGCCGCCCAGCGCGGGGTTGATGCCGATGAACCCGCCCGGCTGCGGCGGCACCTGCAGCAGCGCTGCACCGCTGGCCAATGGCAGCGCGAAGGCAGACTGCGCTTCCACCACGCTGGCCCCTTCACCGGATTGCGGCAGGAACGTCAGCCGCTGCTCCGGCGTCAGCAGCACGCCCACCGGCCCGCTGGATTGCGGCTGGGTGAAGAACTTGTTCAGCGGCGGCTTGCCGGCGAACAGTGCAGGCAGGGTGATGTCCACCCAGCCCCGCACTTCGATATTGGGCGTTGCCAGCCCGTTCTTGGTGAAGAACGCGGGCAGGATGCCCACCAGCACGGTGCCTTCGGCTGCGACCTTCACCGAGGCCAGGAAGTCCTGCGGCGTCGGCCCGTTGAACAGCGTCAGCGGCGCGCCGGTGTTGCCGTCGTCCAGAAACGCCACCGCCGAGGCCAGCGTGCGCTGGCTGGGGTTGCCCACCGCCGGGTTGCAGTGGAAGCCGAGGCCGAACACATAGGCCGTGGGGTTCGGGTTGCTCAGGGTCAGGAAATACCCCTTCACCACGGTTTCCACCTCCTGCTGCACGGCGGCCGGGCCAAGGCCGGGCGGCAGTTGCGGGGTGAACAGTATCTCGAACGTCGAAATGAGTGAGGGCGGGGGGTTGGACATCGGGGTCTGCCTTCTGCATGGGCGGCATCAGCGCCGCCGAAGACAGAATTTCACGCCGACAATCCGGTATGAGTGACGCCGGTCACAGGGTAAAGGGGTTCTCGAAAGCCGTTCATGATTGCCGAAATGCACGATATGGCTTGGCCACAATTCTCCAATCACGAAATGTGTTCACTGGCGAAGGTAATTTGATCCGCGTTGATTTTGACATTGCGCTCGCACCATCAGGCGATTGGCGTTTCGATAAGTGATTTTGCAGCCCGCACAGCATGCTGGCCGATGAACCTTCACACTGAAAACCGCATCGTTTGATGCCTATTTTGATGCCTGTGACGCTGCCGGTTTTCGGCCATGCGCACCACTGTCGTGCGCGATGATGAATTGCTGGCCAAAGCCCGGGACTATACCGGGCTTGTTGAAACATCGGCCATCCTGCGTGCGGCGCTGACGGCTCTGGTGCAGCGCGAAGCCGCGCGCCGCCTGGCGCGTTTGGGCGGCAGCCAGCCTGATCTGGAATACATCCCGCGCCGGCAGACCGAACCGGCGTGATTCTGGCCGATACGTCGATCTGGGTCGATTAGCCGAAGCCCAGCACGACGCTGCCCTGGGCGATGCTGGCGGGCCGGTTGGCCGCGCTGTAGGCGATGGCGGTCGGGGCCGGCATGGGGGCTGCCTCCTGCCACGACGTCATGTTGCCGGCCGCGTTGTTGGTGTGCAGGCTGGACAGCATCAGATGCCCGGTCAGCGCCGCCTGCACCGCGATACGCGCGGTCTCGCCGTCGCGGATTTCGCCGGCCATGATGATGTCCGGGTCGTGGCGCAGGAAGGCCCGCAGCGTCGCCGCGAAATCCAGCCCGATCTGCGGCCGCACTTGCGTGTGGTTCACCCCGTCCAGCCGGTATTCCACCGGGTCCTCGACGGTCAGGATCTTGGAGTCCGGCCGGCGCAGGCGCTGCAGCGAGGTATACAGCGTGGTGGTCTTGCCGCTGCCGGTGGGGCCGGTGGCCAGCACCACGCCGTGCGGACGTTCCAGCACCGACAGGTAGCGCGCCAGCGATGCCGGGTCGAAGCCGAGGGCAGCGAAATCGAGCGTCACGCCGCCGCGCTCCAGAATGCGCAGCACCACGCTCTCGCCGCGCACGGTGGGGATGATCGAGATGCGGATGTCGGTCTCGCGGCCGCGCACCGCGATGCCGATGCGCCCGTCCTGGGTCAGGCGGCGCTCGGCGATGTCGAGCCGCGCCATGATCTTCAGCCGCGACACCACGGCGGCGTGCAGCGCCAGCGGTTGGGTCTCCTGCTCCACGAGCACACCATCCAGGCGGAAGCGCACAAGCAGGCCTGCCTCGCCGGGTTCGATATGGATGTCCGAGGCATGCGCCTCGACCGCGGCGGTGACCCAGCGGTTGACCAGGCGGATGATCGGGGCGTCGCTGGCCAGATCGCGCAACCGCTCGGTGTCCTCGGCGCCGGCCGCATCGATGTCCAGTTCGGCGGCCACCGGCAGTGTGGCAGGCTCGCCGTAGATGCGGTCGAGCGCGCGCTCGATGTCCGAGGCGGGGGCCACCTGTGCTATGATGCGGCGCTTGGCGGCGAAGGCGCAGGCGGCCAGCAATTCGGCATCGGTTGGGTCGGCGAAGGCGATGATGAGGGCGTCGCCGTCCTCGGCCAGCGGCACGGCGCGGGCGTCGCGCAGGAACGCCAGCTTTATCCGCTCTCGCAGCAGCGGGGCATCCGGCAGGCGGGAGAGATCGGCCTGCGGCACGCCCGCATGGGCGGCGTAGGCGGCAGCGAGGCCGGCTTCGGAGATCAGGCCGAGGCGGACCAGGATAACGTCGAGGCGCTCGCCGGTCTCCGCCCGCAGACGGCGGGCACGATCGAGATGCGTGCCGGTCAATCTAAGCGAGGCAAAATCGAATGGCATGAGGCACCGGTTATCGGTCCGATGTTGTTCGTGGATCAATGCGCTCCCGATTGGCGTTGACGCGACTCTCGCCCCCAGCATCGCTAATCAACGTCCAAGTCATAAGCTTCTTTAAAGTAAAGACCATCGATCTGCATTTTTTCTAAATCCATTTTTGTTGTTGGATCAACCAGCATCAATGGCGATTTATTTCTTAATGTTCCGAATTCAACATCAGTATGGTAGACACCTCGATCGAGCACGCCATTAATAATCAGATATGCTGGAGTTGACCCAACAATTTCTTTGTATCCACCGCAAATTTTGCATGGACCAATGAATTTAGTGCCTCGTTTTCTGTAATTAAACCTGATGCGTGGTTCAACCGGAACTAAATAAAATTCCTTTGGATGTTCATTAACGGGGTAGAATTTCAATTTTTGACCGAACGTTGCGGATATATCACGCAAGTATTCCATCAATCGCTCAGAAAAAATTAATCTTAAATCATTCGTGTAAGAAATATCCAATACTCGTTGTTTATTAATGATTTGTGGATGATATTCGTTATCAAGGCATCTGCCGCAATTTGGGCATAGCACATCACTCAAAGTACCCTCATAGAATACTCCTCCATTCTCTTGCGCGCGGACTATGTAACCAGCAATCATCGATCGACTCTCCCGATCTCAGAGGCTGTCTGAGATCGATTTTGAAATGGATTGGATGACCGCAGTCTGATGTGATTCCAATGGGTTGTCGAGGCCCTAGTGGATGATCGTCATGTGGACTGTGGCCACCCGCCGAGATCATATACGGAAAGGATTGCGCGTTGCCAGTGACTTGACGGACGCGGAATGGGCTTTGCTGGGGCCCTTGTTGCCGCCGTGCCGCGTGCGTGGCCGATGGGGGAGATCGTCAATGCGATCTGCTAGCAGGCTGCCGAAAAGAGCGGTTGTTGCGGGTGTGCTTGACGCTCGGGGGAGCTTTGAACTGGCGAGGCGGGTCTGCCGCAGCCGCCGTTGCGCCGATTTTCGGCTTCGGTGGCCCAATTCGGACGGATTTCTGGCGTCATGCGGCGCTGGCCAGCAGCCGGGGCAGGCGAACCAGGTTGTAGGCGGCCATGGCGAAGGTGAACTGCCAGTCGATCTTGGGCAGCCCGCGGTGGCGCATCTTGCGCAGCCCGGCGACCGTCTTGGCCCAGCCGAAGGCTTCCTCGATGCGCTTTCGGACACGCAGGCTGACGGTATAGCCGGGATGGCGCGTGGTGCGGCCGTCGATGGCCGAGCGCCGGCCGTGTTTGTTCTGGGCGACATGCGCCGTGACGTTGATCTCGCGCATCTCGGCGACGAAGTCCTGCGTGTCGAACCCTTTGTCGCCGCCGAGGGTAATGCGCCGGGCATCATCCGCATGCGGCTCGATCAGGTGCTGAGCCGCCAGCCGTTCGGCATGGCCCGAAGCACGGGTCGCGACCGCGCCGGCGATCAGCCCTTTGCCGTTCTCCATCAGAGCATGGTCGATGAAGCAGAGCCTGGCTTCTTTGCCGGCTCCTTTCTTATAGAGCCGGGCGTCGCCATCGGTGGTCGAGGCGTGCGTGTCGTTGCTGCGCGTCTGGCCATGGAAATCTTGCTCGCCGTTGCGGCCGGTGCCGGGAGGTGAGCCGGAACCGTTTTTGGGCCGAAAACTCTTGGTGCTCGCCCACGCCTCCAGCAACGTGCCATCGACCGAGAAATGCTCGCTCGACAGCAGCAGCCTTACCTGCGGCTGCGCCAGCACAGCGGCGAGGAACCGGGTCGCGATCACGCCCGGCAGAAGACGGTCGCGGCTTTTGGTGAAGGTGGTGGCGTCCCAGACCGGGTCGTCCACGCCCAGGCCAACAAACCAGCGGAACAGCAGATCGAAGTCGATCCGCTCGACCAACTGGCGTTCCGAACGGATCGTGTAGAACGCCTGCAACAGCAGCGCCCGAAGCAGCCGCTCAGGTGGGATCGATTCCCGCCCGGCCGGCGAATACAGCGCGTCGAACTCCACCGGCATCGCGCTCAGCGTGGCGTTCACGATCTCCCGGATCACCCGCAGCGGATGGTCCGCCCGCACCCGCTTCTCGACATCAACATAGCTGAACAGCAATCCCACGACCGCGTCGTTCCCCCGCATCCTTCCCTCCGGTTCAAGCCCAGATCAAGGAATCACACCAAACCGCCGTGCCGCTACCGCTTTTCAGCTGCCTGCTAGTTGTCTTCCGATGTTCCCAACGATGGGATCCCCCCATTGCCTATTGATGGTACCACAACCCGATTGTTCAATTCAGGGAATTGTGAAAAATATCCATCGCGAGCTTCTGGAAACAAGTTACCATATTTGTTGTAAAAATCAGCCATCGCTTGCTGCCGCTCTTGACTCGAAAAGTTTTGCTGTATATCCAATCCTTTATTAAACTGACTTGGTGACATGCTATTGCCGTATTCATCGGTGTATTTGGAACGATGAAGAAATGTGTTCAAAATACTATGAAGAAATTGATGATCGGCCGGGTCCATATTAACTAAAGGCTGGTTCGGATCACCTCCCATAAATAAGGGATTCGGGTGATGTCTATCATGACTGGCATTCGGCTCATCTTGATTTTGTTTATTATTAACGGCAGCTGAACCTCCGGCGTAATTGGTCCCGGGAATTGCGACACCCGGGATCCCCCCTCCTCCTCTGAACTCTCCGAGTTCAATTTCTCGGCGTGATTCATCGGTTCCGGCGGTGCTTTCGCGAGGATTGTCGGTTGCGACTTCGTCAGGCGAATTCAAGTGCGGACCAAATGCACCCAGATGAATTAGAGTGTGGTAAAATGGATCGAGCCCCGTCGGATCGCTTGCGGAGAGCGGTGTGTTCCCCGCGTATGCGTATCGATTGAGCCCCTGCGGGTTGGCAAAGAACCCTTGTGCGATGGGATCGGCACCGAGGAAGCGGCCGAGATGGGGGTCGTAGAGGCGGCGGTTGAGGTTGATCAGGCCGACGCTGTCGAGGTGTTCCTCGCCGATGAAGCCGCGGTGCTCGCTGCTGGCGATGCTCCCGGGCGGCGGCGCGGGCGCGGGCACGGCGGTGCGCCGTGCGCCCCAGGGGTCGTAGTACTGCCCCGCCGGGCCGCTGCCGATCGCCGCCGGCAGGCTGCCCCAGCCGTTCGGATTGGCGCTGGCCGCCGCCACGCTGCCGGTCAGCGAAGTCACCGAGGCCAGCTGGCCGGCGCCGAACGCGGCATGCGACATCGCCGCGATGTTGAACCCGCTGCCCGGCTTCACGCACGGCGAGGCGCCGCATGTGGTGCTGAACGCCCCCACCAGCCGGCCGCCCACGTGCAGGTAGTCCACCCAGGCCGGCGGCGCGGTCTTCGGCGCTGCCCCGGCGATGCGCAGCTCGCTGTGCGTCAGCGCATCGAACCCCAGATAGTAGGTGCTGCCCTGCACCACCCCGGCACTGCTGCTGCTCATGCTGGCCCGCTGCATCTCGGGCGTGTAGCCGAAGCCCGGCACGACGCTGCCCTGGGCGATGCTGGCGGGCCGGTCGACGCTGATTAGGCGATTGATATGATCGTAGCAGAACTGCTCTGCGTAGCCCAGAGCAGTGTCGGTCCGGCCGGTCAGCAGCCCGCGGGCGCTCCAGGCGAAGCTGCCGCTGCCGGCGAGCGGGGCAGTGCCATTGACCTCGGTGTTGACGGCGGTGATGGCGATGGGCCAGCCACGCCGCTGATCGTCGCAGAACTACTCCGCTTTCAAGGTTTGGCTACGGCGGATAAAAACACATCTCGGCGAATAACAAAAACCGGAGAAAGCCCGGTCAATGTGCCCCAGGAATTCCGAAACGTATATTGTCCACAAAGATCGCCCGAGGGAACCACCGCATCGGAGCGGATCCTTGGATCCCTAACATCAAAGGGGCGCCTCAATTTTTTATCCTCAAATGGAATCGGAAAATATGTATAAAATAAGCCCATCGCACCGGGTGTTTGTGTTTGTGTCATATTTGACAAATATTTTAGATTAAAAGGCAGATAAAGGTCACCTATAATATTTCTGTTCCAGTAAACTGTACTTGAGTGTTTCGGTCCATCATATGGAAATTTACTCACATCCTTCCA
>CAIPHQ010000328.1 GCA_903864895.1 uncultured Rhodospirillales bacterium
CGAAGGTCATGGTGCCGTGCGCGATGCGCTGGCCGAACTGCGTGGCTTTCATGAACTCGGCATCCATGTGGTGCGGGAAGAAGTCGCCGGTGTGCCCGGCATGCACCACGAAATCCGTCTCGGTGATGGTCCGCCCGTGCGTCTCCCGCACCTCGCCCAGCACGTAGTCCTCGAAAAACCGTGGCCGCTCGTGCATGGAAGCCCGTCCCGTCATTCGCTGGTGAAAGCATATTTCATCTGTGGGGGTTCGTGCTAGCATCCCCCGCCGCCCCGGGCGCAATGGGGCGGGAACACCGTGAGGGATGGGACATGAGCCAGATGTTCGCGCCGACTGTCGGCGTTGCCTCCACGCACCCTAAGGACATGCCGGCGGCCCACGCCGAGATTCCGGTGTGGAATGCCGAGAACTGGTTTTATGAGGATTTCGCCGCCGGCCACAAAATCCGCTCGCTGCGCCGCACGATCAGCGAGGGTGAAAGCCACCTGTTCAACACGCTGGTGCTGGACATTCACCCCTATGTGCAGGACCAGCATTTCGCCGCCACCGAGGGCGTGTTCGGCAAACGTCTGGTGGCGGGCGCGTTCGTGTTCTCGGCAGGGCTTGGGCTGGTGGCGACCAACTGCATCAACGCGTTCAGCTACGGCTACGACCGGCTGCGCTTCATCCGCCCGGTGTTCATCGGCGACACCATCTACACCATCCGCGAGAATCTGGAGAAGCGGCCCAAATACAAGGACATGGGCCTCATCCGCGCCAGCTACTCGGTGTTCAAGGACGAAGGCGACATCGTGCTGTACTGCGAGCACATCCAGACCGTGAAATACCGCGACCCCGCCGCGTGGGCTGGACAGACGGAGCAGGCATGATGTCCACGCCGCCGCTGGATGGCCTGCTGGTGCTGGACATGAGCCAGTTCCTCTCCGGCCCCTGTGCCGCGCTGCGCCTGTCCGATCTCGGCGCGCGGGTGATCAAGATCGAACGGCCGGATGGCGGCGATCTGTGCCGCAGGCTGTATCTGACCGACACCGAGATCGGCGGCGATTCCACGCTGTTCCACGCCATCAATCGCGGCAAGCAGAGCTTTGCCGCCGACATGAAGAACCCGGACGATCTGGCGGCTTTGCGCCGGTTGATCTGCCGCGCCGACGTGATCATCCAGAATTTCCGCCCCGGCGTTATCGAACGCATCGGGCTGGACTACGCCAGCGTGCAGCAGATCAACCCACGCGTGGTTTATGCCAGTATCACCGGATGGAGCATGGCCGGCCCTTGGGTGGGCTTTCCGGGGCAGGATCTGCTGGCGCAGGCGCGCTCGGGTGTGATGTGGCTGAACGGGGATGATGGGCAGGGGCCGGTGCCGTTCGGGCTGGCGATTGCCGACATGCTGGCCGGGTCGTCCGTGGTGCAAGGCGTGCTGGCAGCCCTGGTCCGGCGCGGGATTTCGGGGCAGGGCGCGCATGTGGAAACCAGCCTGCTGGAAGCGCTGGTGGATTTTCAGTTCGAGGTGCTGACCACCTATCTGAACGATGGCGGCCGCATCCCCACCCGCGCCGCCTTTCGCAACGCACATGCCTATCTGGCCGCACCCTATGGCGTCTACCAGACCGCAGATGGCTGGCTCGCCTTGGCCATGACGCCGCTGGCCAGGCTGATGCCGTTGCTGGAGATGCCGGAACTCGCGCCCTATGCCGCCGAACCGAAACGGGCGTTTACTGATCGGGACACCATCAAGCGCCTGATGGCGGACCACCTGCGGACCCGCAGCACCGCAGACTGGCTGGCGGTGCTGCAACCCGCCGATATATGGTGCGCCGCCGTGCTGGATTGGCCGGGTCTGCTGGCCAGCGAAGGGTTCAAGGTGCTCGACATGCTGCAAACCGTCACCCGGCCCGGCGACGTGTCGATTCTGACCACCCGCGCCCCGCTGAAAATCGACGGCGTGCGCCCGTCCACCACGCTGGCCGCGCCGCGCATCGGCGAACACACGGCGCAGTTGCGCGCGGAGTTCGCATTGTGAGCACGCTGCGCGGCATGACATGGAGCCACCCGCGCGGCTACGACCCGATGGTGGCCTGCTCGGCGCTGTTCCAGCAGCGCAGCGGCGTGGCCATTGAGTGGGAGCAGCGTTCGCTGCAGGATTTCGAGAGCTACCCGGTCGAGGAACTGGCCCGGCGCTACGACCTGATTGTCATCGACCACCCGCATGTCGGCCAGATCGTGCGGGAAGGCTGCCTGCTGAACCTGAACCGCCCGGAAACCACACCGGCCCTGATGCGCCTCGCCCGGCAGGCGGTGGGTGAATCCTTCAACAGCTACCGCATGAACGGCGACCAGTGGGGCCTGCCCATTGATGCCGCTGCGCAGGTGCAGGCATGGCGGCCCGACCGCCTGGAAACCCCGCCCGCAGATTGGGACGCGGTGCTGCGTCTGGCCCGCGCAGGCCGCGTGCTGCTGCCAATGCGCCCGCCGCATTCATTGATGGTGTTCTACACCCTCACCGCCAATCTGGGTCAGCCCTGCGCCTCCACCGGCGAGGGTGAACTGAACGACCCGGTGTTCGGTGCGACGGTGCTGGAGCGGATGCGCGAGGTGATGCGCCATATCGACCCGGTCTGTTACGGCTTGGACCCCATCGCGGTGTTCGAGCGCATGGCGCTGCCGGATGCGGCGGAACACTGCGCGCCGCTGATCTACGGCTATGCCAGCTACGCCCGCGACGGCTTCCGCCCGGCACGGCTGGCGTTCGGCGATATTCCGGTGGCGGGCAAGCAGGGTCCGGTTGGCTCGGCCATCGGCGGCACCGGCATCGCGGTGTCGGCGTTCACGTCCGATCCGCGCTCGGCCCTGGCATTCGCGTTCTGGGTGGCCAGTGCGGAGGTGCAGGCGGGCCCGTACGCGGCAGCGGGCGGGCAGCCCGGCAATGCGGCGGCGTGGCAGGATGCGGCGGTGAACGCGGCCACGCATGATTTTTATCGCAACACCTGGACCACGCTGGACGGCGGCTGGGTGCGCCCGCGCCACGACGGCTACATGCCGTTCCAGCACGCTGCCGCCGAGCGCATCAACGCGGGCCTGCGCGGCGACGACAGCGCGGACGCGATCATGGCCGATCTGAACCGGATGTTCACGGCCAGCTTCGGCTAGGAGCCTGTCCCGGTAATTGATGATCGCTGGGTTAAGCATGCGCGGGAAGGGTTGATCTGGATTGCTGGTTGGCGAGTGAGCGGCTCAAGCGGCTGCGGCTGCGAGCTTGAGGAGGTTGTGGGCGGTGCAGATCA
>CAIPHQ010000329.1 GCA_903864895.1 uncultured Rhodospirillales bacterium
CCGCGTTCGGTATTTTCCGCAATGCCGGGCAGGTCTGCGTGGCCGGGTCGCGCCTGTTGGTGGAGCGATCCATTCACGCGGCGTTCGCTGCCAAGGTCGCTGCCGTGGCAGCGAAGATGAAGGTGGGCGATCCGCTGGATCTGAAGACCGAATCGGGTGCGGTGGTCAGTGCCGCGCAACTGGCGCGCAATCTGGCGCATGTGGCCCACGCAAGCGAACAGGGGGCGGCGCTGCTGACTGGCGGCGGGCGGATTCTGGCGGAAACTGGCGGGTTCTACATGGCCCCCACGGTGTTCGATGGTGTTGCGCCGGACATGGCCTTGTTCCAGGAGGAAGTGTTCGGCCCGGTGCTGGCAGTCACGCCCTTCGACACGGAGGCCGATGCGGTGCGGATAGCCAACGCCACGCCGTACGGCCTCGCCGCCGGGGTCTGGACCGGCAATCTGGGCCGCGCGCATCGCATGGTGCGCGCCATCCGCGCGGGCGTGGTGCATGTGAACACCTATGGCGGCGTGGACAACACGGTGCCGCTGGGTGGCGTGGGGCAGTCCGGCAACGGCTACGACAAGTCACCGCACGCACTGGACAAATATGTGGATCTGAAAACCGCGTGGATTCAACTGTAGGCGCCAGCCGCCGCGCAAACATTCAAACGAGGCACCATGAGCGAGCAGAAAACCATCCTCGTCGTCGGCACGTTCGACACGAAGTCCGACGAGTTGCTGTATCTGGTTGAGCGTATCGAAAGCCAGGGCTGCGTCGCGCTGACCATGGACGTGAGCGTGCTGGGCGAACCGAAGTCGCATGTCGGCATCACCAAGCATGAAGTCGCGGTGGCGGCCGGGTCCAGCATCGCCAAGGCCAGTGAGTCGGGTGACGAGAACACCGCCATGCAGATCATGGCCACCGGGGCGGCGCTGCTGACCAAGGAGTTGTACCGGCAGGGCCAGATAGACGGCATGGTGGCGATGGGCGGCACCATGGGTACCGATCTGGCGCTGGACTGCGCCCGCGCGCTGCCGCTGGGTGTGCCGAAATTCGTGATTTCCACCATCTCGTTCTCGCCGCTGATCCCGCCCGACCGCCTGTCGCCGGATATTCAGATGATCCTGTGGGCGGGCGGGCTGTACGGGCTGAACGCCATCTGCAAATCCTCGCTCAGCCAGGCGGCGGGTGCCGTGACCGGCGCGGTGCGCGCGGTGGAAAAGCCGGTTTCAACGCGCCCGCTTGTCGGCATGACCAGCCTTGGCAGTTCCTGCCTGTCCTACATGAAACTGCTCAAGCCGATGCTGGAGCAGCGCGGGTTTGACGTGGCGGTGTTCCACGCCACCGGCATGGGCGGTATGGCGTTCGAGGCGCTGGCGGTGCAGGGCGCGTTCGCCGCGGTGATGGATTTCGCGCTGCCGGAACTGGGCAATTGGCTGCTGGGCTCGGTGGTCAATGCCGGGCAGGACCGGATGCTGTCGGCGGGCCGCGCCGGGGTGCCGCAACTGATTGCGCCGGGCTGTGTCGATCTGGTGGATTTCGCCGCGTGGCAGGACGTGCCCGCCCGCTTCGCCGGGCGGCCCTACCACGCGCACAATCGCCTGATCGCCTCCGCCGGGCTGACCCCGGACGAACGCCGCGCCTTCGCCCGCGAAATGGCATCCCGCCTGCAACAGGCGCGTGGCCCGGTGCATGTGTTGCTGCCGGTGCAGGGTATCGAGGAATGGGACAAACCCGGCCAACCGGTGCACGACCCGGAGGGTCTGGCAGCGCTGGTGGACGAAGTGCGCGCGGTGATTCAACCGCCGGTGGCGCTGACCGAGGTGGACGCGCATATCAACGATCAGGCCTTTGCCGATGCCGCGATGCGCGTGTTCGATGGCTGGCTGGCGGACGGGACGGTGAAGGCGGGCGTCTGAATTTCCGTTACGGCGGGGCTGACCCCAAAAGGGTTTGACTTGGGCAGAATGAGTTCCCTCTCCGACCTTCAGGGCGGAGAGGGAGAAGAAAACGCGCCGGGTCAACGCAATGCCGTGGCCCATGTGGCCAGGTTCGGCCATCACGGTGTTTGAGGTATCGCCACCACCGCCCCCAAGCCGCCCAGAACCACGGCTGCCCCGCCCACGCGCAGCGTCAGCGCATCGCCGTGTTCCAGCGTGGCTTGCACGCCCGTTTGCGACAGCCGCACCAGCACGCGCCGCCCCTGCCAGTGCAGGCGGAACGTCATCGTCTGCCAATCGGGCGGCAGTTGCGGTGCCAGCGTGATGCCATCGGCGTTGAACGACACGCCCGCAAAGCCGAACACCGCCGCCTGCCACAGCCCGCCCAGCGTGGCCATGCGTACGCCGCCCGCTGCCGCCGGTTCCGGCGTGGCGGCCAGATCGGTGCCGGCGCCCTCGCGGAAAAAGCGCAGCGCCGTTTCCGTCTCACCCAGCCGTGCGGCCACCAGCGCGTGCATCGGGCGGCTGAGGGAACTGTCATGTGTGCAGCGCGCCGCGTAGTAATCGAAATTCGCTTTTGCCGCCGCCGGGGGCAGCATGTCTGGCAGCAAGCCGAGCAGCGCGACCACATCGGCCTGTTTCAGCAATTGCGAGCCCTGCACCCGCGCGTGCCCCAGCACCATGTCGATGCCGCCCTGCCGCGCGGCGAAAGGGGTGGGGTCGATGTCTTCCAGCGCGAAATAGCCTTCAAATTGCTCCAGAATCCCGGAGGCGGAGGTCACGCCCGGTGCCATCGCGTCCGCCGCCGCAGCCCAGACCGTGGATTCATCGGCGGAAAGTTGCAGCCGTGCCGCCAGCGCCGCCGCGTGGTCCGGCCAGTTCTGGCGCAGCCATGCCTCGGCTTCCACCGCGCGGCGCAATGACCATGCGGCGAGCCGGTTGGTGTAGGCGTTATCGTCCACGCCTTCATGGAACTCGTCCGGCCCGATCACGTTGCGGATATGCCGCAGCCCATCCGGGCCCGGCAGCGCGCGGCTGGCCCAGAAACGCGCCGTCTCGATCAGGATTTCCGCCCCGGCGTCGCGCTGGAAGGCCGCATCGCCGCTGATCTGCCAGTATTGCCACACGGCGTAGGACACATCGGCGGTGATGTGCTGCTCCAGCTTGCCGGTCAGCACGTCCACCAGGCGGCCCAGCGGGTCCAGCACCTGATCCGGCGTGGTCTCGGCCCCGGTGTCGGCGGATTCCCACGCGTACATCGCCCCGCGCCAGCCCAGCTTGGCGGCCTTGGCCCGGGCGCCGTCCAGCGAGTGATAGCGGTACATCAGCAAGGCCCGCGCCGCTGCGGGCCATGCCACGGTGTAGAACGGCAGCAGATAGCTTTCGGTGTCCCAGAACACGTGGCCCAGATAGCCGTCGCCGGTCAGCGCGCGGGCGCCGATTGATACATGTTCGTCGTCCGGATTGGCGGCGCTGGTCATGTGATACACGGCAAAGCGCAGTGCCTGCTGTGCTGCCGGGTCGCCGGTGATTTCAACATCGGCCGCCTGCCACCGCTGCGCCCATGCCGCCGCGTGCGAGTCGAGCACGGCGCGCCAGCCGATACCGTAGGCTCGGTCCAGCGCCGCGCGCGCCGCCGCTTGCGGGGATGCGCCGCGCGCGACGCCGATCATGCGCCGCAACGTGGCGCTGCCACCCGCTTGCCCGGTCCAGCCCCAGGTCCACGCCAGCGGTGCCGTGGCGCCGGGCGGCGCATCATGCCCGCCGCGCGCCAGATCGGCGGCGCAGGCAATGGCCAGTTCCTGTCCGGTCTGCTCGGTGCGCCACAGGCCCATATCCGCATCCAGCCGGACAGCCTCCAACCCGCTGACGCTATGGTCGAACGCGGCTTCCAGCGTCACCGCCGCCGCGCCGCTTTCCAGTTCGAAGTGCAGCATTTGCAGCCCGATGGCGCGATCGGACTGCGAGACCAGCCGCAGCGTGCGCACCCGCGCCACCACACCCGCCACGGTGCGCTGACGCCAATCGGTCAGCAACAGGCCGCGCCGGTAATCCAGCGTGCGGCTGTGGCCCAGCAGTGTGCCGTGATCCAGCCGCAGCAATGCGCCATCCAGATGAATCCGCACGCGCATCCAGTCCGCCACCGGCACCAGCGCGGGCACCGGCGGGGTGAAGTTGGGGATATCGAACAGCCCGGCCACGAAGGTGCGCGGCCAGGACGACCAGCTGAAATTGTGCAGCCACGCCGCCCAGGTTGGCCCCCGGCTGGCCTCCCGCGAGCCGCGCACGCCGAGGAAGCCGTTGCTGACAGAAAACCGCGATTCGGCGGCGGCCTCATAGCGTGGCTGATAAACTGGCTCATCCAGCCGCCATGCCGGATCATCCGGCGGCAACAGCACTTCCATGGCGTTACTCCTTGCGGGCGCGCAGGCAGGCTTGCGCCAGCGCCGCCGTGTCGATGCAATCCAGACTGGACACCACCAGATCGGCCCCGGCGCGGCGCAGCGGTGCTGCGTCATCATGCCGGGCAATGCCGAGCGCGGCCATGCCGCCCGCCTTGGCCGCCCGAATCCCGGCAGGCGCGTCCTCAATCACCCAGCAGGCGGCAGGTGGGGTGCCGAGTTCGGCGGCGGCGGCCAGAAACAGGTCCGGGGCCGGTTTGCCGTGCGGCATGTCGCGCCCGCAAAGATCGGCATCGAACAGATCTTTCAACGTGCCCGCGCCCAACCGGATCGCGCGCATCATGGCGCTGGCGTTCTTGGAGGAGGAGGCGGCTGCGAGCTTCCATCCGGCGGCGCGGGCGGCCAGCAGCAGGCGTTGCGCGTCGGCGAAAGCGGCAAAGCTGCCACTGGCGATCAGGCCTTCCAGAATGCGTTGTTTTCGCTCGGCATACTCTGCGGCGCGGCCCGCCGCATCGGGCACGCCCAGACCAGTCAGTGCTGCCACAGCGCCATCCTGCCGGGGCTTGCCTGCCACGTGCGCCTGATAGAACGCGGTGGTGAACCCCGCCTGCGGCGCAAAGCTGTCGAGTGCGGCGCGCCATGCCTGTTCGTGCGGCGAATCGACCAGCACGCCGTCCACGTCGCAGATCAGAGCGGGCATGAGCGGGCTCAACAGATGCGCGGCAATTGTTCGCCGCTCAACATGCGCAGCACCCGCTGCCCGCCCGCCGGGCTGCGCGCGGTGACCGGGGCTGCGCCGCGCGGCGTGACCGTGCCGATTACCGCCGCTTGCGCGTGGCCGGGCAGGGCGCGCAACACGCACGCGGCTTCATCGGCCTGTGCGGCGGGGACCACCACGGCCATGCAGCCCTCATTGGCGATATACAGCGGGTCGAACCCCAGCAACTCGCACGCCGCCTGCACCGCGCCTGCCACCGGCACTGATGCTTCGTCGAACCGCACCGAATGGCCAGTGGCCTCGGCCAGTTCCACCAGCACGGTGGCCAGGCCGCCGCGCGTGGCGTCGCGCATCCAGCGCAGCGCAAGTCCGGATTCGTGCAGCGCCTGCACGGCGGGCCAAAGCGGGGCGAGGTCGCTGGTGATATCGGTCTGCAACCCCAGATCACCGCGCGCGGCCAGCACAGCGATACCGTGGCGGCCGACATCGCCGCTGACCAGCACCGCATCGCCGGGTTGCACCTGCGCCGCGCCAAGGTGCAACCCGGGCAGCACCGCGCCGATGCCGGAGGTGGTGAGGTACAACCCATCCGCCTTCCCGCGCTCGACTACCTTGGTGTCGCCGGTGACCACCGTGACACCGGCGGCGCACGCGGCCTCGGCCAGCGAGGCGCAGAGTTGCCACAGGGTTGCCATTGGCAATCCTTCCTCGATGACCATCGCGACCGACAGGTGCAGCGGCCTGGCACCGCAGACTGCGAGGTCGTTGCAGGTGCCGAATACCGCCATGCGGGCGATGTCGCCGCCGGGGAACACCAGCGGGCGGACCACATAGCCATCCGTGGTGAAAGCCATACGCCCGCCGGGTGCATCGAACACCGCGCTGTCGCCGCGCGGGCCGTGGCTTGGGGCGAACGAGGCTGCGAACATCCGGCTGATCAGATCCTGCATCAACCGCCCGCCGCCGCCATGCGCCAGCGTGACTTCGGCGAACTCCGCCACCGGGATCGGGCAGGCGAGGTCCATCGGGTCAGGCCGCCGCCCGATAGTGATAGTAGGCCGCACACGCGCCTTCGCCCGAGACCATCGGCGCGCCGAGCGGGTACTCCGGCGTGCACAGCGTGCCGAAGGCGGGGCAGGCGGGTGGCTTGGCCACGCCGCGCAGCACCGCGCCCGCAATGCAGGGGGAGGCAGCCGGTGCCACTGCCGTGCGCTGCGGAGCGAAGCGCAGCCACGCGTCGCGGTGCGCCAGTTCCGGCCGCAGGCGCAGGCCGCTGGACGGGATCATCCCGAGGCCGCGCCATGATTGATCGGCGGTTTCAAACACCGCCGCGATGGCCTTCTGCGCAGCACGGTTGCCTTCGGGTTGCACGGCGCGGGCATACTGGTTTTCAACCTCGCAGCGCCCGGCTTCAAGCTGGCGCACGCACAGCAGCACGCCTTGCAGGATGTCCAGCGGCTCGAACCCGGTGATGACCACCGGCACGCGGTAGCGCGCGGCCAGCGGGACGTAGGCCGAAGTGCCCATGATGGTGCAGACATGCCCGGCGGCCAGAAACCCCTGCACCTGATTGTCCGGTGCGGACAGCAGCGCCGCCATGGCGGGCGGCACCAGAACATGGCTGTGCAGGATTGAGAAATTCGCCACGCCAGTCTGCCCGGCCAGTTGCACCGCAAGCGCGCTGGCGGGGATGGTGGTTTCAAACCCGACTGCGAAGAACACCACCTCGCGATCCGGATTGTCACGTGCGATCTGCACCGCGTCGAGCGGGCCGTACACCACACGCACGTCACCGCCCTGCGCGCGCGCCTGCATCAGGCTGGCGGTGCTGCCGGGCACGCGCAGCATGTCGCCGAAGCTGCACAGAATGAGGCCGGGCCTGCGGCTGAGCGCGATGGCGGCGTCGATGGCCTCCGCAGGGGTGACGCAGACCGGGCAACCGGGGCCGTGGACCAATGTGACGCCAGGCGGCAGCATCTCATCCAACCCGAAGCGTACGATGGCGTGGGTCTGCCCGCCGCAGACTTCCATCAGCGTCCATGGCCGTGTCGCGGCGGCGGCGATGGCGTCTGCCGTGCGCCGGATTGCGGCGGGATCGCGATACGGGTTCATGCGATCTCACCCGCCGCATCGAGTTCCGCCAGCAGGCGCTCGGCGGCGGCGGCATCCATCACAGCGATGGCGATGCCGGCGTGGACCAGAACGTAGTCGCCAATGCGGGCTTCCGGCACGAAGGCGAGGCTGACGGTTTTGCTGACGCCGCCGAAATCCACCAGCCCGGTGCCGGTAAGATCGCCAAGCCCGTCTGCCGAGACCAGTTTGCCTGGAATGGCCAGACACATGATTACGACCCCGCCGCCAGCACGCGCCGCGCCCATTCAATCTGGCCGAGCGCCAGCCCGCCATCACCAGGCGGCACCTTGTGTGGCAGGTGCACGCGCAGACCGGCGGCGGTGAGGGTTTCAGACAGGCGGGCAATCAGCAAGGGGCTTTGAAAACAGCCGCCGGTGAGGGCCACATCGGGCACGCCGACATGCTTTGCCACCATGGCGGCGGCTTCGGCCAGACCCTGATAGAACCGCGAGGCCACGGCGGCGCGCGGCACGCCGATGTTGAGCGCGCCCAGAAGGGCGGCGAGTGCCGGAGCCCAGTCGATCACGATGGGGCCTGTGCCAGTCAGCGAGAAGGCGAAGCGGCCGCGTTCATCTGCTGCCGCCTGTTCCAGCGCGATGGCGGCCTCGCTTTCAAAGCTGTTGCGCTGGCACAGGCCGAGCAGCGCCGAGACCGCATCGAACAGCCGCCCGGCGCTGGAGGTGAGCGGGGCTGCCAGACCGGCGCGGCACAGGGCCAGCAACGCGGGCAGGCGCGGGTCCGACAGGCGTTCGATGGCGTGGGCGGGCCAGTCCTGCAGGCCGGGGCCGAAAACTTCGGCCAGCGCCCCCGCTGCCGCGCGGGTGGGTTCGCGGGCGGCCATGTCGCCGCCGGGCAGGCGGAAGCGGCGCAGATGCGCCACGCGCTGCCATTGCGCGCCATCGACCAGCAGGAACTCGCCGCCCCAGACCGTGCCATCCGGCCCGTAGCCCGCGCCGTCCCATGCCAGCCCCAGCACCGGGCCTTGCAACTTGTGCTCGACCATCACGGCGGCGACATGCGCCAGATGGTGCGGCACGCCAATGATCGGCAGGCGGTGGCGGGCGGCTTCGGCCATGTCGTCCGGGTGCGCATCGCACACCACTGATTGTGGCGTGACGCCGTGCAGGCGGCACAGGCCGGCGGTGAGGGCGTGGTGCGCGGCCAGCGTACCGGCGTTGTCCAGATCGCCCAATTGCGGGCCGAGCAGGGCGGTGTCGCCAAGGCTGATGGCTGGTGCGTTCTTCAGATGCCCGCCCAGCGCCAGCAGCGGTGGCGGGGCAGAGGCCAGCTTGATGGACAGCGGCGCATAGCCGCGCCCCAGCCGCAGCGTGACCAGCGTGCTGCCCGCGTATTGCACGACGCTGTCTTCCACCGGACGCAGGATGGGGCGGTCATGCGTCAGTACCAGGCCGGCGAGGCTGTAAAGTTCATCGCACATTTCGAAGATCAGCGCAGAGCCGCTGAGATTGGCGCTGGTCACAACCAACGGCAACGGCAGTGCTGCCATCAGCAGATGATGCAGCGGCGTGTAGGGCAGCATTGCGCCGAGGCGGGCATTGCCGGGGGCCACGCCGTCGGCCGCACCGCAATCGGCGGATTTGCGCAGCAGCACGATGGGGGCAGCCGCAGAGGTGAGGGTTCCGGCTTCCGCCGTAGCCATCTCGCACCAATACGCGGCATTGGCTGCGTCTGGAAACATCACCGCGAAAGGCTGCATGGGCCGCTGTTTGCGCGCGCGCAGCGTAGCGACGGCGTGTGCGTCATCGGCGCGGGCCAGCAAATGAAAGCCGCCGATGCCTTTCACTGCGGCAATGCCGCCTGCGCGCAGGCACGCGGCCACGCGTTCGATGCAGTCTGGCCCCACGGCGATTACCGAGCCATCGGGGCCGTGCAGCGCAAGCTGCGGGCCGCAGACCGGGCAAGCCTGCGTTTCGGCATGGAAGCGGCGGCTGGCCGGGTTGGCGTAATCTGCCCCGCAGGCTGCGCACAGCGCAAAGGCCGCCAGCGTTGTGTTGGCGCGGTCGTACGGCATTTCGGCAACCACGCTGAAACGCGGGCCGCACTGCGCGCAGGCGGTCAGCGCATAGCCGTGGTGCCGGCTGCCGCGTGCCAGCACATCGCTACGGCATTCCGCGCACAGCGCCGCATCGGGCGGCACGGTCACGCCGTAACCGGCGCTGTGGCCCGACATGGCGATAACAAAATCATCTTCGCCGGCGGCGGGCAGCGGCTGCTGCTCCATGCAGGCGATGCGGGACGGCGCAGGTGCCTCGGCCAGCAGGCGGGCGGCGAACACCTCAACCCGGTCCAGCGGCCCTTCGATTTCAATTTCCACGCCGCCTTGCGTGTTGCGGATATAGCCTGCCAACGCCAGATGGGTGGCAAGGCGGAACGCGTGCGGGCGGAAGCCCACGCCCTGCACCGTGCCGCCGATGGTGATGCGGCGGCGGACGAGCGCAGCGGACGGCAGCATTCCGTCCGGCATCAACCGGATTCCGTCGTGATGCTCAGCACGCGCACCCACAGCGCATCCGGGTCGCGGGCGTCGGTGGAGACCTCGCTGGTCACAGCAGCGCCTTCGGCGGCGGTGCCCGCACTGGCATCCTCGAAATGCTCGACGAAATGCGCGGGCGTGAAATGGCTGAGTGCGCCGAGCCAGACATGCACCCCCGTCACGCGCCCGCCGCCGTTCTGCTCGGCGCTGGCAGTGATGTGCGCCATCAGGTCGCGCATCAGTTTGGCTTCATGCATGCGGCCTCCTGCATCACGGTGCGGATGAGGTTTGGCAGTGCGGCCTGCACTGCGGGGCTGAGTGGTGCGCCGAGGGTGAAATCGGTGCCGACGACGGCGAAGACTGCAAACCGCGGCGGCAGGGCACCGAGGGCTTCGCCCAACGCCACCGCATCGGCCAGAGCGTTGCCGTGCGAACTCGACGCGCGGGATTTCGGCCATTTTGCCGGATCGGCAGGCAGACGCACGATGTCACCGGGGGTACCGCCGCCGCGCGCGCAATCCACGGCGATGACGCCATCCACATCCTCGAACAGCGCCAGCATGGCGGCTGCGTCGGCGGCACCATCCACCACGTCGATATCCGGGCCTGCGACGCGGCGCAGCATGTCCGCCGCAACCAGACCGCAGGCATCATCGCCCCGGTCGCTGTGCCCCGCGCCGATGATCCGCACGCGCATCATGCGCGATCCACGGTCAGGTCCAGAAAATGCGTGGCGCAGGAGATGCAGGGGTCGTGATTGCGGATGGATTGCTCGCACAGCGCCTGCAACTCGCTGTCCACCATGCCTTGCCCGTGTTCGGCCACGCGCCACAGATCCCGCTCGATGGTGGCCTGATTTTGTGAGGTGGGCGGCACAATCTGGGCATGGGCGATCAGGCCCTCGCCGTCGATGTCGTACCGTTGATACAGCAGGCCGCGCGGGGCTTCGGTGGCCGCATGGCCGGTGGCATTGCGCGGTTCGACCGCCACGAAGGAGGGTGTGGGTTCCTGATACTGCTCGATGATGCGGATGGCTTCGTCGAAAGCGAACAGCGTCTCCACCGCGCGTACCACGATGCTCTTGAACGGGTTGCGGCAGGTCTCGCCCAGCCCCGCGTCGCGCGCGGCTTGTTGAATGGCGGGCGGCAGGCGGTCGAAATTCAGGCTGTAGCGCGCCAGAGGGCCGGTGAGATAGGCCCCCCGTGCCTTGACGCGGGCATGCAGGGCGCTGGAGTGGCGGACCTGAAATTCCTCGAACACTGCAGGCCATTCCTGCGGGGTGATGCCTATCCCGCCGGAGGACACGATATGGCCTTCATTCAGCGGGTATTCGTGCGGATGGCGCAGGGAGACGAATTCGTATTCCTGTTCCACATCGGGCGTGGGCAGGGTGGCGACGAATTGCAGGGTCTTGATGGCGGCGTCGCGGCCCCAGCGCAGATCGGGCAACAGGGCGTGCAGATGGTCCTGTGCCGGGGCTTTCCAGAAGCCGCCGACACGCACGTTGACCGGGTGGATGGCGCGCCCGCCGATGGCCTCGATCAGCGCATTGCCGATCTTTTTCATCCGCAGGCCCTGGCGCACCAGATCGCCATGCGTGCGCGCCAGTTGCACCGCATCCGGCAGGCCGAGAAAGTCGGGCGCGTGCAGCATGTAGATGTGCAGCACGTGGCTTTCGATCCACTCGCCGCAATAGATCAGGCGGCGCAGCGCGCGGATCTGGCCGCCCAGCACGATGCCGGCGGCGCTTTCCATCGCATGCACGGCGCTCATCTGATACGCCACCGGGCATATACCGCAGATGCGCGCGGTGATGTCCGGCGCTTCGGCGAGCGCGCGCCCGCGCAGGAAGGCTTCGAAGAAGCGCGGCGGCTCGAAGATCGCGAGCCTGACATCTTCCAGCGCGCCGTCGCGGAAGCGCACGTACAGTGAGCCTTCGCCCTCCACGCGGGCGAGGTAGTCGACGCGGATGGTCCGGGTTTCAACGGCCATGGCGCTCGCCCTCCGCGCGGAATGCCGCAGCACCGGCATTGAAGGTTCGGAACACGCGCTGCAATTCCGGTTCGGTCATGCCGAGCTGCGCCATGCGGTCTGCCAGGGATGCTGCGTTGGGGCTTTCCATCGGGCCGAAGCAACCGTAGCAGCCCCTGTTGAAAGCCGGGCAGATGGCGCCGCAGCCTGCCTGCGTGACCGGGCCGAGGCAGGGTGTGCCGTGGGCGACCATCACGCACGGGTTGCCGCGCCGCTTGCATTCGGTGCAGACGCTTTCGGTGGAGATCACCGGCTTGCGGTGATGCAGATAGGCACTGAGCACTTCCAGCAATTGCCGCTTGTCGATGGGGCAGCCGCGCAGTTCGAAATCCACTTTCACGTGCTGCGCGATGGGCGTGGAGGTGGCCAGCGTTTCGATATAGTCGGGCCGCGCATACACCACACGGCGGTATTCAGCGACGTCGGCAAAGTTGCGCAGTGCCTGTATGCCGCCCGCCGTGGCGCAGGCGCCGATGGTGACCAGAAAGCGCGACTGTGCCCGCACCTCGCGAATACGCTCGGCATCATGCGCGGTAGTGATGGAGCCTTCGACCAGCGACAGATCGTACGGCCCGTCGATGACATGGCTGGAGGCTTCAGTGAAGTTGGCGATGCGGATGGCGCCCGCGATGGCCAGCAATTCGTCCTCGCAGTCCAGGATGCTCAACTGGCAACCGTCGCAGGAGGCGAACTTCCACACGGCCAGTGTTTTCAACGGCTCGGTCATGGTCAAATCTCCCGCACGCCGAGCAGATCTTGGACACGGCCAAAGGGGAACACCGGGCCATCCTTGCACATGAACAGCGGCCCCACCTGACAATGCCCGCACAACCCCGCGGCGCATTTCATGTTGCGCTCCAGCGAGACATAGACGTTTTCAATCGGCACGCCGCGCCCCAGCATTTGCCGGGCGGCGGCGCGCATCATCACTTCGGGCCCGCACGCCATGACGATGCAGCGGGCCGGGTCGATGGGCGCATTGGCGAGCAGGGCGGTGACGAAGCCGACGCGGCCGGACCAGTGAGCGTCGCCGGCATCGACCGTGACGGCGATGTCGATGTCGCTGCGCGCCTGCCAGTCTTCCAGTTCAGCCACATACAGCCGTTCGCGCGGGGTGCGCGCCCCGTAGGCCACAAAAAGGCGGCCAAAGGCGGCGCGGTCGCGCAGCACGGCATGAATCACCGATCGTAACGGTGCAAGACCGATG
The DNA here is from genome assembly GCA_903864895.1 of uncultured Rhodospirillales bacterium. Classification (GTDB taxonomy): domain Bacteria; phylum Pseudomonadota; class Alphaproteobacteria; order Acetobacterales; family Acetobacteraceae; genus CAIPHQ01. The sequence continues at coordinate 12,911 of CAIPHQ010000329.1, forward strand.
CCGCCCGCAACCAGCACGATGTCGCGCCCGCGTGCGGCTTCCAAAGGCCAGCCGGCGCCAAACGGGCCGCGCACGCCAACCCAGTCACCCGGACGCAAACGCCCCAGCGCCTCGGACACCGCGCCGACGCCACGTACCGTGTGGACCAGCGTCTCGGCACTGTCGCTGGACAGGCTGATGGCGGCTTCGCCGATGCCGAACGGATACAGCATGTTGAACTGGCCGGGTGCGCCCGGCCCGACGGCGCTGCCGTCCGGGCGGGCCAGCGTGAGCGTGACCGAATCGGCCGTCTCGCGCACCACGGCGGCCACGCGCAACGGCACCGGGGCCAGTTGGGTGACGGCGGCACTCATGCCTGCGCCCCGAACATGTCCATCGCCTGCAACCGAGCGGCGGACATGCGCTGCATCAGCACCGGCAGGAAGCGCTGCATCAGCGCATAGCCCATGGCCGGATCGGCCTCGCACTTGCCGCGCAGGCAGACGGCGTCAAACGCGAAGGCGTGGACACGGTCCAGCGCGCGGCCATCCGACGTCCAGCGGTACGGCGGCACCAGCCACGATGCGCCAAGAATGTCGCCGGGCCCGAGCGTTTGCAGCACTTTGCTGCCGCCGCGCGGCGAATACAGTTCCAGCGCCACATGGCCATCGCGCAGCAGATGGAACTCGGTGGCACTGTGGCCTTCGCGAATGATGTAGCTGCCAGCCTCGAACACGACGTTGCGGGCGCATCCGGCGACGGTAGCGATATACGGTTCCGGCAGGCCCGCCAGAAACGGGTGCGCGTGGATCAGTTCGGCCATTGATTTCATGACACGTCCTGTGGCAGCGCCGCAACTTCGGCGGTGATGTCGATGCCCACCGGGCACCATGTGATGCAGCGTCCGCAGCCGACACAGCCGCTTTCATCGAACTGCTCGTGCAAGTTCAGCAGCTTGTGCGAAATCCAGTGCCGGTAGCGGGCGCCTGCGGATTCGCGCACCGTGCCGCCTGCGACATGGGTGAAGCCGAAGGTGAAGCAACTGTCCCATAACCGCCAACGCTCGGCGATGTCGCCGGACAGGTCGGAGGTATCCTCGACCGTGGTGCAGAAGCAGGTGGGGCAGACCATGGTGCAATTGCCGCAGGACAGGCAGCGTTGTGCAACGTCCTGCCAGTGCGGGCTTTCACGGTTGGCGGACAGCGTGGCGCGGGCGGCGGTGGCGTCCATGCTGCGGCCCATACGGGCGCTTGCGCCTTCCACAATTGCTTTTGCACTGGCGCTGTCCTGGTGCGTGGCTTCGCAAAGCCCCAGGCGTTGCACGACTGCTTCGCCCGCACGGCTGCCGGTGCGCACCAGAAAGCGATGGCTGGCACTGCCCGCATCCAGTTCGGTCAGCGCGAGATCGTAGCCGGACCCGGCAGCCGGGCCGCTGCCCATCGAGACGCAGAAGCAGGTGCCGCTGGGTTCGGCGCAATCCACCGTGACAAGGAATGCGCCGTTGCGGCGCGCGTTGTACACCGCATCCACATAGGGGCCGCGCTGCAACACATTGTCCTGCACTGCAATCGCGCGCAGGTCGCAGGCGCGCACGCCGATGAAGGCGAACGGTTTGGCAGGGCCAGCGTCTTCGTGCACGCTGAAGCCGTCTGCCGTGCGCTCGGCCGACCACAGGCGCGTGCGTGCCGGGTGTAGCAGCGCCTTCCAGGACATGCCGCCATGCGTGATGCCGAACCACGCCGGCGTGCCGGTGTGCTGCAGGCGCCATGCGCCCGGTTCCTGCGTGGCGCTGCAGCCCTGAGGCAGAGCTGCGGCGTTGGGCAGTTTGCCGATTTCCAGTGCGCCGCCCTGCACACGCGGGCCGCGCACATCGAAGCCGTCTTCGTGCAGCAGCGTCAGCAGGGCATCGAAATGGGCAGCGGGCAGAATGTGCCCGGCTTCGGCCGTTGGCGAGGCGGGCGGATCGTTGCTGGTCATGCGGTGTCACGCTCCAGCCGGAATGCGGCGCCGAACGTTCCGGCGTGCGGGTCAGTGCTAGGTGAGCCGGTTCGCGGACGCCTTGACGCAGATCAATGCCGCGCGGCGGGCCTTTTGCTGAAAACGGCTCAACTTCTGGCGTTGGGAGCAAGGCAATGACGTCGTCCGGGTTGTTCTTTCTGATCGTTGTGATCGCCGTGTTCATCGGCTTCGCCGCCGTGCTGGCGTATTACGCGCATTTCCACCCCGGCGTGGCCCGCAAGCCTGCTGCGGCGAATGCCCACGCTCTTGGCCACGCAGCGCACGCCGACTGAGCCTGCCGCGTTGACGCCGCCTGCGCTGGCCGGTTGACTGCTGGGTGGCGCGGTGGTTGCGCGCCGCCGGGGAGGCGTGCGTGGGGCAGCAGGGCGGACCATTTCTCGACCGGGCGCGAGCGGCAAGGCTGCTGGACGCCGCCGGGCTGGATGCGCTGGTGATCGCGGAACCCGAGGGGTTTCTGTATGCCACCGGGGCCGGGCAGGGCGTGGCGGGCCTGTTCCGCCGTGCCGGGGCCGGATTCGCGCTGATTCCGGCCGACCCGGCGCTGCCTGCCGCTGCCATCATCACCGATGTGGCCGAGGCGGGGTTTCGCGCTGCCTCGACGATCAGCGACGTGCGTGTGCATCCGGCATGGATTGAATCGGCCGACCTGCGGCCGTTTCTGCACGAGGGTCTTGCGCCCGATGCGATGGCGCGCGCGGCGTGGGCCGGGCGCCCGGCAGGGTTTGCCCGCCCGGCGACGTTCAGTCTGGACGCGGCAGTCGCGGCGCTGGCGGATGTGTTGGCCGCGCGCGGCCTGCGCCATGCGCGGCTGGGGTTTGACCTCGATTACATCGCTGCCAGCGATGCCGTGCGGATTGCCGCAGCGCTGGATGGTGCGCGCGTTCTGGATGGCTCACCGGTGCTGGACCGTCTGCGCATGGTGAAAGCGCCCGGTGAAATCGCACGGTTGCGGCTGGCCTGTGAATTTGGCGAGGCGGGCATTGCAGCACTTGTGGCCGGGGTGCGGGAGGGCCACGGCGTGGAGGATCTGCGCGCGCTGTTCCGCACCGGAGTGGCCGCCGAGGCCGCTGCGCGCGGTGTGGCTGGGCCGGAGGCGACGTTTGAGTATATCGGCATCGGCCCGCGCCCGTGGCAGCCGGGGCTTGTGGAAGCGGGTGCGGTGGTGAAGGCGGACATGGTGTGCGCGGTGGGCAACTATACCTCTGACACCTCACGCAACTTTGTGTTTGGCACGGCGGCGCCGGCGCAGCGCGGGCTGCACGAGGCGCTGGAACAGGCGTTTGCCGCAGGGGCTGCCCTGATCCGGCCGGGTGCGGTGCTGCGCGATATTCATGCCGAAGTGATGCGCGCCATGCACGGCGCCGGATTCGCGGGCTACAGCCGCGGCCATGTGGGGCATTCGCTGGGCCATTCGCTGTTTTCCGAACAATGGCCGTTCATCGCCGCCGAGTCCGATGTGGTGCTGGAGCCGGACATGATGATCGCGTTTGAAGTGCCGCTGTATGCCGAGGGCGTGGGCGGCTTCAATCTGGAAGATCAATTGCTGGTGACGGTAGACGGCTACGAGGCCATCAACCGCCTGCCACGCACGCTGGTAGAAATCGGCTGAGGCGCACTCAGGCAATTCGCTCGCCGCTGGCCTTGTCGAACAGATGCACGGAGGCTTCGGCGAAATCGACTCCGATGGCTTCGTTGTCCTGCCGCTTGAACGCCTTGTCGGCTTTCACCGTCACGGTGGCAGTTCCCACACGGCAGGTGACCAGCGTGTGGTCGCCCATCAGTTCGGTGGCATAGACCGTGCCGGTGAGTTTGCCGTCCTGCGGTTCGGTGACACGGCAATCCTCTGGCCGCATGCCTGCCACCGCCGCCGTGCGCGTGGCGCGGGTGCCGGTGCCGAAATGGCTGTCCGGCGCGGTGAACAGGCCGTCTTTCAGCGTGCCTTCGATGAAATTCATCGGCGGCGAGCCGATGAATCCGGCGACGAACAGATTGGCCGGGCGGTTGTAGATGTTGGCGGGCGTGTCGAGTTGCTGCAGCACACCTTTTTCCAGCAGCGCCACGCGATGTGCCAGCGTCATCGCCTCAATCTGGTCGTGGGTGACGTAGATGGTGGTGATGCCGAGTTCGTGTTGCATGTGCTTGAGTTCGGCGCGCATGTAGCCGCGCAGCTTGGCATCGAGATTGGACAACGGTTCGTCCATCAGAAACGCCGCCGGGCGGCGGATCATCGCGCGGGCCAGCGCCACGCGCTGCCGCTGGCCGCCCGAGAGTTGCTTGGGGAAGCGGTCGAGCAGCGTATCCAACTGCACCTGCCGCGCGACTTCCTGCACGGCGGCGGCAATTTCGGCCTTGGGTGTTTTCCGTACCATCAGCGGGTAGGCGATGTTGGCGAACACCGTCATGTGCGGATACAGCGCGTAGGACTGAAACACCATGGCGATGTCGCGGTATTTCGGCAACACGTTGGTTACGTCCCGCTCACCGATCAGCACGCGGCCGGAGGTGACGGATTCCAGCCCGGCGATCATGCGCAGCGCGGTGGTCTTGCCCGAGCCGGAGGCGCCGAGCAGCACAAGAAACTCGCCGTCCTCCACTTCCAGGTCGAGGCCCTTGACCACCTGCACATGGCCGAAGGACTTGTGGATGTTGTCCAGACGCACGCGCATCGCTCGCCCCTAACCCTTGACGGCGCCAGCCAGCAGGCCGCGCGCGATGTGCTTTTGCAGGAACCCGGCAATCACGATGACCGGCGCGATCATGATCACGATCAGCACCGACATGTACCACCATTGCGGCCCGCGCGTGGTGTTTTGCGCTGCCACCAGCACCGGCATGGTCTGTGCGTTGGCGTTGGTGAGAAACAGGGCCAGCAGGAACTCGTTCCATGTCAGGATCAGCACCAGCATGAAGGTGGCGGCAAGGCCCGAGCGCACCAGCGGCAGCGCGATGGTGAAGAACACACGCAGCTTCGATGCACCGTCGATTTCGGCACTTTCTTCCAGATCGCGCGGGATGCCCGCGAAGAAGTCGCGCGTGAGCCACACCACAATGGGCAGGTTCACGCCGGTATAAGTGGCAATCAGCGCCACCTGCGTATCCAGCAGCTTCAGGTGCTGGAACATCACGTAAATCGGCAGCACGGCCACGATGGGTGGCATGATGCGGTTGGAGATCATCCAGAATTCGATGTCGTTGTTGCCCACGGCTGCGCGGAAGCGGCGCACAACGGTGGACAGCGCCAGTACGAACAGCGCCGCCGCCACGGCCACCGCGATGGCCCACGGCACATCCAGCGCAGCGACCGCCACAATCACGCCCACCACCAGCAGGATGAAGGTGAGAACCGCAGCAAGTTTGACCTGAAACTGAATCCGCACCAGCGCATAGGCTGCCGCGGCCCCGATCAGCAGCGCGAGCAGGGTGCTGACCAAGGAGACCAATGCCGAATTCAGATACGGCCCCAGCGTGTTGTTTTGCAGCAGCATGAAATCCCACGCTTCCAGCGTGGGGGTGAAGTCGATGAACGGCAGGTAGAACGGCCCGCTGTCCACCTGCACTTCGACTTTCAGCGACGTGACAAGCACCCAGTACAGCGGGAACACCACCACCAGCGTCCAGACCAGCAGCGCGCCATAGGTGAAGAAGCGCGGCACCGGAGCCATCGATTCCAGCGTCTGCGGCTCAAACAGGCGCTGCATCAGCGTGCGGGCTTCGGGGCTGGCGCTCATTGGTATCTCCGCGTCCAGCTAACGACGTAGTTGAAGAACGACACGCAGGTGATGGTGGAGACGAACAGCAGCAAATAGCCCACCGCCGCCGAGCCACCGAGATCCTGCGTGCGCCACGCGATGAAGGAATGCAGCGTCATCGATTCGGTGGCCAGACCGGGGCCGCCCGCCGTCAGCACGTTGGGCATGTCGATGATCTTGAACGCCTCGATCAGCCGGATCAACACCACCGTGGCACCTACTGGTGCGATGGCGGGCCAGGTGATGTCGCGGAAGACTTGCCAGGAACTGGCACCATCCATGCGCGCGGCTTCAAGCTGGTCGCGCGGTTGATTTTCCACGGCGGCCAGCAGCACGATGAACATGAACGGCGTCCACTGCCACGTGTCGCCGATCAGCACCATCATGCGCGCCGACCATGCCTGCGTGGCCCATGACCATTCCGAAATGCCCAAAGCGTGGCTGACGGGCGCAAACGGGCCTTTCTGCATGTCGGCCAGCATGCGGAACATGTAGGCGACGCCGACTGGCGTGACCATCAGCGGCACGAAGAACAGCACGCGGAACGCGTTGCGTGCGCGGATCGGCTGTGCGCACAGCAGCGCCAGACCAAGCCCGAGCAGGAATTGCAGCGTCACCCCGGACAGCACGTAGAAGCATGTGGTCAGCAGTGTGCCCTGATAGCCGCCAGAAGCGGCGCTGGCGAGCCATGCGAGGAAGATGCCCCCGGCGAGAGCCGCCGAGATCAGCCGCCCGAGGAAGCCCAGCACGGTAAATCCGGCCAGCGCATAACGCACCAGCCACAACAGCAGCAGCCCGGCGGCCACGGCGAAGGCCAGCCATTGCGGCCAGTCCATCGGCTTGAACGTGCCCAGCAGATGATATTGCTGCGTGCCGACCAGCAGGCGGCGGTAATTGAACAGTCCGATGAAGGTGAGCTTGAAGCTGCCGCCCGCCAGTGCGAAGCGCGACAGCGACAGATACACCGAGATGATCAGCGGGAAGATCGCAAACGCCAGCA
>CAIPHQ010000330.1 GCA_903864895.1 uncultured Rhodospirillales bacterium
TCTGCGGATCTTGCTCGCTCAGGCAGCGCGGCGTTTCGTAGCCGCGCGGGCAGGTGTCCATCCAGGTTTCGGTGATCCACCAGCACCCACCGCACACCGGAGGGGCGATGTTGATATTGTCGGCGTAGCCAAAGTAGTTCGCGGGCGTGGGCCCGAACACGACGCAGGACTGCACGCCGTAACAGCGCGCCAAATGCACCAGTCCGCCTTCGTTATCCACATGCAATCGGGCGTTTGCCACTAGGGCGGCTGCCTCCCGCAGGGTGGTGGCACCGATCAGGTTCAGGTCGGCTTCCTCCACCGGATCGCTGGTGCTCGTTCCCAACTGCACGATCCGCAGATGCGGCATGGTCTGCTTCAGCAAATGCACCACCTGGCCGAAATGCGGATAGCACTTGGTGGCACGGTTGCTGGTGACGAAGAACTGAGGATCAAAGCCATTATGCAGCGTAACATAGCTGCCCGGCGTCAAGCCGTGCCGCGCCAGCACGTCATTGTCCGCCGCAATGGGCAGCCGGTCACCGCCGTAGGGCAGACCCGCGATGTCCTGCATTGCGCCGGACCGTGTGCGGTTGGCGAACACGAGGGTCTGGGCCAAAAAATTGTCCCAATACGGGTGCCGCTCGACAAACGGCATCAGGCTGCTGGCATTGCGGCCAATCTCGGCGCAAGCCTTGCGCAGCGCCGGTTGCCGTGGCACCGGGCTAACATCGTCAACGATGACGATCTGGCTGGCGCGCAATGCCAGATCATACGCTGCCCGCCCGGCATCGTAGTGCAATTCTTCCCGTACGGTCCGCACGCCATCAACTGCGGCAAACACCCATTTGGCCAGAACCGGATTGTTTGCAAACACATCAAACGCCAGCGGCCCGCATTGCGCTGCCAGGTCACGCATAAAGCGCGCCACGATGATGTAGTCGCCCAAGCCACCGGTCGCCAGCACGGCCACGTACGCGGTGTCCGGCGGCAGATTTGCCATTTCACGGGCCACACCGGCCCGCAAGTTGCGTGCCGGACGGCCAAAGCGCCGTGCCCGCCGCCACAAATACGGCAGCTTGGCAAGCACATATCGGCCTGTATAAATAAGAGCCGACCAATTACTACCGGTTTGCCCTTTGACTTCATCAAAAATTCGAGCAACACGCCGGGCTCGCTTCATAGTAATTGATGTAGCGGCCATTTGCGTATTTTTATTCCGGATTTATTTATTGATCCATTAGCAAGTATTTAACTCAGGCAAGCAGCGCCCCATTTGTCGATTGCGCATACAATACCAGTTAACCAATCGATTACGACACCCTCCGGTCCAAGTCAAGCCACCGTGCGGCAGTGCACAATAAGTCAATCCTTGCTGACAGGGCACCACAAGTTGCGGCGGGACAGACGGCCGCGATCGTCAATCGCATGCCTGTCCGGTGGTTCGGCCAATGCGGCCGAGGCTCAGGAGTGACCCGTGCTGCGGGCGGCAAAGACGATGCTGTGTACAAAGACACGGCGCGGACGATCTCTCGCCCGCGCCGCCGCATCGTTCATCCGGGTCCGAAAATCAGGCTGACTTGGCCATGATCTCGTCCGCGATGTTGCGCGGCACCGGATCGTAGTGGTGGAACTGCATGGTGAAGGACGCACGGCCCTTGGTCATGCTGCGCAGATGCGAGATGTAGCCGAACATCTCCTTCAGCGGCACCTGGGCGCGCACGACGATGGTGGAACCGGCGCTGTCCTGGTTCTGGATCATGCCGCGGCGGCGGTTGAGGTCGCCCACCACGTCGCCGACATGGTCCTGCGGCGTGGTCACTTCCACGTCCATGATCGGCTCGAGAATCACCGGGCCGGCCTTCTTCATGCCTTCGCGGAAGCAGGCCTTGGCGGCGATTTCGAACGCCAGCGCGCTCGAGTCGACGTCGTGGTACTTGCCGTCCACCAGGGTGTATTTGAAGTCCACGGTCGGGAACCCGGCCAGCACGCCGGTATCGGCCTGCACCTTGATGCCCTTTTCAACGGCCGGGATGTATTCCTTCGGCACCGTGCCGCCGACCACCTTGTTCTCGAACAGAACGCCCTGGTTACGCTCCTGCGGCTCGAACACGATCTTCACTTCGGCGTACTGGCCAGAGCCGCCAGACTGCTTCTTGTGGGTGTAGATCTCGGTGTGCGACTTGGAAATCGTCTCACGATACGCCACCTGCGGCGCGCCAATGTTGGCTTCCACGCCGTATTCGCGGCGCAGACGGTCGATGATGATTTCCAGATGCAGTTCGCCCATGCCGGAGAGAATGGTCTGGCCGGTTTCCTGATCGGTCTTCAGCCGCAGGCTGGGGTCTTCACCAGCCAGTTTCTGCAGGCCGAGCGTCATCTTTTCCACCGAGTCCTTGGTCTTGGGCTCAACGGAGATGTCGATCACCGGGATCGGGAACGCCATGCGCTCCAGCACCACCGGGTCGTCCTGGCTGGCCAGCGTGTCGCCGGTGCCGGTGTCCTTCAGGCCCACGAACGCCGCGATGTCGCCCGCCGCCACTTCCTTGATTTCCGCGCGCTTGTCGGCGTGCATCTGGAACATGCGGCCAACGCGTTCCTTGTGCTCCTTGGTGGTGTTCATCACCGTGTCGCCGCTCTTCAGCGTGCCGGCGTAAACGCGCACGAAGGTCAGCGTGCCGTACTTGTCGTTGATGATCTTGAACGCGAGGCCCGCGAACGGCGCGGCCGGGTCGGCCTTGATGCGGCGGCGGTTGCTGAACTCGCCGTCTTCCTCGCCTTCCTCGGCGGCCACGGAAATACCGGCCACGTCAACCGGCGACGGCAGATAGTCAAGCA
>CAIPHQ010000331.1 GCA_903864895.1 uncultured Rhodospirillales bacterium
CCGCGGCCAGACGCTGCGGCAGCGGGCCGTCCAAAGCCTCGGCACAGGCGCGGGCGGCGGCCAGCCCATCGCGGATGGCCGCCAGATCACGCGGCCCGCCGCGCGCCAGTGACAGCCGGGCCAGTGCGCGGGCGATATCGGCAGACCCCCGCAGCGCGGCGCGGATGGCGGCGGCCACCGGCGGATTGGCCAGCAGGAACGACCAGCCATCCTGCCGCGCCGCGATGGCCTCGGTCTCGGTCAGCGGCGCGCCCAGCCAGTCGCCCAGCAGGCGGGCACCCGCCGCCGTACTGGTGCGCTGCACGGCAGCCAGCAGCGTGTGGGCCACGCCGCCGTCCCGCGCGCGGGTGATTTCCAGACTGGCACGGGTGGCGGCATCCAGTTCCATCCGCCCGGCGGCCCCCAGCGGCGCCGGATGGGCCAGATGCGGCAATTTGCCCGCCTGTGTGGCGCGCACATAGTCCAGCGCCAGCAACCCGGCGGCGGCTTCCAGTTCACTGAACGTGCCGAACGCGTCCAGACTTGCTGCCCCGAACGCCTGCGCCAGCCGCGCGGCAGGGTGCGCGGGGCGTGTGGCCGGATCGGGGGCGCGGCGGGGTTCCCAGTCGGCCAGCGGAATGGCGGCCGGGGCGACGATTTCCGCCGGGTCAAGCCGCCCGAGCAGGCCGGGCAGATCGCCGGTGGCGACGCACTCGGTCTCGAACAGCCCGGTGGAGATGTCGATCCACGCGGCCCCCACCTGCCCGGCCTCGGCGCACAGCGCCAGCAGCAGGTTGGGCCGCCCGGCCTCCAGCAGCGCGTCTTCGGTCAGCGTGCCCGGTGTCACTAGGCGCACAACGGCGCGGCGCAGCGGGGCCTTGCCCTGGCGCGCCTTCGGATCTTCCATCTGCTCGGCCACCGCGACGCGAAAGCCCCTGCGGATCAGACGTAGCAGGTAGGCGTCTGCCGCATGCACCGGCACGCCGCACATCTGCACCGGTTGCCCGGCATGTTCGCCACGATGGGTCAGCGCGATGCCCAGCGCCGCACTGGCAGCCTCGGCATCGCCGAAGAACAACTCGTAGAAGTCTCCCATACGGAAAAACACGAGCGCGTCGGGATGGTCCGCCTTGGCGGCGAACCATTGCGCCATGGCGGGCGTGGCGCCCGCCGCTTCAGGCGGGCGGCTGGGGTGGGTCATGCCCCTGTGTAGCCTGACGGTGGGAGGGATGCGAAGCGCCCGGCTTGCCGGTTATGTCCGGCGTGCCCCACCATGCAGGTCAATCAAAGTTTGTCCCGAGGGGGAGACCGCCATGGCCGAGGCCACGAAGGAACCGCGCAGCGCACGGGTGTCGGCCGAGGAGGCGCTGGCCCTGCATGCCGCCGGGCGGCCCGGCAAGCTGGAAATCCGCATCACCAAGCCGCTGACCACGGCGCGCGACCTGTCGCTGGCCTATTCGCCGGGCGTGGCCGAGCCGTGCCTGCACATCCATCGCGACCCGGCACTGGCCTACGACTACACCACCAAGGGCAACATGGTGGCGGTGATCTCCAACGGCACCGCCGTGCTGGGGCTGGGCAATCTGGGGGCACTTGCCAGCAAGCCGGTGATGGAGGGCAAGGCGGCCCTGTTCAAACGCTTCGCCGACGTGGACAGCATCGACCTGTGCATCGACACCGAGTACGTGGATCAGTTCGTCAACAGTGTGCGCTACCTTGCCCCCAGTTTCGGCGGCGTGAACCTTGAGGACATCAAGGCCCCCGAGTGCTTCATCATTGAAGACCGCCTGCGCGAGTTGATGGACATTCCGGTGTTTCACGACGACCAGCACGGCACCGCCATCGTGGCCGCTGCCGGGTTGATGAACGCCTGCCATCTGACCGGGCGCGACCTGAAGAACACCAGGCTGGTGGTCAACGGGGCCGGGGCTGCAGCCATCGCCTGCGTGGAACTGCTCAAGGCGATGGGCATGCCGCACGACAACGTCATCCTGTGTGACACCAAGGGCGTGGTCTATCAGGGCCGCACCGAGGGCATGAACCAGTGGAAATCGGGCCACGCGGTGGTCACCAAGGCCCGCTCGCTGGCGGATGCCATCGTGGGCGCGGATGCGTTCTTCGGCCTGTCGGCCAAGGGCGCGCTGACGCAGGACATGGTGGCCAGCATGGCCGACAAGCCGATCATTTTCGCCATGGCCAACCCGGACCCGGAAATCACCCCGGAGGAAGCCCGCGCCGTCAGCCCCAACGCCATCATCGCCACCGGGCGCAGCGACTACCCCAATCAGGTCAACAACGTGCTGGGCTTCCCGTACATCTTCCGGGGTGCCCTGGACGTGCGGGCGCGCACCATCAACGAGGCGATGAAGGTTGCCGCTGCCGAGGCGCTGGCGCAACTGGCGCGTGAGGACGTGCCGGATGAAGTCAGCACCGCAGGCACCGGGCTGCGGCTGCAATTCGGCCCGGAATACATCATCCCGAACGCGTTCGATCCGCGCCTGATCTCACGCCTGCCGCCCGCCGTGGCCAAGGCCGCAATGGACTCCGGCGTGGCGCGCCGACCGATTGCGGATTTGCGCAAATACGCGCGCGAGCTTTCGGGCCGGCTCGACCCCACCGCCAATGCGCTGGACGCGATCATGGAGCGCGTGCGTGCCGAACCCAAGCGGGTCGTATTCGCCGAGGGCGAGGAGGAAAAAATCGTCCGCGCCGCCGTGGCCTTCGCCAATGCAGGATATGGCACGCCGGTGCTGATCGGCCGTGAGGAGCGCGTGCGCGCCACGATGGCCAGCCTCGGGCTTGGCCACACCGAGGGGGTGGAAATCCACAATGCGCGGCTGTCGCAAAAGAACCGCGCCTATGCCGACTTCCTGTTCGGGCGGCTGCAGCGCAAGGGCTACATGTCCCGCGACTGCCAGCGGATGGTCAATCAGGACCGCAACGTGTTCGCCGCCTGCATGCTGGCCACCGGCGATGCAGATGCGATGGTGACCGGCCTGACCCGTTCGGCCTCGGTGTGTCTGGATGAAATCGGGCTGGCGGTGGACCCGGCGCCCGGCGGCATCGCTTTCGGGCTGACACTGATGGTGGGCGCGCGCGGCACCAGCATCTTCATTGCAGACACGCTAATCCATTTCCGCCCCGACCCGCAGCAATTGGCTGATATCTGCTGCGGTGCAGCGGCTGCCGCCCGCCGGTTAGGCCATGAACCGCGCGTGGCCCTGCTGTCGCACTCCACCTTCGGCAACCCGCAACACGCAGCGGGCAATACGATTCGCGAGGCGGTGGCGGTGCTGGATTCACGGGGCGTGGACTTCGAATATGACGGCGAGATGAGCCCGGACGTGGCGCTCGACCCCGCCTATCGCGCGCTGTATCCGTTCTGCCGCCTGACCGGGCCTGCCAATGTGCTGGTCATGCCGGGGCTGCATTCGGCGCACATCGTCTCCCGCCTCGCCCCGCGTCTGGGTGAAAGCGGCACCATCGGGCCGCTGATCATCGGGCTGACCCATGCGGCACAACTGGTGCCGATGGATGCGTCGGTGACGCAGATTGTCGAGATCGCGGCGTTGGCGGCGCATCAATCCGTGCGGCGCGGCAGCGGGCGCTGAACCGGTGGGGCCGGACAGCATGAAAAGCCGCCTGGGCTCGATCTTCAGCGG
>CAIPHQ010000332.1 GCA_903864895.1 uncultured Rhodospirillales bacterium
ATCTCGTTGGACGTGCGCGACAGCACCATCAGCCGCACCTCGGCGTGGCGCGCGATGAACGGCGCGGTCAGGCGCGGCAGCATCGGCAGCGCGGTGGGAATGGCGGCCAGCCGCAACTGTCCGTGCAAATCGCTGCGCAGCGCGCCGATGTCCTGCCGCATGGCGCGCATGTCGCCCACGATGCGGCGCGACCAGTCCAGCGCGCGTTCACCCGCTTCGGTGAAACCACGGAACCGGCTGCCGCGTTCCACCAGCATCACGCCGAAGGTTTCTTCCAGTTGCTTGATTCCGGCGGAAAACGTGGGCTGCGTGGTGCCGCAGGCCTGTGCGGCGCGGCCGAAATGCCGTTCCTGCGCCAGGGCCAGCAGATATTCCAGCTTGTCGATCACGCCAAGATCTCCCGTCGGCACAAGCTATGCACCGCTTGCCCCGCCTTGCCCAGCACCCGCAAACCGGTTGACGCCGCGGCGCGGCGGCCGTTCACTGCTGCAATGCGCGGCGCATTGATCCTGTTGGTTCTGGGGCTGGCGGCCTGTGTGGGGCTGTACATGGGCTGGCAATATCTGCGCGGCGAAAAGCGCCGCCCGGTGGTGATCGGCACGCATCTGCTGCTGGCCGCCGGTGCGCTGGAAGGTCTGGCAACCTCCATGAGCGGCGCGGGCACCGCACTCACCTCGGCGGGCATGTTGCTGATCGCGCTGGCGTTGATGGGCGGTCTGGTCTCGGCCCTGCTGCGCCGCCATTCCGGCCGTGCCAGTGAGGCGGTGCTGGTGGCCCATGCCTGCGCGGCGCTGGCAGGCATTGCGGTTCTGGCAGTATGGGTGGGCGGCGGATAGCAGCACAGGGTGGGCAGCCGGGATGAAATCACAGTCCTTCGAAGTCTCCGGCCGCCCGCATCTGCATCACGTCACGCATTTTCCGGCAACCGACTTCGCCGACTACGAGCGCCGTCTGGCCACCATGCAGGAGACGCTGCAACTGGTGCAGCAGGCCTATCTGGGCACCGCGCACCGGGCACTGATCGTGCTGGAAGGCTGGGATACGGCGGGCAAGGGCGGCATCGTGCGCCGCCTCGGCTGGGCGATGGACCCGCGCAGCTTCAAGGTGCACGCCATCGCCGCCCCCACCGCGCGGGAAAAATCCCTGCACTACCTGCAACGCTTCTGGGAACGCCTGCCGCAGCGCGGGCAGGTGTGCGTGTTCGACCGCTCCCATTACGGCCGCGTCCTGGTCGAGCGGGTGGAGGGCTTTGCCAGCAAGGACGAATGGAAGCGCGCCTATCACGAAATCAATGAATTCGAGCGGATGCTGCTGGACGACGGCGTGCGGATTGTGAAAATCTTCATGCATATCACGCCCGACGAACAGTTGCGCCGCTTTCGCAACCGGCTGACCGACCCGCTGAAACGCTGGAAACTCAGCTACGAGGATTTCCGCAACCGCGACCGCTGGGCCGAGTACGCCGAAGCCATTGAGGACATGATGGAGAAAACCTCCACCAGGCATGCGCCGTGGCATCTGGTGCCCGCCAACGACAAGCCGTACGGGCGGCTGGCCGCGTTTCGCATCATCGTGGACCGCCTGACGGATGGCGTGGATCTCAGCCCGCGCCCGCTCGACGCGGATGTGGCCAAGGCGGCGGAAAAGCTGCTGGGGATTACGGTGCCGTCCGGCCATTGAACCGTCTGCAACCAGAACGGGAGGACATGGATCATGACCAGCAAACTGCGCCGCCACACTGCTGCACTGCTTGGCACCACGGCACTCGCCGCGTCCTTGCTCGCCGCCCCCGCCGCGCAGGCGGCGAACCCCACTGCCGCGCAGGCGGCGAGCCCTACGGCCGCCGAGGCCCATGCCATCGCGGTGCAGGCCTATATCTATCTGTATCCGCTGGTCACCATGGAGGTGACCCGCAAGACGCTGACCAATGTAGCGCATCCGGCGGGTCTGGCCACGCCGATGAACACCTTCGCCAACATCC
>CAIPHQ010000333.1 GCA_903864895.1 uncultured Rhodospirillales bacterium
CACCCGCCGCTGGCGCAGATTGGCCATGATTTCGTGGTGCCGCGCCTGCCCGAAGGCCGCGTATCGGACGTGCTGTTGCTGGTGATCGCCATCGTCGGCACCACGGTGGCGCCGTGGCAGTTGTTCTTTCAGCAAAGCTACGTGATCGACAAGCGCATCACCGCGCGCTTCATGAACTACGAAAAGGCCGATCTGTGGCTGGGCATCGTGATTGTGGTGCTGGGCGCGGGCGCCATGATGGCGTTCGCGGCGGCCACGTTTGCCGGCACGCCGGACGCCGGCGGGTTTACCGATGCGGGCGGTGTGGCGGCGGGGCTGGCCAAATATGCCGGACGGCTGCCCTCGGTGCTGTTCGCGCTGGCGCTGCTGGATGCCAGCATCATCGGGGCAGCGGCGGTGTCACTGTCCACCGCCTATGCCACCGGCGACGTGCTGGCGATGCGCCATTCGCTGAACCGCAAGCCGGGCGAGGCGCGCGGGTTCTTTCTGATCTATGGCGGGCTGATCGCGGCGTCGGCCGCACTGGTACTGGTCCCGGGCGCGCCGCTGGGGCTCATCACCGAGGCGGTGCAGACGCTGGCGGGCGTGCTGCTGCCGAGTGCCACCGTGTTCCTGCTGCTGCTGTGCAATGACCGCGACGTGCTGGGGCCGTGGGTGAACGGGGTGTGGCTGAACCTGTTCACCGGGCTGGTGATTGCCGTGCTGCTGGGGCTTTCGGTGGTGCTGACCGCGTCAGTGCTGTTCCCCGACCTTGGCACCGCCACGATCCTGTGGCTGCTGGGCGGCAGCATTGTTGTGGCGCTGGCGGGGGCACTGGCCTCCGTGCTGACCGGGCGCGGCCCGCCCGCGCCGCAGTTCGTGGCCGAAGCCAAGTTCGCCTGGACCCCGCCGCCGCTGGACAGCCTGCCGCGCGCGCGGCTCAATCTGGCCGGGCGGGTGTGGATGGCGGCCCTGCGGCTGTACCTGGCGGCGGCCTGCGCGATGGTGGTGGTGCGGGTGGCCCAACTGGCGCTGCATGGCGGATAGCGCCGCGTGGCTGGCGCGGGTGCCGATGGCTGCCTATGTAGAGGCCGAACACGTGGAGAGTGCCGCATGCGCCTGCGCCGACTGAGCTTTGCCGCCGCCTGCGCCGGTCTGCTGGCGGGCGCGGGTTTGCTGGCAGGCAGCATGCCGGCCGCCGCCGCCGATCTGGCGGCGCACCGGGCGATCTATGCGCTGAAACTCGACAGCACGCATGGCGGCAACATCGAAGCCGCCAGCGGCACCATGGCCTATGAGGTGCAGGACGTGTGCGACGGCTGGGCCAGCCGCCAGCGGTTGCAGATGACGCTGACCACCAGCGAGGGCCAGGACATCCAGATGCTGTCCGACTACACGACGTGGGAAAGCAAGGACGGGCTGAAACTGCGCTTCCGCACCAAGCAGACCACCGACCAGTCGGTGACCAGCGACGTGTCGGGTGAGGCGGAACTGCCCGCCACCGGGGCCGCAGGCTCCGCACATTACACCACGCCGGACGACAAGACCGCCGATCTGCCGGAAGGCACGCTGTTTCCCACCATGCACACCGCCGCCCTGCTGAAGGCTGCCGCCGAGGGCAAGAAATTCGTGGCCCTGCCGCTGTTCGACGGCACCTCGGCTGACGGCGCGCAGGACAGTTCCATCGTGATTTCCAACTGGTCCAGCACTCCGGCCGGTGAGCGGGCGGAACTGAAGACCCTGTCCAGCGGCAAGTTCCACATCGCCTTCTTCGACCGGGGCGTGGAGCACCAGCAGCCGGATTACGAGGTCTCGATGCGCTATTGGGACAATGGCGTGGCTGACGACCTGAAGATGAACTTCGGCGACTTTACCATGGCTGGCAAACTGGCCGAGTTCAAACTGCTCGACCCCGGCTGCTGAACGGCGGTTGCTGAACCGGGATTGCTGAACCGGGGGCTGCTACCAGCCGCGCCCCTCGGCGCGGCCGTGCAGCGCGTAATGCACATAGGGGTCGGCGCGGTTGCCGAACACGTCCATGTTGCGCAACAGGTAGCCGCGCGGGTCGAAATCCGGCGGTGCCGAGTCGCAGTATTTACGCGGCGTACGCAGGGCGGCGACGAAGGCGTCCACTTCCGCCGTGTCATTGCCGCCGGCCACGTGCTGGTGGCCGCGGCGTTGCAGGATGCGCCCCGGCCCCAACACCACCCACCCCGCCGGATCGGGGAAATCCAGCGTTGTCCAGTAATGCGTGACCAGCGAGGTGCGGGTCTGCTCCAGATCGGTAATCGGGCTGCCGCCATGCAGAAGTTGCGCGTGCCAGATCAGCACGTCGCCCGGCTGCGGATAGAATCGCTCCTCCTGCAACCCGTGCTCGGCGATGATCTGCGCCATGTGCCGCTTGGCATCCGCCATTTCCGCGCCGATGGCGTGCAGCCCGCCCGAGGAAAACCGGAACGGCGGGATCAGGTGCGATTTCGGATAGTAAAACAGCGGCCCGTTGGCATCGGTGACCGGATCGAGCGCGATCCAGCTGGCGCACATCATGTTGGGCGTGGGCGAGGGCATGTAGAACGTGTCGAAATGCGCCGCCTGCTGGCTGCCGCGTTCCATCAGCAGTGTGTTGCAGGCCATCGGCTGCGCGCCCAGCACGTCGCGCAGCACCTGCACCAGGCGCGGGTCCAGCGACAGATTCTGAAACACCTTGTCGCACAGATGCACGTCGTTCAGCTTGTAGGGGCGGTCGCGCACGGCGGCATCGGTATCGCGCAGATACGCGCGCACCGGGGGGCCGAAATAGTCGACCACCAGCGGGTTCGATGGCGCCCGGTCGGCCCACAGATCGCCGATATGCGCCTTTGCCTCGGCCACCCGCGCCGCGTCGAAGAAGCCCGGAAGAATCAGGTAGCCATTGCCGTCGAAGAACTGCTTCTGCGCGGCGCTGAGCGCCTGCACGCCATCGGTTCGACGCTGCGCTACGCCACCGTTCATCACGCTACCCCGTGTTGTCGCCACACGAGTGCAGCGGTGGCTGAAATCCGAGACCCGGTTCTAGCAGCGGCCAGCCACGCGGCAAAGCCGCCACCGATTCCGCATCGCGACAGGACATGGCCCTCCAGGCCAGCCAACCGGAAGCCGTGACTACAGGTCGTTGATGTTGGGCGTCCTGTCCAGATAGCGCCGCAGCACGCTTCTGAACGGGACGATCAAAATCAATCCCAGACCTAGGAACAGCACGTCATCAAACAGCCCGCCCCAGAATTTCAATTCCGGGCCAAAGTAGACTTTGGCCGCCACACCCAGTGCCGCAACCGAAAATGGCACAAACAGCCCTATCGGGCTGAATATTTCAATGATCAACAGAATCACCGCCAATGCCAGCCACAGGACAGCCGCATTGACGCCCACGGCATATGCCAAGAAGTCCACTACGGTCGCAGCCCCTCGACAAGAGTCATCAATGATCCAAGGGATTTCGTGATATCAGTCGGCACGATCACCAGTTTGGTGTTGGGCGACTTGCCAAGCTCCGCAATACTCAAAACCTGCTGCTTGCGGATTTCGAAATCAATCGCGGGCTGGCCATTCTCCAGAATGGCCTTGCCGACCGTGGTTGTTGCATAGGCCTCCGCCTCGGCAAGCACTCTCCTGGCCTCCGCCTGCTTCTGGGCGGTGTACAGTTCGCCATCGGCCCGCAATTGCTGGGCCTGCCGGTCGCCCTCGGCCTTTGTCACCACGGCCCGCCGCTCGCGTTCGGCATTCAACTGCTGCTGCATCGCGCCGCGGGTGGAGACGTCAACCCGGACGTCCAGAACCTCGGTGCGTGTGATTTCAATGCCCCACACCGAGCATGTCTCGGCCAGCGCATCCTGTATTCTATGATTGAAAATGTCCCGCTTGGATTGCACTTCGTCGAATTCCATCTGCCCGCCCGTCGCGCGAACGACACTCATCACAGTCGTATCGACGGCCTTGTTCACATCCAGAATACGATAGACAGATTTTGCCGCGTCCGTGACGCGGAAAAATATCGCCGTATCCAGTGATATCTGTACATTATCCCTTGTAATAACAAGAATGTTTTCTGGTGATAACTGCCGCTCCAGAATGCTGACTTTATGAGCGACGGAATGAAGCAGCGGAACAATGAAATTGAGACCCGGCTTAAGCGTCCTGTTGTATTTTCCGAATTGCTCGACCACGTATTCCTCGGTCTGCGGAACTATGCGAACGCTTCGCCACGCAATCAGAAAAAATAATAGAATGACGCTTATTAAAACAATGTCACCGGCAGACAGCACAGGCTGCATCACAACAACTCGGGTGTGACCCCGCTCCTATCACGCGCCGGGCACGGCCCGGCTGCGAGATGGTAGCGCAAAGCAAGTCGAATTCAATCCCGGACGCCGGGATGACTGATCATTGCGGACGGACAATCCCGCGCCCCTTGCCAATCACCGCCGCACCAAACTTCAGCCGCAGCGCATCCACCGCCGCCTGCGCCGCCGCGCGCTTCGGGCGCGTGGGGTCGGCCAGATCGGGCAGGTCGGCCTGATCGCCGGGGGCCAGCGGCTGCGCGCCGATGCCGATGAGCCGGAACGCCGTGGTGCCCCCCGGCCCGCCGGTCTCGCGCGCCAGCAGGGCCCGCGCCGCCTCGAACAGCGTGTCCGGCAGGCGCGATGGGCTGGGCAGGCGCTGCGCGCGGGTGCGGGAGGCGAAGCGGCTGGTTTTCAGCTTCAGCGTGACCCCGGCCGCGGCCAGATCCTGCTCGCGCAGCCGCCGCGCCAGTTTTTCGGCCAGCCGCCACAGATGCCGCTCCAGATCCGCCGTGGCGGACAAATCGGTGTCGAACGTGGTCTCGGCACTGACCGACTTGGTCTCACGCGTGGGATCGACCACGCGCGAATCCTCGCCGCGCGCGCGGCGCACCAGCGCCGGGCCGTCCTCACCCAGACGGCGGAACGCGTCGCGCTCGTCCAGCGCTTGCAAATGACCAAGTTTGGTGATGCCGAGCGATTCCAGCTTGCGGGCGAAGGCGGGGCCGATGCCCGGTAACAGGCGCACCGATTCCGCGGCCAGCAGCGCCCGCGCCTCGTCGCCGATCACGCAGAAGCCGCGCGGCTTGTCCCGCCCGGCGGCGATCTTGGCCAGCAGGCGGTTGGGGGCGAGGCCGATGGAAATTGTCACCCCCACCTCCCGCTCCACCGCCAGCGCAAACCGGGCCAGCGCCTGTGCGGGCGGGCCGCCGTGCAGCGCCTCGGTGCCGGACAGGTCCAGCACCGCCTCGTCGATGGACAACGGCTGCACCAGGGGCGTCAGCGTGCCCATCAAGGCGCGAATCTGGCGGGAGGCTGCGACGTATTTGGTGAAATCCGGTTTGATCACCACCGCGTCCGGGCAGGCGGCCAGCGCCTTGAACATCGGCATGGCGCTGCGCACACCGGACAGGCGGGCGATGTAGCAGGCCGCCGAGACCACGCCGCGCACGCCGCCGCCCACGATCACCGGGCGGGCGGCCAATTCCGGGCGGTCGCGCTTTTCCACACTGGCGTAGAACGCGTCGCAATCGACATGGGCGATGTGCAGTGCGTACAGCGCCGCGTGCCGCACAATCCGGCTCCGCCCGCAGACCGGGCAGGTCCGGGCCTCGCCCGGATCAGCCCCGCAGTCGCGGCAGAGCGCGGGCATTCACCCTAGCTGCGCGCCGGCAACGGCCACAGCCACGCCGCCCCGCGCACGCCGGACGAGTCGCCGTGCTTGTTTTTTACGATGGGTGTGGTGACGAAATCCGAAAACACGCGGGTTTTCATCACCTTGGGCAGTTCTTCATACAGATGCGGCATGTTGGACAGGCCACCGCCCAGCACGATCACGTCCGGATCGAGAATGTTGACGATCACCGCCAGACCCCGGCCCATGCGGCCGGCATGGGTGGCAAGCGCGGCCTGCGCCTTCGCGTCGCCTGCGGCCGCCAGCGCCGGAATGCCGTGCGCGTCGTGCGCATCCGGCCCGCCATACAGCTTGGCCAGCGCGGGACCGGCGATGAACAGTTCCAGACAGCCATTCTGGCCGCACCAGCATTTCGGGCCGGGGATTTCGTCATGGCTCGGCCACGGCAGCGGCACATGGCCCCATTCCCCGGCCACGCGGTTCGGACCTTCGATCAGCTTGCCGTCCACCACGATGCCGCCGCCGCAACCGGTGCCGACGATCACGCCGAACACGGTGCGGAACCCCACGCCCGCGCCGTCCGACGCCTCGCTGAGCGCGAAGCAGTTGGCGTCGTTGCCCACCCGCACCTCGCGCGCCAGACGGGCGGAGATGTCCTTGTCGAAGTAGTGCCCGTTCAGCGCGATGGAATTGGAGTTCTTCACCAGACCGCTGGTCGGGCTGATCACGCCGGGAATGCCGATGCCCACGCTGCCGCGCAGGCCCAGTTCCTGCTCGGCGCCCAGCACCAGACCGGCGATGCCCTCGATGGTCTCATCATAGTCGCGCGGGGTGGCGATGCGCTTGCGGTGCGCAAGGCTGCCATCGGCGGCCAGCGCAACGATTTCGATCTTGGTGCCGCCGAGGTCGATGCCGAAGCGGATATCGTAAGCTGGGGTGGGGTCTTGGCTCATGGGTCCGCACTCTGCCGGGTGCGCCCGCCTAGCTCAAGGCACGTTGCGTGACTAGCCGGGAGGCACCACACTCCCTCGGGGCGGGAGGACAAATGAGCGAGACGCTGCTGGACGTGAAGGGCATGAGTTGCCCGCTGCCGGTGCTGCGGGCCAACCGCGCGCTGCGCAGCATGGCGGGCGGGGCGCGGCTGCGCGTGGTGGCCACCGACCGTGCCGCGATCGCCGATTTTCAGGCCTATTGCCGGGAGACCGGCCACCACCTGCTCGCCTGGAGCGAGGAAGGCGGCACGTTCAGCTTTCTGATCCGCCGCAAGGAATAGGGCCGTGACCGTCGCCCTGATCACCCACCCCGCCTGCCTTGAGCACGACACCGGCGCGTGGCACCCCGAATGTGCCGACCGGTTGCGCGCCGTGCTGCGCGCGCTGGAGGGCGAAGAATTCCTGCCGCTGCTGCGCGAGGAAGCGCCCCGCGCCACGGTGGAGCAACTTGTGCGCGTGCACCCGCAGGCGTTTGTCGAGGCGATTCTGGCCGTGCGGCCCGCGCCGGGCGAGAGCGTGGCGCTTGATGCCGACACAGTGATGAGTGCGGGCAGTGCCGAGGCAGCGCTGCGCGCGGCGGGTGGCGCGGTGCATGCGGTGGATGCGGTGATGGAAGGCTGGGCGCGCACCGCGTTCGCCGCCGTGCGCCCGCCGGGCCACCATGCCGAGCGCAATCAGGCGATGGGGTTCTGCCTGTTCTCCAACGCCGCCGTGGCCGCACGGCACGCGCAGGCGCGCTGGGGGCTGGGCCGCGTGGCGGTGATGGATTTCGACGTGCATCACGGCAACGGCACGCAGGATATTTTCTACGCCGACCCCAGCCTGTTCTACGGCTCCTCGCACCAGTTTCCCTGCTACCCCGGCACCGGCAGCGCGCAGGAGCGGGGGGCGGCCGGCAATGTGGTGAACGCGCCGCTGCCGCCGGGGTCCACCGGCGCGCAGTTCCGCGCCGCCTGGGCGGACATCGTGCTGCCCGCGCTGGACGCGTTCGCACCGGAATTGCTGATTGTCTCGGCCGGGTTCGACGCCCACAAGGCCGACCCGCTGGCGCAGTTGCGGCTGGAGACCGCGGATTTCGGCTGGATCACTGCGGAGTTGCTGGCCATTGCGCGGCGGCATTGCGCCGGGCGTCTGGTCTCGGTGCTGGAAGGCGGCTACGACCTTGACGCATTGGCGGCCTCGGCAGCGCTGCATGTGCGCACGCTGATGCACGCCTGACCCAAGGTACGGCCGCAGGAGACCCAGGATGAGCGCCCCCGCCAAGGCCAAACCACCAATCGATGATGTGGCCGCGATGTCGTTCGAGGACGCGTTGGCCGAGTTGGAAAAAATCGTGCGCGGGCTGGAAGGCGGCCAGTTGCGGCTGGAAGACGCCATCACCGGCTATGAGCGCGGGGCCAAACTGCGCCAGCATTGCGAAGCCAAGCTGGCTGAAGCTGAACAGCGCGTGCAGGCTATTGTGGCGGCGGGTGAGGCCGCGACCGGCCTGCGCCCAGTGGAATAACGGTGCCATGAACGTTCCGGCCATCCCGCCTGCAAGCCCTGCGCGCCCCGCCACGCCGATGCTGGACCGGGTGAATGTGCCGCTTGACCTGCGCAATTACTCGGCCGACCAGCTGAAGCAGCTGGCCGATGAACTGCGCGCCGAGACCATCGACGCGGTGTCCGTCACCGGCGGGCACCTTGGCGCCTCGCTGGGTGTGGTGGAACTGACCGTGGCGCTGCACGCGGTGTTCGACACGCCGGACGACCGGCTGATCTGG
>CAIPHQ010000334.1 GCA_903864895.1 uncultured Rhodospirillales bacterium
GCTGGCCAAGAGCGTCTCCGAGCAGACCGCTCCGAACGCCCAGCTGGCCAAGAGCGTGAGCGAAGACATGGCGCCGAACTCGCAGCTGGCCAGCGCCACCGTCTGCCAGTAAGCCTTCCCGCCGTCCACGGAAACGCCGGGCAGTTCGCTGCCCGGCGTTTTTTTGTCTGCCGCGCCCGCACGCGGGCCGTCTCACCCCGGTTCCGCCGCGCTGCAGCATCGGTTAGGGTGCGCGCGTCCAAGGGAATCGTGCCATGAACGTTACCGATATTTATGCGCGTCTGGTTGCAAACGTCGCCAGCATGGCCATCGTGGTCCGGCGGCTGGACGGTGGTGTGCGCGCCCAGGCCATCGGCGATGCACCCGCCATTCCGCTGGCCCGCCCGCAAGGCAGCCTGCCGACGCTGAAAATGCCCACCGCGCGCGGCTGGAAGCGCAACCAGACCCCGGTTGCGGCCCCAGGCCTGAAGGTGAACGCGTTCGCCACCGGGCTGAAGCACCCGCGCTGGCTGCAAGTGCTGCCCAATGGCGACGTGCTGGCTGCCGAGGCGCTGAGCGTGCCGGGCGGCATGAAATCGCCGTTCGACTACGCGATCTACAGCACCATGAAGCGCGCCGCCGCCGTGGGTGACAGCCCGAACCGCATCACGCTGCTGCGTGACAGCAACGGCGACGGCGTGGCCGAAACGCGCGAGGTGTTTCTGGACAAGCTGAACCAGCCCTTCGGCATGGCGCTGCTGGGCAGCACATTCTACGTCGGCAACACCGATGCGGTGCTGGCCTACGACTACACGCCGGGGGCCGGCCGCATCACCGGCGCGGGCCGCAAACTGGCCAGCTACAAGCCGGGCGGACACTGGACGCGCAGCCTGCTGCCCAGCCTGGACGGCAGCAAGCTGTATGTGGGCGTCGGTTCATTGAGCAATATCGGCGAGCACGGCATGAAGGCCGAGGAAGGCCGCGCGGCGATCTACGAACTCGATCTGGCCAGCGGCGAAAACCGCATCTTCGCGGGCGGCCTGCGCAACCCGGTGGGTCTGGCATGGGAGCCCACCACCGGCGCGCTGTGGACCGTGGTGAATGAGCGGGATGGTCTGGGCGACGAGACCCCGCCCGATTACCTGACCTCGGTGCAGGATGGCGGCTTCTATGGCTGGCCGTATTGCTACTGGGGCCAGACGGTGGACGACCGCGTGCGCCAGAACGATGCCCTTGTCGCCTCAGCCATCCGGCCGGATTACGCGCTGGGCGGCCACACCGCTTCACTGGGCCTGTGCTGGATGCCCGCCGGCACGCTGCCCGGCTTTCCGGACGGCATGGTGATCGGCCAGCACGGCTCGTGGAACCGCAGCACGCTCAGCGGCTACCGGGTGATTTTCGTCCCGTTCACCGATGGCAAGCCGTCCGGCCCGCCGCGCGATATCCTGTCCGGCTTCCTTGCCCCGGATGAGCGCGAATCCTATGGCCGCCCGGTCGGCGTGTGCATCGGCCCGGACGGGTCGCTGCTGGTGGCCGATGACGTGGGTGATGCGATCTGGCGCGTGACCGGCGCGTGACTGGCGCGTGAGCCATCCGGTGTCTTGCAGGCACCGGACAAGCGAATAAGCTTCCCTGCGGCGAAGCCCGGCACTGCACAGCCCGGCACGCCGCAGGGGGAACGCCATGACCATCCAAATCCGCCCGGTTGACCCGGACCGCCAGCCGGACTTCTTCGGCGACGTGACCGGCGTGGATTTGCGCGAGACGTTGTCTGATTCCGATATTGCCGCCATCGAGGCGGGCATGGACCGTTTTGCGGTGCTGCGGTTCCGCGATCAGCCCATCAATGACGCACAGCAACTGGCGTTCTCGCGCCGGTTCGGCCCGCTGGAAACTGCCACCGGCGACATCATACAGGGGGCGGACCGCCGCTTGCCGATGGAGGTGAACGACATCTCCAACGTGGACAAAGACGAGCAGGTGCTGGCGCGCGACAACCGCAAACGGCTGTTCAGCCTCGGCAACATGCTCTGGCACTCGGACAGTTCGTTCAAGGCGACACCCGCCCGCTATTCGCTGCTGTCGGCGCGGCGCATTCCCGGCCATGGCGGCAATACCGAATTCGCCGACATGCGCGCGGCGTGGGATGCGCTGGATCAGGACACGCGCGATCTGGTGCGCCCTCTGGTCTGCGACCATAGCCAGATATTTTCACGCGGCGTGCTGGGCTTCACCGATTTCACCGACGAGGAACGGGTGCGCTGGGCGGCGGTGCCGCAACGGCTCGTGCGCCGCCACCCGGTCACCGGGCGGCTGTCGCTGTATCTGGCGTCCCATGCCGGGGCGATTCATGGCTGGCCGGTGCCCGAAGCACGGATGCTGCTGCGCGACCTGACCGAGCACGCCACACAAGCGCGCTTCGTGGTGGCGCATGAATGGCGCGTGGCCGACCTGCTGATGTGGGACAACCGCGTCACCATGCACCGCGCGCGGCGCTACCCGGCGGATCAGGTACGCGACCTGCATCGCACGACGATTGAGGATGTGGCACCGACGCTGGCGCAGGGAATGTAACATCAGCGTTACTGGATTGATAAATTCCGTACAATTCGGACCACTCCATCGTCCGGAAATGATATTATCCTGGCATCCAGATCGAATGGCGCGAACTTCTGGCCGGAGCCGGGAATATGAGCAAGACGATCACTGGAGCGACCAAGACCGGAATCATCCTGACAGATCCTGCTGATAACCCCGTTTCAATTGCAGCAAATGCAACTGTCATAGCCAGTATCGGCTATGCCATTTCCGGTTCCGCTCAGACATTTTGGACAATTTCCAATTCCGGAACTCTGTCGGGGGGATCAGCCGGCGTTTTTCTACATGCCGGAGGACATGTCATCAATGATGGAAAAATTTCTGGCGGTACGGGTTTCAATGATTATGTCCCCAACCCGGGCGGCATTGGCGTTCTCCTGGATTCGGGAACGCTTGACAACACTGGCGTAATTGCTGGTGGCGCAGGTGGGAATGGGCTGGAGCAGCCGGGTGCCGGAGGCGATGGGGTCAGACTATCGGGTGGCAGTCTGACGTCATCGGGAACGATTACCGGCGGCAATCCCGGCGAGCGTTCCGCCCCTTCGGTTTATTCGCGGCAGGGCGGTGCGGGCATCGACGCCACGAACAGCACTCTTGTCCTCTCGGGCGCGGTGTCTGGCGGAATCCTGGGAGTGGGGGTGAAACTTGACGGGAGTACTGCTCAGACCAGCGCCACAATCACTGGAGGTAACGGCTGGTTCGGACAAATTGGTTATTATCAAACTGACGGACCTTTGAGCGATGTCAACGCGAAGAACGGCATCGACATGCAGTTTTCCACTCTAACCAATACCGGATTGATAATCGGAGGCAGCGGCGGTTTTGGCCGTTCCGTCTTCAGTGATAGCCCGGATCATATGACACTCGGAAAGGCTGGCATCGGCCTCAATATGATTGGGGGCTCGGCACTCAACGCTGGAACTATCACCGGCGGCTCAAGCCCCTCAGGCGTGTTTGTCTCTGGCTACGATGGTGGCAACGGCGTTTCCATTTCAGACGGCATGCTCATCAATTCCGGTGTAATCACCGGCGGTCCAGGAACTCAGGCAAGCGAATACAACTCTGGTGCTTACGGCGGCGCCGGGGTGTATATCAACGGTGGAACGCTGCAAACGTCTGGCACCATAACAGGCTGGTGCAAGGAACCGGCCCCATATTGGAGCCAGTTCAGTGGCGTAACATCTGCAGCCGTTCAGTTCGGCACAGTGGCCAGCACTCTCATTGTCGCTCCTGGCGCCGTATTTTCGGGGGCTGTCGTAGCCAACCCGGCGGCAGCGGACCTGCTGGAGTTGTCCGGCACAGCGCCCGGCACGCTCGGAGGTATCGGCTCCGCGTTCACGGGGTTTGCCAGCATCGTCGTGGACGAAGGTGCGACATGGACATTGACCGGGACCAACAGCATCAGCAGTTCAACTGTCTTTACCGTGGCGGGCACGCTGAGCATTGCAGGCGGGCTGTCTGGCAGCCTCACGCTCGGCCCCAATTCACCGCTGCTGGTGCTGCCGGGGACCGGATCGCTTGGCGTGACACTGGCCAATCTGCAACCCGGCGACACGATTGATCTGCCATCGCTGTCCTCCAACCGCGTCCCCCATTCCGCTGCGCCGCATGCCAGCATCGAAGGGGGAGCCCTGGTCGTCTCCGGTGCTGACGGCCAGACCGCGACGATCCCGCTGTCCAATCCCGCCAGTTCGTTGATGTTTCATGTCGTGCCGGATGGCACCGGCGGGACGCTGGTGCATGTGGCGTGCTTCGTGACAGGCACCCGGATTGCCACGCCGCTGGGAGACATGCCGGTAGAACGGATTCAGCCCGGCGACCCCGTGGT
Source organism: uncultured Rhodospirillales bacterium (assembly GCA_903864895.1). Taxonomy (GTDB): domain Bacteria; phylum Pseudomonadota; class Alphaproteobacteria; order Acetobacterales; family Acetobacteraceae; genus CAIPHQ01. The sequence goes on from CAIPHQ010000334.1 coordinate 4,406, forward strand.
GCTGGCCAACGGTGAGGTCCGTCCGGTGAAATGGGTTGGCTATCGGGACATCGACTGCGATCGCCATCCAAGGCCGCACGATGTCTGGCCGGTTCGGGTGCAGGCAAGCGCATTTGGGACCGAACGGCCCCGGCAGGATTTGTGGCTTTCGCCCGACCATGCCGTGTTTTTCAACGGCGGGCTGATCCCCATCCGGTACCTGCTGAACGGACGCACGATTGCGCAGATCCCTTGCCCGCGCGTGACCTATTTCCACATCGAGCTTGAGCACCATGCCGTTCTGCTGGCCAACGGCCTGCCGTGCGAATCGTATCTGGATACGGGCAACCGCGCGGCGTTTGCCAACGCGGACGGCGCGACACAGATGCACCCGGATTTCGCGGCCGGTGTATGGGACAGCCGGGCATGCGCGCCGCTGGTACGCAGCGGACCACACCTCGCCGTAGCGCAACGCATGCTGCTGGATGTCGCGCAAGGGCATAGGCCCCTCTTGGTCCGGGCCCCCAACCTGCGGGTGGTATCGAAAGCCGGGCGCCCCATCCCGGCCTGCGGCGGCCACTGGCGTTTTCGGCTTCCACGTCACACGGGGGTGGTCCGGCTGGTCTCGCGTGTGTGGACACCGGCCCATACCGAACCGGGCAACAATGATGCCCGCACACTCGGTGTGGCGATTCGCCGTCTGAGTCTGGATGGGCAGGAGATTGGTCTCGACAGTCCGCTCATCGGATCCGGCTGGCATGTCAGCGAATCTGGCTGGCGCTGGACAGCGGGGAATGCCGCGCTGGCCGTGGAGGGTGCCCGCGAATTGGCCTTCGAGATCGCGATGGCCGGCCATTACTGGAGCGACGAACCGGACCTTGCCGCGATGCCGTCCCTCACGCCGAGAGCACAGGCGCTGCGGGCAGCGTGATGGTGAACACCGCGCCATCGGCGTCGTTGCGCACGGTGATGTCGCCGCCGAGGCGGGTGATGATGCCGTGGCAAATCGACAGGCCCAACCCGGTGCCCTTGTCAGCCAGCTTGGTGGTCACGAACGGCTGGAAGATCTGCGGCAAAATGGCATTGGCAATACCGCCGCCATTGTCGCTGACCCAAAGCTGCACAAAACCGGGTCGCGATGCGGCATGGGCGATGATGCGGATGCGGCGGTGCGCCGGGCGGTGCGCCACCAGCGCATCGCGGGCGTTCAGCAGCAGGTTCACCATCACCTGCTCCAGCGGAATGGTCTGGGCCAGCGCGACCGGTGGGGGCTCGCCCAAATCCAGCTCCACCTTGATTCCGTCCAGCCGCAACGGCTCGCCCACCAGCGTCAGCGCGCCATCGACCACCACATCCAGGGCCACAGGCTGCGATTGTGCCGCAGACTCCGGGCCGCGGGCGAACTGACGCAGGTGCTCGATGATGTTGCTGGCGCGCTCGGTCTGCTCGACAATGCGCGCCAGCCGCTTCTGCACGTTATCCGGATCGTTTCGGCCCAGCGCCAGTTCGGCGTTCTGCGCCGCGAAGGAAATTGTCGAAAGGGGCTGCCGCAGTTCGTGCGCCATGCCGCTGGCCATTTCGCCCAGCACGGCCAACCGTGCCGCCTGCTGCAATTGTGCCGCCTGTTCCTTGAACGGCGTGATATCGGTGGCAAAGCCCACCGCTTGCAGGCCGCCATCGGCGCTGAAATGAGCGTTCGGGTTCAGCGTGTCGCTGATCCAGATCCAGTTTCCGGCCTTGGTACGAATCCGGTATTCCCATGCTGTCCGCTCCCGCCGCAGCAATTGCTGCGCCGCGCGGGTCACATTGGGCTGTGACGTCGGATCCAGCACCGACATAAGCCAACCGGGCTCGGACACTTCGGCGACGGTATAACCAGTCGCCCGCTCGATATTCTCGGAAACATAGTCAAGCCGCCACGCCCCATCGGGGAGCATTGTCACGCGATAGAGCCAGCCCGGGCTGGATGCAACAATCTCCTCCAACTGTCTGCGCGTGGTATTCAATGCGTCCGTCAGGTTACGCTCGTTGCTGATATCTACCATGTAGCCGGTCAGCAGCACGTCACCGCCATCGTTCAGCCTGGCTTTCAGGTTGGCGCGCAGCCACATGCCGCGGCCATCGGCATGCAAGGCGCGGAACTCGCACACCGCCTCCCCGGTTGCGCGCGCCCGCTGGATTGCTGCCTGCCAGGCCGCCTGCCCGTCCGCATCGATGCTGCGCATGGCCAGCGGCAAGACGCCGGTGCTGCTCTGCTGGGAATGGCCGGTCAGGCTTTGCACATTCGGCGAAATATACAATCGTTCCCACGCGCCATCGCTGCGCAACACGTCCTGGAACAGCAGGCCGGGGCTGTCCTGCACCAGCGCAGCCAGACGCGCTTCAGCGGCGGCGCGGGCAAGATTGGCTTCGTGCAGGTCGGTGATGTCGTGGGTGGTACCGATGAAGCGCTGCTCGCCGTTCTCCCCCGGCACGGCGCGCCATGACGTGCGGGCGCGAATCCGGTGGCCATCGGCATGGGTCAGCCATGCATCATAAGTCGCTTCGCCGGTCCGCAGCGCGTGGTCCACGGCGCGCTGCCGCGCCGCAAGGCCTTCTGCATCATGCAACGTTTCCCAGCCGCCGCGCACCATGATCTGCGCATGGGTGAAGCCGAGCAACTGCGGCACGTTGTTGGACTGGTAACTGCTGACCCATTCGCCGCCTGGTGTGATGGTTGCCTCGAACAGCGTGTTGGGCGCGTCACGCACCAGCGTGGCAAGCCGGACCTCCGCCGCATTGCGCGCCTGCGTGGCCTCGTGAAGTGCGGTGACATCCTGCATGTAGCCAGTAAACCGCCATGTGCCATCGGCGGAGCGTTCGGCGCGGAATGTGCTGCGAGTCCGCACCTGATGGCCGCCGGCATGGCGAATCCAGCATTCATAAGCCGCAAATCCGGTCCGCCTTGCCTCGGCGATCGCCGCGGCGTGGGCCTTCTGCCCGTCCGCATCGGTCAGCGCCGTCCATGCGCCGTCGGCCTTGATCTGCTCGACCGAATAGCCCAGCACGCGCAGCACGTTGCCGGAAATGTAGCTGCGTTGCCAGTGCCCGTCCGGTGACTCCTCGGACTGGAACAGGA
>CAIPHQ010000335.1 GCA_903864895.1 uncultured Rhodospirillales bacterium
ACAGCAACTCAAAGCCCTGCTTCAGAATGCGGTCATCCGGCTTGGCCGACCCGCTGTTCACCGGCAACTGGCCCAGCACCACGTTCAGCTTGGTCTGCGTGTCGGGTTGCGCCAGGAAGGCCAGGAACTTCTTGGCGTCTTCCTTGTTCTTGGCACCGGACGGGATATGGAACGTGTCCGTCGGCGCGTCTTCGGCATACGGCACGCCCGGGGTGATTTCCGGGAACTTCAGGAAGCCGATCTGCTCTTCCTTCAGGCCGCCGGCAATCATCGGGGCCACGGCGAAATTGCCCATCAGATACATCGCCGCCTTGCCCTGCACGAACGGCGGAATGGCGTCCTGCCAGTCAATCGCCGCGTGGTTTTCCAGGAAGTAGCCCGGCTTGACCAGTTCGCCCCAGGCATCAAACACCGCCTTCACCTTCGGGTCGGTGTACGGAATCTTGCCTGCGGTCAGGTCCATGTGGAACTGATAGCCGTTCACCCGCAAATCCAGATAGTCGAACCAGCCAGCCGTGGGCCACAGTGCCTTGGTGCCGATGGCAATCGGCGTAATCCCGGCGGCCTTCAGCTTGGCGCAGGCGGCCAGCATTTCGGCCCAGGTCTTCGGCGGCTCGATGCCCTGCGCCTTGAACACATCGGCGCGGTAGTAGATGCCCCACTGGTAGTAGGTGTACGGCACGCCCCACTTCTTGCCGTCGATGGTCATGGACGGCGCGGCCGACTTCAGGCCGTCTTCCAGCTTGTTCGCGGCCCACACGTCCGTCACGTCCTCGAACAGCCCCGCCTTCACAAACGGCGCCATGCGGTTGCCCGCGTACCACGCCACCACATCGGGCGGATTGGCTTGCAGGAAGTTGCGGATGGCCGACTTGTAGCCCTCGTGGTCGAAGTTGTTCCACTTCACCGTCACGCCGGGATTGGCCGCCTGGAAGTCCGCAATCAGTTGTTCCATCGCCTTTTTCGGCGCTGGATCGGACTGGTCAGAGTTCAGCACCAATTGACCGGCAAACGCGGTTGACGCCATCAGCGCAAACGCCAGCGCAACGCCGCCCGAAATTTTCGCGAGCATCCTGGATCCTCCGGTTGGTCGCGGCTCGACAGGCCGCTTTCATCCACACTCTATCGTCTGTGCCGACGTAGATTTGTGATGGCTTGACGTTAGCGCTGCGACCCATAAGTCTCTACCGCGTTTGGCGGATATGCTTCCGGATTTCTAAGGTTCCCTGTCCGATGGCGATGCGCGGCCTGAGCGACTATGTCGATGAGAGCGTGCCGGTTCACGCCGATATCGGGCGCGGGCATCCGATGGTCATTTTCAGCGACCATCGCTTCTGCGCAGGCAAGTCGCTGGCGGTGCATGAAATGCCCAGCCCGCACATGCACAGCCAGATCGAGCTGAATTTCCTGCTCGAAGGGGCCATGACCTACTGGTTCAACGGCCGCGTGCTGGACGTATCGGCGGGCCGGTTCGTGCTGTTCTGGGGCATGATCCCGCATCAGGTGATCCGCGTGGAACCAGACACGCGATTTGTCTGCTTTTACGTGCCCATCTCGGTGTTTCTCGGCCTGCCCGCGCTAAGCAATCTGCGCGGGGCAATCTTCCGGGGCGGCGTGATCGAGGCGCTGGAGATCAGGCCGTTCGACCGTGACATCTTCCTGCGCTGGCGCGAAGAACTGCTGACCGGCGATCCGCAGCTTGAAACCATTGTGCGCGACGAGATGACGGCGCGGGTCCGCCGCCTCGACCGCGAGGGCTGGCAAGACCTGCGCGCAGATGCCCCACTGGCCTTGGCCGATGTGCGCGCAGGCGCTGAGCGGATGCTGCCCATCGAGAAGATGACCCGCTTCATCGGCGAAAACGGGCGGAGCAAGATCAGCGTCGATGATGTGGCCCGCGCCTCCGGCCTGCACCCGAACTACGCCATGCACCTGTTCCGCCGCGCGGTCGGCATGAGCATCAAGGAAGCCATCACCCGCCACCGTCTGGACGCGGCGCAGTCGCTGCTGATCGCCACCGATCAGGCCATTGCCGCCATCGCCTTCGACTGCGGGTTTGCATCGCTGTCGAGTTTCTACGCTGCCTTCGCCAAACGCTTCGTCGCCAGCCCCGCACAGTTCCGCCGCGCCCTTGGCCATCCTGTGGCATGATGGGGGCCGGAAACCGGGTGCCGCCCCCTGAACTGCAACCCCAAAGGTACATCAGCCCGGAGTGCCACTCTTGACGGGGTCCCGCTTCAGGTCCGTCATACAGGCCGCGATGCGTGACGTTGCGGTGGTCAAGCAAGACGTCCGGCAAACGGACGGCACGGGGGGCGAGCCATGACATCCAAGGACATCCAGGTCTGCATCAACCCGCATTTCGACGCGGTCTCCCTGTGGATCGGCTCGTTCGGCGGCGAGGATTCACCCTGCGACATCTCGCGCGGCGTGTTTGCGGCCAAGCGCGGCGTGCCGCGGCTGATTGACCTGTTCAAGCGCTACGGCATCACCACCACCTGGGGTGTGACCGGCCATTCGATGGAGAGCTTTCCGCGCGCGGCAGAGATGATCATCGAAGCCGGGCACGAGATCGGTATTCACGGCTACACGCATGAAAACCCGCTGGCGATGTCACGCGCGCAGGAAGCCGAAGTGCTCGACCGCACGTTCGAGGTCATCAAGCGCATGTCGGGCCAATCTCCGGTCGGCTACATGGCGCCGTGGTGGGAACTCAGCCCCAATACCGTCGAACTGCTGCTGCAGCGCGGGATCAGATATGATTCCAGCATGATGGAAGACGACTTCCATCCGTATTACCTGCGCGTGGGCGATAGCTGGACCAAGATCGACTATGCGCAGAAGGCGTCTTCGTGGATGCAGCCATGGCAGAAGGGCAATCTGGTCGATCTCGTCGAAATCCCGGCAAGCTGGCACCTCGATGACGCACCGCCCACCATGTTCGTCAAGGCGTTCCCCAACAGCCACGGCTGGATCACCGGCAGCCAGCTTGAGGAGATCTGGCGCAACCAGTTCGACTGGGTCTATCGCCGCCACGACTATGCGGTGTTCCCGCTGACCATCCATCCCGACAGCGCGGGCAAGCCGCATGTGCTGATGGCGCTGGAACGCCTGATCGACCACATGATGTCGCATGCCGGGGTTCGCATGGTCACGTTTGCGGATATGGCCGAGGATTTCCGCCGCCGCTCCCCGTTCTCCCAACCGGTGGAACTCGGCGGCCCCAGCGGGCTCTGAGCGATGTGCGGAGCGTGCGGCATCCTGGCCGGTGCGCCTGACTGGGTGGAGGGTGCCGGGGTGGGGCCGGGCGCAGAAGGCGGCGCGGCAAGGCTGATGGAGCGCCAACGCCGCATTGCGCTGGTGAACCGCCTGCTCGCCCCAAGCGGCGTGCATCTACGGGCGTTTGGTGGCCGGTTGGTGCTGCAATCGGCCACCGGCCGCACGAAGATCGTCACTGAACTCGCCCATGTCTGGCGCGCGGCGGACGAGATTGGCCGCAGGCCGGTCGATCCGCTTGAACTGGCGCGGCCGTGACGGCACCAGCCCGGGTGCCTGTAACGGTGCTGACCGGCTATCTCGGCAGCGGCAAGACCACGTTGTTGCAGCGGCTGCTGCAGGCCGAGGGCGGTGCCGGAACGGCTGTGCTGATCAACGAATTCGGCGAGATCGGCCTCGATCATCTGCTGGTGCGGCCCATGGCCGGGGCTGCGGTGCTGCTGCAAAACGGCTGCATCTGCTGCAGCGTCCGCTCTGACCTGCGGTCGGGCCTGCGCGGGCTGATTGACGCGCGTGATAAGGGTGAAGTGCCCACGTTCGAGCGCGTGCTGGTGGAAACCACCGGCCTCGCCGACCCGGTGCCGATTGTGCAGACGCTGACGATGGACCCGATGCTGCGCCACCATGCACGGCTGGCCAATCTCGTCGCGACCGTCGATGGCCGCAATGGGCTTGACCAGCTTGCGCATCAGCCCGAAGCCGTGCGGCAGGCTGCCACCGCCGACCGGCTTGTGATCACCAAGACCGATCTCGCCCCGGCCGAGGAAATTGCCGCGCTGCGCCAGCGCCTGGCGCAGTTGAACCCGCTCGCCCCGATCATTGACCCGCACGCCTGCGGCGATCTCTGGGGCGCCCTGCTCGGCAGCGACGCGTTTGACCCTTTGAGCAAGACGGCGGAGGTACGGCACTGGCTGGCCGCGGCAGACGAGCACACCCATGGCCCTGCGGATGGCGCGCATCGTCACGACGCTGTCCACAGCTTCGTTTTCCGCACTGCGCACAGTGTGGACTGGGCCGCGTTCGCCGTCTGGCTGTCGGCGCTGGTGCACCGCCACGGCGGCAAGGTGCTGCGGATCAAGGGCCTGCTCAACGTCGAAGGTTCGCCGGGCCCGGTGGTGCTGAATGCGGTTCAGCACTTCGTGCACCAGCCGTACCACCTTGCGGAATGGCCGGACGCGGATATGTCGTCACGGCTGGTGTTTATCGTCCAAGGGCTCGGCGCGCAGCGCATTCGCGGCTCGCTGCTTCAGTTTTTGGGTAGCCCGGCGGACGCTGCCGCAATGGCGGGAAGCGGTGAGCGATGACAACCTGTCAGCAAGCCGCCCGCCGCATATCCACAATCCGATTGGGAGCGCACCGATGAGCGACATCAAACTCATGCAGGGATTTCCCCCTGCGCCAGACGGACAGGTAACGCTCGCCAACTGGCGCAAGCCACCGTTCAACCGGTGGGCATTTCAACATGTGCGCGAAATCGTACCGTCCGCCAGCATCGACAATCACGCAGGCGATGTCTGGGACTTGCCGCACGCCGCGTCCGATCTCGGCGCGCTGCCGCTGGACATTGACGGCACGGCAACGACGCTGGCGCAGGTGCTGGCCGAGACCGGCACCGACGGTTTCGTGGTGCTGCATAAGGGCCGCTTGGTGTTCGAGCACTATGCCAACGGCATGACCCGCGACACGCCGCATATTCTGATGTCGGTGTCAAAGTCGGTACTTGGCCTGTTGATTGGCGTGCTGGTGGAACAGGGTGCGCTTGCGCTCGACACGCTGGTGACAGGCATCATCCCCGAGATCCGGGGCACGGCCTACGAAGGTGCCACGGTGCGCCATCTGCTCGACATGCGCGCGGGTATTCAGTTCGACGAGAACTACCTCGCGGCCTCAGGTGCCATCATCGAATATCGCAAGGCGCAGGGCTGGGACCCCTATGGACCGGGCGAAACGCCGTCCGATCTGCGCAGCTACTATAAAACGCTCACAGGCCGTGATGGCGCGCATGGCGGCCCGTTTCACTACGTCTCACCCAACACCGATCTTCTCGGCTGGATCATCGAGCGGCAAACCGGCCGGCGCTATGCCGATCTGGTGAGTGAACTATTATGGACGCCTCTGGGCGCACGCTGCAGCGCCTATATCACCGTGGATCGTCTGGGCGCGCCGCGCTGTGCGGGCGGCATGTGCAGCACCACCGAGGACCTCGCGCGCGTCGGGCTGCTGGTTGCGCGCGGCGGGCGGCGCGATTCGCGGCAGATCGTGCCGCAAGCCTGGATTGACGACATCCGGCTGAACGGTGATCGTGCGGCCTGGGACGGCGGCGATTTCGCCGCTTACCTGCCCGGCTTTCCGGTGCACTACCGCAGCAAGTGGTACACGCTGACCGGCGGCCAGCCAATGAGTTTCGGCATCGGTGTGTTTGGGCAGAATGTGTTCGTCGATTTTGCGCGCGATCTCGTTATCGCCAAGACGTCGTCACAGGCGCTGCCGATGGACGCGCCGCGTATCCTGTTGACCGCCAAGGCCATCGAGCAACTCCGCAAGGAATTCCCGATAGGGTGATCCAGCAGGAGGCCACGCCCCGGACACCGGGATTCACGAATTCGCACACGGCTCAAAATGCATCCCGCGCCAGTCATGGCGATAGTATCGTCATGATTGATTCCTGATTGGCGTCACGTCGTCCAGCGCCGCCGCCAGCGCTGTTGCGGTGACCGGCTTGGTCAATACCGCGTTCATGCCAGCGGTTCGAAACGTGGCGTGCTCGTTCGGCGCCGCATGTGCGGTCAGGCCCAGGATACGGATGGTGCCGCGTGCGCCCGGCATTTCGCGAATCAGCCGTGTCGCCGCCACGCCGTCCACCTCCGGCATCATCACATCCATCAGCACCACATCGTAGGGTTGGCGGCGTACGGCCTCCACGGCGGCGGCGCCGTCACTGACGATGTCCACGCGATGGCCAATCCGCTGCAGCATGGCGCGGATCACCATCTGATTCGTCGCATTGTCCTCCGCCACAAGGATATGCAGCCCCGGCCGCACGGGTTGGCTGGCTGCCTTCGGCCCGGGCGGGCCGGGAGACATTGCGAAGCCGCCGGGTGCTTGCGACGTGTCCGTCAGGTTGGCCTGAAGGGCTGCGGCCAACCGGCCCGGCAGGACCGGCTTGGCGATGATGCAGTCAAACAGGGCCGTCTGCACCTCGCGCTCGGCACCGCCGGACAGCGGAAACGCTGCCAGCACCAGCCGGGTGCCGCGAAGGGCAGGGTCGGCGCGCACGCTACGCGCAAGGGTCTGACTGTCCACCCCTGGCATGGCATGGTTGATGACCATGACTGCGAAGGGAGCCTCGGCGGACGCTGCCGCCACCAGTGCCTGGCGTGCCATTGCACCTGATGCAACCGTGGTCACGCGCGCGCCGCATTCTTCGATCTGGCGGCTGAGCAGTCTCAGCGCCGCTTCCTTGTGGTCCACCACCAGCACCGGCAACCCGTTCAGGTGTGGCAATGCCCGCCCCGGTTCGGAACCGGCACAGTCTTGCAAATCCACGGTGAAGCGGAACGTGCTGCCTGCGCCGAGCACGCTGCTGACGGAAATCGACCCGCCCATGCCCTCTACCAGCTTGCGGCTGATGGCAAGCCCGAGCCCGCTGCCGCCAAACCGGCGTGAGATGGAACTGTCCACCTGGCTGAACTCGCGGAACAGCAGGTTGATGGCGTCTGGCGCAATACCCATGCCGGTGTCCTGCACCTCGAACTCCAGCAACAACCGGTCCGGGCTGGCCGGCAGCCGCTGCACATCCACCGTTACGGCCCCGTGTTCGGTGAATTTCACCGCGTTGGACAGCAGATTCATCAGGATCTGCCGCAACCGCCCCGGGTCGCCAATCGCCATCGCAGGCACGCCGGCACCGACGAAGCCGCCCAATTCCAGACCCTTGGCATTGGCCCGGATGGCGATGAGGTCGAGGGCGCCATACAGCACGGCATCGATCTCGAAGGTGATTGCCTCGAACTCCTGCCGTCCCATATCGAGCTTGGAAAAATCCAGCACGTCGTTGATCAGTTCCAGCAGATGCCCGGCAGCATCGCGCAAAGTTTCGGCATAGCGCCGCGCTTCCGGCTCCAGATGGCCATCCAGCAGCAATCCGGCGGTGCCGATCACCCCGTTCAGCGGTGTACGCAATTCATGGCTCATCACCGCGAGGAATTCCGCCTTGCTGCGATTGCCCGCCTCGGCCGCGTCGCGGGCCAGCACAAGCTCTGCCGTTAACCGCTCCTGCTCTGCAATCCGTTCGCGCAGCGCCGCGTTGGCGCTGGTCAACTGGTCGCGCGCCGCCGCAAGGCCCTCGCGCGCCCCTTCCAGCCCGGCCGCAGCGCGTTTGACCTGCAACTGCAACGTGTTGAAGCTGTCGGCGAGCAGGCCAAGCTCGTCGTTCGACCGCACGACAACCGGCTCGATGTTCACCGTCACCCGCGCACTGTCCAGATCACCCCGGCCCAGCGCATCCATCGCCTCGGAAAATTCGCGCACGGTCCCGGCGGTCAATCTCCGGGCGGCGCTGCTGACCTCGTCGGCGGAATGCGCGATCATGCCGGGCAGTACGATGCCGACGCTGACGGTGAGGATGGCGACGGCAACGAAAATATCCTCCAGCGCCGCAATCAGTTGGCCGCTGCTGCCGGGGATCTCGGCGACGGCGATGAGATAGCCGGTCGCGTCAAGTACGAGCACGAGCAACATGGCGCCGGTGAGCTTGACGTGCAGGCCAAAGCGCGGCCGGTTGCCGGACTCGGTGCGCGGTTCTTCCAGACGCCGCCACGCGTACAGAAGCGCACCGGAATACGCCATGATCAGGCCGAACACGACGGTGGGCAGGCCAAACTGCTCGAACCCCAGCAGCGCCGACATTCCCCAGACGGCGGCGGCCAGCACCCCCAGCGTGATGGTGCCGCGCGGTGCCCGGTACGGCCGTGCAAGACCAGGTGCATCGCGCCGTAAGAGCCAGACCGCGATGCTCGGCAGGCAGATGCCGATCAGATAGGTGAAGTTGGCCGCCGCCACCAGCCAGATCGGGTCGCCGATGGCCATGAACAGAATGGCAAAGCCAGCTGTCGCGAACGTCGCGACATACGGCACGTCGCGACGGGTGCGTAATGCCAGCACACGCGGGAGCAACCCGTCCTCGGCCAATTGTGACAGCGTGCGGGCCGCACCGGCCAGCGGCTGCATCGTGCCGTGGAACATGTTGAACATCATGAAGCCGAGCGCGCAGGATTTTCCGGCGGCCCCGAACAGCGGCGCGAAGGTTGGGCCGAGCACGCCGTTCAGATCCTGCGTCAGCGGATCCGGCCCCAGCACGGCGTACCAGACCACCGGCAGGCCAGCGAAATAAACCGCCGCCATGCCAGCACTGGCATAGACCGCCCGTGGCACGTTGCGCTTCGGGTCGATAGTTTCCGCCACGTGGCAGGTTGCGGCCTCAAACGCCGGCGCACCGAAGCCGATCAGATACAGCCCTGCCATCAACGATGTCACCTGGCCGAACCAGCCGCCGAACGGTGTCGTCAGTTTCAGGTCGGCCAGCCGCGACCAGTCCGCGTCGCCAGCCAGCACTGGGGCCAGCATCGAGACAAATGCCAATGCCGCGGAAACAAATGCCACCGGCAGCGCGACGCGCGTCACCACCGTAATGCCGGCCATGTTGATGGCGGTGAACAGCAGCACAATGCAGCCGGCAATCAGCACCGGCGGCACACCGGGCAACACCCATTGGTTGATGGCTGCCGCCGAGAAGATGGCCGTCAGCCCGCAGGTTGGCACCCATCCCCACCAGTAACAAACGCCGGCCAGCGCCGAGAGGATTTCGCTGTACGGCCGGAAGGCCGCCGTGCAGGCTGCCGCGATGCCGCCGACCCGGCGTGGCGAGAGCAGCACCAGTTCAATCCAGCCCGGTGCGGCCGCCCAACTCAGAAGCAATCCGACAATCAGCAGCGGGATGGCCGCGCCGCCCTGCCCCGGGATGTTGCCTTCACCGCCGACCAGCGCGCCGATCAGGAACAGGCTCTGGTTGCTGCCGCCCATGGCGAGCGCGGTGGTGCCAAGCCAGCCGATGGTGCGCGGATGGGGGGCCGCGCCGCCCGGACGCTGATGGTCGTGGGTCTCCATGCCCGGCCTCACCACTGCTTGATGACACGCCACCCGGCGCGCCGTGCGGAAGATCGTTCCTCCGCAACGGCCATGACCTTACGCTCAACACTCCGCGGCAGGGAACCGCCCCGGTCCCGCCGGGGGCGCCAATGCACAAATAGTGTGGAGTGATGGCGCTGATGGGCCTGCGAGCACAGGCACTACCGCCGTGGACCTATCGACAGCCGGGAT
>CAIPHQ010000336.1 GCA_903864895.1 uncultured Rhodospirillales bacterium
AAGACACTGGCCGTTTCCGCCAATGTCAGCGGCGTCGGCGCCATCGGCGCGCCATTGTGTCCGGCCAGCACCTGATGCACGCCGTGGCCGAGTTCATGCGCCAGCGTCATCACGTCGCGCGTGCGGCCATGGTAGTTCAGCAGCAGATACGGGTGCACCGAGGGCACGGTGGGGTGCGCGAAGGCGCCGCCCGACTTGCCGGGGCGCAGTTCCGCGTCGATCCACGGCGCGTCGAAGAAGCGCTGCCCGACGCGGGCCAGATCCGGCGAGAACGCGCCGTAGGCGTCCAGCACGATGCGGGTGGCGTCCGGCCACTGGATGTGCCGGTCCTCGTCCTCGGGCAGCGGGGCGTTGCGGTCCCAGTGCTGCAACTTGGGCAGACCCAGCCACTTGGCCTTCAGCGTGTAGTAGCGGTGCGACAGGCGCGGATACTCGCCGGTCACCGCCGTCACCAGCGCATCGACCACGCTGTCTTCGACCATGTTGGAGCGGTTGCGGTAGCTTTCCGGGCGCGGGTAATGGCGCCACGTGTCGATGATTTCCTTGTCCTTGGCCAGCGTGTTGGTGATCAGGCTGAACAGCTTGACGTTGTCGCCGAACGCGCGGCCCACCGCGCGCCCGGCAGCCTCGCGCGTGGCGCGGTCGCGGTCGGACAGCTTGTTCAGCGCGGCGCTGACCGTCAGGTCTTCACCGGCCACGTTCACCCGCATCCCGGCCACCGTCTCGTCGAACAGGCGCGACCACGCCGAACGGCCGGTGACTTCCTTTTCGTGCAGCAGTTTTTCCAGCTCATCGGACAACTGGTGTTCGCGGAACACCCGCAGGTCGCGCAGCCAGGGGCCCCAATGCGCCAGTGCGGGGTCGGACAGTTTGCGGCGCAGATCGGCTTCGTCCAGCCGGTTGATTTCCAGCGTGAAGAAAATCAGGTCGCTGCTGATCCCGGTGACGCGCTCGTTCATCGACTGGCTGAAGCGGCCGATTTCGGCATTGGTGGAATCACCCGCGAACAGCAATTGCGCGAAGGACATCACCCGGCCGAGCACTTCCTCGATCCGCTGATAGGTGGCGATGGCGTCTGCCAGACCGGCGGCGGGCAGTTGCGCCACGCGCCCGGCGTGGCTCGCGGCAAACGCGCTGGCTTCGGCGGCGGCGCGGGCAAGGTCGGCGGCCAATTCCGCGCTGTCCGGCGACGGGTACAGGTCGGCGAGGTTCCAGTTGGGCAGCGGGGCCTCGCGCAGTGCGGCGTTGGCCTGTCCGTCGGGCATCGAGTGAGTGTCCTGTGCTGAACTTTTCCAGCTTCATGTAAGCTGTACCTGTGGGCCGTCAAAGGGCCACGGCACAAAGGGAGAGATGGGTGGACGTCTATCCACAATGGCCCAATCTGGCCGCAATGATGCTGGACCGCGCGCGGGAATGGCCCAACAAGCCAATGCTGCGCTGGTATCGCGGCGGGACGTGGCATTCCATGACATGGGGCGCGTTCGGCACACAGGCGGCCTCGGTGGCCCGCGCCCTGCGCGCGGCAGGGGTGTCGGCGGGCGACCGTGTGGTGATCGTCAGTGAAAACCGCCCGGAATACCCCATTGCCGAAACCGCGCTGCTGGCCATCCGCGCCGTGCCGGTGCCCGCCTATGCCACCAACACGGTCGATGATCACGCGCATGTGCTGCGCGACTGCGGCGCGCGGGCGGCGATCTGCGCCAACGCGGCCTTGGCAGGCAAGGTGGCCAAGGCGGGGCCGCTGGATTTGCTGGTCACGCTGGATGGCAGCACGGTGGATGGCGTGCGCTGCCTTGACTGGGCCGGTCTGGCCGGCAGCACCGAACCGTTTGCGGACATCGCCGCCGAGGCATCCATCATTCCGTCCGGCGCGCTGGCCTGCCTGATCTACACGTCGGGCACCGGCGGCGTGCCGAAAGGCGTGATGCTGCCGCACCGCGCCATCCTGTCCAACTGCCGGGGCGCGTTCGACCTGATGCGCCCGCTGGGGTTCAAGGACGAGGTGTATTTGTCGTTCCTGCCGCTGTCGCACAGCTACGAGCACACCGCCGGGCAGTTCTTCCTGCTGAGTGTCGGCACCGAGGTGGTGTATTCGCGCGGCGTGGAGCATCTGGCCGCCGACATGACCACGGTGCAGCCGACCATCATGACGATGGTGCCGCGCATTCTGGAGGTGATCCGCGCCCGCATTCTGGCGCAGGTGGCGCGTGAGCCGGCATGGCGGCAGCGGCTGTTCCACGCCGCCATCGAAATCGGCCGCAAGCGCGCCGAGGGCGAGTGGCGCAACCCGCTGGAATGGCTGATCGACCCGTTGCTGGACCGCATGGTGCGCCGCAAGGTGATGCTGCGCTTCGGCGGGCGCTGCCGGGCGGCGATGTCGGGCGGCGCGCGGCTGGAGCCGGAGGTGGGGCGGTTCTTCCTCGGCCTCGGCTTTGCGATGCTGCAAGGCTATGGCCAGACCGAAGCCGGGCCGGTGATTTCCGCCAACACGCCGGGCGCGAGCCGGATTGAAAGCGTGGGCCGCCCGTTGAAGGGCGTGGAGGTCCGCATCGCCGCCGATGGCGAGATTTGCGTGCGCGGCGATCTGGTGATGGACGGCTACTGGGGCCGCCCGGCCGATACGGCGGCGGCGATTCAGGACGGCTGGCTGCACACCGGCGATATCGGCCGTCTGGATGCCGAGGGCTTCCTGACCATCACCGACCGCAAGAAGGACATGATCGTGCTGTCGGGCGGCGACAATGTCTCGCCCGCGCGGATCGAGGGGATGCTGATCGCCCAGCCCGCCGTGGCACAGGCGGTGGTGTTCGGCGAGGGGCAGGCCGGGTTGTCGGCGTTGCTGGTCGCCGCCGAAGGCTTCGACAAGGCGGCGGTGGATGCCGTTGTCGCACAGGTCAACAAGCGGCTGTCGGTGACCGAACGGGTGCGCAAGCACGCCGTGGTGCCGCCGTTCACGCTGGAGGAAGGCACCATGACCGCCACCCAGAAGGTGCGCCGCCACATCGTGATGGCGCAGTACAAGGACGTGGTGGCGGGGCTGCTGACATGACCGCGCTGGCCATGAATGCCGAGCGGCTGCTGGCGCGGCTGCATACGCTGGGCCAGATCGGCCGCGACAAGGCGGGGCGGCTGGTGCGGCTGGCGGCGTCGGACGCCGACAAAGCCGGGCGGGACCAGTTGGCCGCATGGATGGCCGAGGCCGGGCTGGAACTGGCGGTGGACGCCATCGGCAACATGTTCGGGCTGTGGCGCGAGGCCACCGGCCCCGAGGCGGCCCCGGTGCTGCTCGGCTCGCATATCGACAGCGTGATCGACGCCGGGATCTACGATGGCTGCTACGGCGTACTGGCGGGGCTGGAGGTGATCCAGACGCTGAAGGAAGCGGGTCTGCGCCCGGCGCGCCCGCTGGCGGTGGCCGCGTTCACCAACGAGGAAGGCGTGCGCTACGCGCCGGACATGCTCGGCTCACTCACCTTCGCGGGCGGGCTGGATCTGGCGGTGGCGCTGGCCAGCGTGGGCACCGATGGCAGCGTGCTGGGCGCGGAACTGTCCCGCATCGGCTACGCCGGGCCGCACGCCCCCGGCTTCCTGCGCCCGCATGCCTATGTGGAACTGCATATCGAACAGGGGCCGGTGCTGGAGCGGGAGGGCTGGCAACTCGGCGCGGTCGAGAACCTGCAGGGCATCTCGTGGCAGCGCGTGACCATCGACGGCGTGGCCAACCACGCGGGCACCACGCCGATGGCGATGCGGCGTGACGCAGGCATCGCCGCCGCGCGCGCCATGCTGTTCCTGCGCGGCCTCGCCACCGCATCGAACCACCCGACCGTGGCCACCGTGGGCAGCCTTGCGCTGGAACCCAACGCCATCAACGTGATCCCGGCGCGGGCCACCTTCACCGTGGATCTGCGCGACCCGGACGAAGCCCGGCTGCAACAGGCCGAGGCGGCGTTTGCCGCGCATCTGGCGGCATTGGCGGCAGAGGAAGGGGTGAGCATCAGCACCGAGCGCCTCGCCCGGTTTCAGCCGGTGCTGTTCGACGCCGGAATCGTGGCCAGCATCGAAGCCGCCGCCGCCGCCCGTGGCCTGCGCTGCCGCCGTATCACCTCCGGCGCGGGGCATGACGCGCAGATGCTGGCCCGCATCTGCCCGGCCGCGATGATTTTTGTGCCAAGTGCCGAGGGCATCAGCCACAACCCGCGCGAACACACGCCGCCGCGCGATCTGGCAGCGGGGGCGAATGTGTTGCTGGAGGTGGCGCGAGGGCTGGCGGGGTGTTGAGGGCAGGTTGCCGATGAAACATGGCGGGCCGGTCTGCCAGCCTTGTTGCGGCGCGACCATGGAAAGGGCCGACGGCTCACGCTGCCAGGGCGGCTGAAGCCGTGGCATGGGCAACACCCGGCAGCTACACCGGTGTCGAATACCCGCGCCCGCCGCTTGGTGGCGTGGCACTTGAGCCGCATCCGCCGGTGGTTATGCGGCCGCCCGCACCCTGACCCCCATCTCCGTCAACGCCGCATCCGCCGCCGCCACGAATCGCGCCATGTCCGATGGCGTGATCGCGCCGATGCAGCCCACGCGGAAACTCGGGGTGGTGGTGTTGTAGAAATTGCTGATCAGGAAGCCGCGCGCCTTCAGCGCATCGACGAACCCCTGTAACGACCACGCCGGATCGGCGGGCGCGTGGACGTTCAGCACGATGGGGCCCTGATGGGCGCGGTCCACATAGGGGCGCAGGCCGATGCGCAGCATGCCGTCGTACAGCGTATCGGCATTGGCGCGGTAGCGCGCGAGGCGTGCGGGTTGGCCGCCCTCGGCCTCGTGCAGGCGCAGCGCGGTGCGCAGCGCGGCCATGACCTGTGCGGGCGGGGTGAAGCGGAAGCTGCCCCAGTTGTCCTTCAGGCCGTTCTGAAGCACGTCGTACAGGTCGAAACTCCATGACCCGGCGCGCCCCGCCGCCAGTGCCGCGCTGCGGGCCAGCACGAACGAGACGCCGGGCATCCCCTCCAGACATTTGTTGGCGGTGAAAATGGCTGCGTCGATTTCCGGGTGCGCCTGCATGTCGAACGGCAGCGCGCCGAAGGCGCTGACCGCGTCCAGAATCACCCGCCGCCCGGCGGCGCGCACCACATCGGCCGTCGTCATCGGGTCGTGCACCACGCCGGAACTGGTTTCCGAATAGACCAGCCCGACATGGCTGATCTCGGCATCAGCGGCCAGCGCTGCGGCCAGCGCCGCCGGGTCGAGCGGCACCTCGGACGGCGCGGGCAGCGGCACCACCACGCGCCCGGCTTCCCGCGCCAGACGGGCCATGCGCTCGGCATAGGAGCCGCACATCGGCACCAGCAGCTTGCCGCCCGGCGGGATCAGGCTGCGCACGGCGGCCTCGACCGCGAAATGCCCGCAGCCCTGCAACGGCAGGGCCGCGTGCTGCGTCAGATCACAATTGGCGATGGCGGCCACGCGGGCGCGCACCTCGGCATACAGCGGGCGGAAGCTCGGGTCCCACGGCGCGATGTCCTGCGCCAGCGCGGCGCGCACTTCGGGGCGGGTGGCGACGGGGCCGGGGATCAGCAGCAGCATGGCGGGTATCCTTTGACCCGCGTCCCTTGCCATGCCGCGCGCCTTGACGCCAACCGGAACGTCACTCGCGGCAGCCCTGCGCATCTGATAAGCGTGCCGCATGATGTTCCAAGCTGCCTTGCCGGAGTGGTTGCCGTGGTGGGCGGTGATGCTGGCCGCCATTCCGGCCTTCGTGTGGGCGCTGGCGTTTCTGCTGCTGCCGTTCAACGGCTTCGGCGTGAAGGACCGGCTGGACCTGATCGACGCGCGGCTGGATGAAATTCAGGCCGAGTTGCGCCTGCTGAACCATCGCGTCACCGCCGCACCGCATGGCGAGCCTGCCGCAACCCCGCCGCCGATGCGCCCCGCCGTGCGCGAGCCGGACCCGCCGGAGCCCGAACGCCCGGCCCGTGCCGAGCCGCGGCTGAACTGGCCGCGCTGACACGGTTCGGTTAAGCTCATTCCAGCAACCCCGAAGGATGCCGCCATGCGCGTCAGCGTGATCCAGATGAACGCCGGCCACGACAAGGCCGCCAACATCGCGCAGGCCACACGCCTGCTCGACGGTGCCATCGAGGCCGACCGCCCGTCCATCGTCGCACTGCCGGAGATGTGGACCTGCCTGGGCGGCGACCGTGCCACCAAGTTCGCCGCCGCCGAGGAACTGCCGCCGGTGGGGTCGAACGAGCCGGGCGGGGCGGCGTATGAATTCCTCCGCACTGTGGCCCGCGACCGGCGCATCCATGTGCATGGCGGATCGCTGGCCGAGCGCGCGGGCGACAGGCTGTTCAACACCACCGTGGTGTTCAGCCCGCAGGGCAGTGAACTGGCGCGCTACCGCAAGGTGCATCTGTTCGACATCGCCACGCCGGATGGCACCGGCTACCGAGAGAGTGCGACCTTCGGCAGCGGCGATCAGGTGGTGACCTATGAGGCCGATGGCGTGAAGGTGGGCTGCGCCATCTGCTACGATGTGCGTTTCCCCGAACTGTTTCTGGCGCTGCGCCGCGCGGGGGCCGAACTGATTTTTCTGCCCGCCGCCTTCACCGTGCCCACCGGGCGCGACCATTGGGAGGTGCTGATCCGCGCGCGCGCCATCGAAACCCAATGCTGGCTGGCCGCCCCGGCCACATGGGGCGACCACACCGACGCGGGCGGCGGCAAGCGCGCCACCTATGGCCACTCACTGGTGTGCGACCCGTGGGGCCATGTGGTGGCCAAGGTATCGGACGGCATTGGCTGGACCACCGCGCGCATCGACCCGGCGCTGACCGCCAAGGTGCGCCGCGACATGCCCGTGCTGGACCACCGGAAACTCGCTTGAGCCTGACCCGCACGGCACCGTTTGGCGGGGCCGTGCCGGAGCGGCGCATCGAGCGCATTGCCGTCGTCGCCTCCCCTGCCCCGGCCGCGCAGGACGCCCGCGCCCGGCTGATTGCCGCCTATGACGATTGCAGCCCGGAAACAGCCGACGCCATTGTCTGTCTGGGTGGCGACGGGTTCATGCTGGAAACCCTGCACCGCAACCTGACGCGCGACGTGCCGGTGTACGGCATGAATTGCGGCTCGGTCGGCTTTCTGATGAATGCGTTCAACGAGGCCGACCTGCCCGGCCGCCTTGAACGCGCGCAAGAAGCGGTGCTGCATCCGCTGCGGATGCACGCCGTGACCGGCACCGGGCGGGTGGAAGAAGCGCTGGCGCTGAACGAGGTATCGTTGCTGCGCCAATTGCGGCAGGCGGCGAAAATCCGCATTTCCATTGATGGCCGCGTGCGCCTGACCGAACTGATCTGCGACGGCGTGCTGGTGTCCACGCCGGCAGGCTCGACCGCCTATAATCTGTCCGCGCACGGCCCGATTGT
>CAIPHQ010000337.1 GCA_903864895.1 uncultured Rhodospirillales bacterium
ACGCGTTCCTTGTGCTCCTTGGTGGTGTTCATCACCGTGTCGCCGCTTTTCAGCGTGCCGGCGTAAACGCGCACGAAGGTCAGCGTGCCATACTTGTCGTTGATGATCTTGAACGCGAGGCCCGCGAACGGCGCGGCCGGGTCAGCCTTGATGCGGCGGCGGTTGCTAAACTCGCCGTCTTCCTCGCCTTCCTCGGCGGCCACGGAAATACCGGCCACGTCAACCGGCGACGGCAGATAGTCAAGCACGCCATCGAGCAGCGGCTGCACGCCCTTGTTCTTGAACGCGGTGCCGCACATCACCGGGCGGAACGCGCCGCTGATGGTGCCGGTCTTGATGGCGCGCTTCAGCGTCGCCACGGCCACGTCGCCGTTCTCGAAGTATTCTTCCATGCCCGCATCGTCCACCGACAGCGCGGTGTCGAGCAGCAGCTGGCGGTATTCCTTGGCCTTTTCCATCAGGTCGGCCGGAATCGGCTCATCATGGAACTTGGCGCCCAGTTCGCCACCTTCCCAGATGATGGCCTTCATCTCCACCAGATCGACCACGCCGAGGAACTGGTCTTCGGCACCGATCGGCAGCTGCAGGGGCAGCGCGATGATGTCGAGCTTTTCCTTCAGCGTGTCGAACGCGCGGTAGAAATCGGCACCCGTGCGATCCAGCTTGTTGATGAAGATCAGGCGCGGGACGTTGTAGCGGTCGGCCAGACGCCAGTTGGTCTCGGACTGCGGCTGCACGCCGGCCACGCCCTCGATGATGAACACGGCGCCGTCCAGCACGCGCAGGCTGCGGTTCACTTCGATGTTGAAGTCGATGTGGCCGGGCGTGTCGATGATGTTGATGCGGTGGTCTTTCCACTCACAGGTCACGGCGGCGGAGGTGATGGTGATGCCGCGCTCGCGCTCCTGCTCCATGTAGTCGGTCGTGGTGTTGCCGTCGTGCACTTCGCCGATCTTGTGCGACACGCCAGTGTAATACAAAATCCGCTCGGTCGTGGTGGTCTTGCCCGCGTCAATGTGCGCGGTAATGCCGATATTGCGGATCTTCTCAAGCGGGGTCGCGGACACGATGGCCTCCATAAGCCCAATGGGCGAACAACAAGAGGGCGCCGCGATGCCCCCTGGCCCGCGCACCCGCCCGTTCCCCGGCCCAACGGCCGGTTTTCAGCGCCGTCACATGCCTGCGGCGGGGCAGAAAAGCAAGCCCGGCGGTGTGGATTCGCGTGCAACGGCGGCGCGTCACCCATGCCGGCACTGCCGATTTGCTGCTTTCGCGCAAGCTGCCGCGCAGCGCGCCCATCGCCGGGCCAGGCATTGGGTCGGGGATGGCCGGTTGCGCGCCTAGCAGGCTGCTGAAAAGCGGTGGCGGCGCGGCGGTTCGTTATGATTCCCTGATCTGGGATTGATCCGGAGGGAAGATGCGCGGGAACGACGCGGTTGCGGGTTCTCTGTTCAGCTACGTTGATCTCGAGAAGCGGGTGCGAGCGGACCATCCGCTGCGCGTGATCCGGGATGTCGTGAACGCTGCGCTGAGCGCGATGTCGGCAGAGTTCGATGCGCTTTACTCGCCGTTCGGCCGGGAATCGATCCCACCTGAGCGGCTGCTGCGGGCGCTGCTGTTGCAGGCGTTCTACACGATCCGTTCGGAACGCCAACTGGTCGAGCGGATCGAGTTCGATCTGCTGTTCCGCTGGTTTGTTGGCCTCGGCGTGGACGACCCGGTGTGGGACGCCACCAGCTTCAGCAAGAACCGCGACCGGTTGCTGGCCGGTGAGATCGCCAGCCGATTTCTGGCCACGGTGCTGGCGCGGCCGAAGGTGAAGGCGCTGCTGTCGAGCGAGCATTTCCCGGTCGACGGCACGCTGCTGGAAGCCTGGGCGAGCACCAAGAGTTTTCGACCCAAAGACGGCTCCGGCCCGCCTCCCGGCGCCGGCCGCAACGGCGAGCAGGATTTCCACGGCCAGACGCGCAGCAACGACACGCACGCCTCGACCACCGATGGCGACGCCCGGCTCTATAAGAAGGGACAGGGCAAGGAGGCAAAGCTCTGTTTCATGGGGCACGCTCTCATGGAAAACCGCAACGGGCTGATCATCGGTGCGACCGCCACCCGCGCCTCGGGTCATGCCGAACGGCTGGCCGCCCAGCACCTGATCGAACCGCACGCCGAGCGCGCCCAGCGGATCACCGTGGCCGCCGGCAAAGGTTACGACACGCAGGACTTCGTCGCCGGGATGCGCGAGATCAACGTCACGCCGCACGTGGCGCAGAACGACAATGGCCGCCGCTCGGCGATCGACGGCCGAACCACGCGCCATCCCGGCTACGTGGTCAGTCTGCGCATCCGAAAGCGGATCGAGGAAGCGTTCGGCCGGGCCAAGACCGTCGCCGGTCTGCGCAAGGCGCGCCACTGCGGGCTGCCGAAGATCGATTGGCAATTCACCTTCGCCATGGCCGCCTACAACCTGGTTCGCCTGCCGAGGCTGCTGGCGGCTGCGGCATGATACCCGAAATCCGTCCAGATCGGGCCGCCGGAGCCAAAAATCGGCGCAACAGCGGCCGCGACAGACCCGCACCGGAAGTTCAA
>CAIPHQ010000338.1 GCA_903864895.1 uncultured Rhodospirillales bacterium
CCAGCCGGGCAATCCCGCCGCGCATGCCGCCTGCGGCAAGATTGGCGGTGCCGAAACGCCGGGTGCCGGTAGAAAAATCCCGCTTGGCCGGATTATCCCCGGCCCCACGGTCGATCAGCGTGATGCCGCACGCCTCGGCCTGTCCGGTCAGGTGCCACAGCAGCAGCCGCCCCGGTGAGACTTTCTCCGCCGCCGGGTCATAGACCGGGAACCAGTAACTCAGCACGCCGTGGCACAGCAGGCCGAAATGCGCGGCCAGCACGCGCTCCCCGGCCCACAGCCGCGCCAAAGTGGGCTGGCAATCGTGCGCGGAGGCCTCGCACAGCGCGGCGATCAGCCGCAGCGGGCCGGGCACGGCGAATGGGTCGGCGGCGCCGGTGCGGGCATATTGCGCGCGCTTGCGGCCGATCAGCGCCAGCGCCGCTGCCGCGTCCGGGTGCGGGTCGAATTCGAAGCGCAGCGGACCGAACTCACGTTCCGCCCGGCGCAGCCGCCGCGCGGTGTCGCGCTGGAATTCGGCGTCCAGCGCGGCGTGATAGGCGGCACCGCCGCCGGACAGGTCGATGACATGCCCGATTTCCTCGGCCTCGCTGGCAAGCCCGCGCGCGGCCTGCCCTTCGGTCAGGTGGGTGATGAACAGCGCGCCGATGCCCGCCTGCCGCAACAGCGCGCGCGGGTTCACCTGCACGCCTGCCAGCGCCACCAGCCCGGCGGCGTCGTTCAGTTCACCGCCGATCCGCTCGGCCAGCCCTGCCGCGCGGTGCCAGCCCGTGGCGAATTGCAGCGGCAGGAAGCCACGCAGTGCGCCGCCCTCGTGCAGCACCGCCACGCGGGCGCGGCCATGCGCCGTCTCACACGCGCGGGCGAAGCCGGGGGCGAAGAAGGCGCGGCGCGTATCGGGTGCCGCGGCGGCCATCGCCCGCCATGCGGCACGCTCGGACTCGCCCAGCGCCGAGGGTGGCATCAGTTCGGCTTTCACCAGCGCGCAACCCCGGCCATGCACTCCCTCCGCCCAGCCGCCTCGCACCGTCGCATCCTTCGGCGAAGCATGCTGCTATGCCTCATGGCAGGCTGCGCGCCGCGCGCCCAGAGTCATCGCTAGACCAGAGTCATCCCTAGAACGGTCCGCAGGCGTGCCCGACCCGCTGTCCTCCGCCGCTCCTCCGCTGGTCTCGGTCATCATCCCCGCCCGTGACGCGGCGGCCACACTGGCGCGCGCCATCGATTCGGTACGGGCGCAGGATTACGCGCCCCTGCAAATCATCGTGGTCGATGCCGCCAGCCACGACGCCACCGCCGCAATTGCCGCGGGCTATGCGGACGTGAGGCTGATCCGCCAGCCGTCAGCCCTGGGGGCCGGGGCGGCGCGCAATGCCGGAATGGCCGCAGCCACCGGCGAAATCATCGCGTTTCAGGACGCCGACGACGAATGGCTGCCGGGCAAGCTGCGGCGGCAGGTGGATGCGCTGATCGCCGACCCGGCGGCGGTGTTCGTGGCCTGCGGCGCGCGGTTGATCGGGCTGGACGGGCGGGACCACGGCCCGCTGTTCGACGGCAACATCCCGCACGCGGGCGATGCGGCGTGGCGCTTTCTGCTGGCGCGCAACACCATCGCCACCCCCTGCGTGGCGGTGCGCCGGGCCGCACTGCTGCAAGCGGGCGGGTTCGACCCGGCGCTGCCGGTGGCCGAGGATCAGGATTTGTGGATCCGCCTGTCGTTGCTGGGGCGGCTGGCCTACGTGGATCAGGCGCTGGTGCGCGTGCATGTCACGCCCGTCAGCGTCTCCGGCGTCGGTACCGGGTTGGGCGCGCGCCAGCAGATCGAGATCACGCTGCCGATGATCCGCCGCCATGTCGCCGCCCAACGCGCCCGCCTGTCGCGGCGGGAGGTGCGTGGCATCATGGGTGAACGCCTGTGCCGTGTGGGCCGCGCTGCCTACAGCTACGGCCAGTACCACGACGGTCTGGCGCTGGTGCTGGAGGCGATGGCGCTGGGCTACCGGCCTTTGGAAAACCTGCTGTTTCTGGCCAGCGCCTCACCGCCCGGCCGCTGGCTGAAACGGCTGATCCGCCGATGAGCCGCGATGCGCTGCGCAGCACGGCCTATGCCAGCGGGGCCATCGGCCTGCGCCACCGCCTGCGCCATGCAGACACGCTGACGGTGGCGATGTTCCACCGCGTGGTGGACCCGGCCAGCCAAGCCGCACGCCACGCCGACCCGATCTACACCCTGCCCGCGCCACTGTTCGCCGCCTGCCTGCCAGTGTTCCGCCGCCACTACGCCGTGGTCAGTCTGGCACAGGTGCAGGCCGCCATTGCGGGCGGGGCGGCGCTGCCAGCGCGCGCGCTGCTGCTGACTTTCGACGATGGCTGGCAGGATTTCGCCACCACGGCGCTGCCGCTGCTGCACCGCGCCGGGATGCCCGCCACGGTGTTTCTGGCCACCGACGCCATCGCCACACCCGGCCCGTGGTGGCAGGAAGTATTGTTGCGCGCGCTACGGGAGGGCCATGATTTCAGGGCATTGTGGGCCAATGCTGGCGGCACGGCTGAGCAAATCCCGCAAGATCCCCCGCCTTTGGCGCTGCTGCTGCGCTATGCCGCCCTCGCCCCTGACATCCGGGCGCGTGCCATCGCGCCATTGCGGGCGGCGGATCTCGCCGCCGAGGGCGATCACATGCTGGGGATGGCGCAAATGCCTGCCTTGGCCGCGCAGGGTGTGGACTTTGGCGGGCATGGCGCGGCGCATCTGCCGATGAGCCTGATGGCCGATCCGGCGGGAGATCTCGCGCGCTGCCGCGCCGCATTGGGGCCGCAGATCACCGCGCTGTCGTTCCCGCATGGGCGCTACAACAGCGATTGCGTGCAGGCGGCACGGCGCGAAGGGTTTGCCACGCTGTTCACCAGTGACGCCTGTATCAACGCCGCCCCCGGCGGGCGGCCCGCTGCCCTGCTCGGCCGCATTTCCGTCGAGGCCAGCGCCATCACCGATGCGCACGGAACCTTCGATGCGGCACGGCTGGCAGCGTGGCTGATGCACCGTCCGGTGCGCGCCCTGTGAACGGCGGAACATTCAACGCCGGGCGCAGCCTGCTGGCCGGCAGCGCATGGACCGTGGCGCTGCGCTGGGCGGTGCGCGGGCTGGGTCTGGTCAACACCTTCGTGCTCGCCCGCCTGCTCTCACCCGGCGATTTCGGGCTGGTGGCCATGGCAATGGTGGTGGTGGGGCTGATTGAGGTGCTGGGGGAAACCGGGCAGCGGCTGGCGCTGATCCGCATGCCGGATCCCACCCGTGACGATTATGATTCGGTGTGGACGCTGAGCATTCTGATCGCCGTCGCGCTGACCCTGCTGCAATGGGCGGTCTCGCCGCTGGCACCGCTGTACTTCCACTCTGACGCGGCAGGCTGGCTGATCCGCCTGCTGGCACTGCGCACCCTGGTGGGCGGGTTCGAGAACATCGGCGTGGTGGCGTTCCGCAAGGATTTGCGCTTCGGCGCCGACTTCACCTTCCAGATTTTGCAGCGTCTGGCCACCATCGCGGTCACCATCGGTGTTGCGCTGTGGCTGGGCGATGAGCGGGCGCTGGTGGCGGGCATTCTGGGCGGGCGCATCCTGAGCGTGGCGCTGAGTTTCGTGATGCATCCGTACCGCCCGCGCTGGTGCACGCGGCGCATTCGCGGGCTGCTGGCGTTTTCCGGCTGGATGCTGGCGGTGCATGTCGCGCAGTTCGTGCAGGACAAGGCCGATGAATTCGTGGTGGGCGGCGTCGCCGCCCCGGCGGCGATGGGCAGCT
Organism: uncultured Rhodospirillales bacterium; assembly: GCA_903864895.1. GTDB lineage: Bacteria > Pseudomonadota > Alphaproteobacteria > Acetobacterales > Acetobacteraceae > CAIPHQ01. The sequence goes on from CAIPHQ010000338.1 coordinate 3,797, forward strand.
ACGCGGTCGCTGCCGATGTCGCCACCGCGCCGACCATCGAGGTGGTGCTGCCCGTCACCCGCGCGCTGTTCCCGGTCTTCGCCCGCATCAGCGCGGACCCGCAGGCGGTGCGCGCGGCGTATCTGGACGTGTTCGCCGCCTCGACAATCATCTCGGTGGCGACCGGGCTGGGCATGGCGCTGGTGGCCGAGGATTTCGTGCGCCTCGCGCTGGGCCCGGCGTGGCAGCAGACCGTGCCGCTGGTGCGGATTCTGGCCATCGCGGGCGGACTGTACGGCATCATGCAGACCGGGTTCACCGTACTGGGTGCCGTGGGCCACGCCAGACTGGCCGCGCAACTGACCGGCACGCGCGCGGGCCTGACCGTGCTGGCGCTGACGCTGGCGGGCCTGTTCGGCAGCGTGGAAAGCATCGCCTGGGCACGCACGGCGGTGACCGGGTTGTTTATCCCCGGCATGTTTCTGGCGCTGACCCGCGTGCTGCCGGTCACGCTCGCCGATCTGGCCGCGCGCGGCTGGCGGCCGCTGGCGGCCGCCGTGCCGATGGCGCTGCTGGTGCCCGCCGTGCAGGCGGCGGCCCCGGACAGCGCATGGCTGCGGCTGGTGCTGGCGATTGCCGCAGGCGCGCTGGCCTATCTGGGCAGCCTGCTGCTGTGCTGGCGTCTGGCCGGGCGGCCCGAGGGGCTGGAGGCGACGGCGCTGCGGCGGCTCCGCCTCTTGCCTTCGGCCTGACGAACCCGGCAAACACATATGCTCACCACACCGGACCATCGCGCATGAGCGATCAGCAGGACGCGCCGATCCCGGCCCGCATCGCCCGCGCCGAGGCGCTGCGCACCGCCGGGAACCTTGATGCCGCCGAGGCCGAAATCCGCGCCGTGCTGGCGCTGATGCCTGACAGTTTCGGCGCACTCGCGATCCTGGGCCATATCCTGCGCGCACGCGGCGACCGGGCAGCGGCGCTGGCGCAGTTTCGCGCCGCCCTTGTGGTCATGCCGCGGCATGAAGGCGCGATGCTGGAATGTGTGGCCGAACTGCTCGCCATGGGCCGGCTCGACGAGGCGAATGCGCTGGTGGCCAGCGTGCTGGCGCTGCATCCCGCCTCGCTGGGCGGGCTGGCGCAGCGCGGCCATCTGGCGCGGGCGCGCGGGGACCGGGCGGCGGCGCTGGCGGCGTTTCAGGCGGCGATGGAAGCCCACCCCGCGCATCAGGGCCTGCCGCAGGAAGCTGCGCTGGAACTGGCCGCGCTGGGCCGTCTGGCCGATGCCGGGGAATTGTATGAGCGTGTGCCCGCCCCGGCGCGGCGCTTCGATGCGGCGGTGTGCATGGGCCATCTGGCGCGGCGGCGCGGCGACCGGGCGGCGTCGCTGGCGCAGTTCGAGCGGGCGCGGGCGTTGCAGCCGCAGCATCCCGGCGTGTTGCAGGAACTCGCCACCGACCTCACGGAACTCGGCCGCCTGTCCGAGGCGGAGGACGTGCTGCGCGCCGTGCTGGCACTGGACCCCGGCAATGCCGGCGTGGTGGTCCGGCTGGGCCATCTGGCCCGGCGGCGGGGCGACCGGGCGGGGGCGCTGGCGCAGTTTCAGGCGGCGCTGGCGATCACGCCGGACAGCGTGCCGCTGCGGCTGGAAATCGCCACCGAACTGCGCGACAGCGGCCAGATGGACGCGGCCCGCGCGGCGCTGCAGGACATTCTGGCGCTGGCACCGGACAGCCTGCCCGCGCTGCTGCAAGCCGGGCATCTGGAGCGCATGGAAGGCAACCGCCCTGCGGCGCTGACCGCCTTCCGCCACGCCGTGGCCCAGCATCCGGGCAACCCGGAAGCGCTGGTGGAATACGCGGTGGAACTGCGCGTGGCCGGCGACGCCGCCGCGTCGGCCGCGCTGCTGCAACAGGCGCTGGCCGCCGCCCCCGGCCATCTGCACGCCGCCATGCAACTGGCCGAGCACGCGTGGCTGGCCGACGACGCGCCGCGCGCG